>JBQCJR010000280.1:0-2198 GCA_051952595.1 Kofleriaceae bacterium
CACTTGTCGCGGGGCCCCCCCGGGCCGGGGGGGGGGGGGGGCGGGGGTTGGGGTGGGCGGGGGGGGGGGGGGGTGTGGGGGGGGGGGGGGGGGGGGGCCGGGGGGGCGTGGGGGGGTGGGGGGGGGGGGGCGGCCCGGGCTTGGGGGTGTGGCGGGGGCGGGGCCGCGCCGGATCTTCTTCCGTGAGAGGATGCTTCCCGTGGAAGCCCTGGATCGGTTCGCCCATGACTTCGCGCCCGGCACCGTGCTGTTCGAGGAGGGCCAGCCCGGCGACTACATGTACGTCGTCCAACACGGAGAGATCGAGATCCGCCGCCAGGTCGGCGAGTCCGAGCGCGTGCTCGCCGTGCTCCAGCCCGGCGAGTTCTTCGGAGAGATGGCGATCCTGAACGGGCGTCCGCGCTCGGCGACCGCGGTGGTCAAGACCGCCGCGCGGCTGCTCGTCATCGAGGGAACCACGTTCGAGGCGATGCTGCGGGCGCGCCCCGAGATCGCGCTGCGGATCATCAAGGCGCTCGCCACCCGGCTCGAGAGCGCGAACCAGCACGTCGAGCTGTTGCTGCTGCCCACGGCGGACCACCGGGTGGTGCAGTGCCTGCGCCACCTCGCCGAGGAGCAGATGGCGCTCGCCGGGGCGCACTTCAACCAGGGCACGGCGATCCTCGTGCCCAGCCTGCTCGAGGACATCGCCGCGCGCGTCGGGCTACCCGAGCTCGAGGTCTCCGAGGTCGTCGATCGGCTGCGCGCCGCCCGGCTCGTGTTGACCACCGAGGACGCGGGGATCGACGGGCAGGGCTTCATCGTTCCCGAGGTCGGACGCCTCCTCGAGTTCCTCGAGTTCCTGAACCTGAAGGACCGGTTCGCGCAGTGACCGCGGCGCTCGGCGCCGCGAGGTCAAGCGGCGGCTTCGCCGTCGCGGATCTGGCAGACCTTGCGGACGAGCGCGGGAATCTCGTCGTTCTTGCCGTGGATCAACGTCTCGATCTCCGGCGCCATCTGGACCAGCTGCTGCTGGAGCGCCGTGCTCGACGTGCCGGTCAGCAGCGTCGAGATGATGGCCACGAGGAAAGAACCACCCCAGATCTCCCGCACCGCCTCCGTAGGCGCTGCCGCCTGCACGACCGTGAACCCCTCCGCCTCGAGTGCCCGCGCGATCTCCTCGCGCTCCGTGCTGATTTCATTGACGACAAGAACCGAAGACATCGCGACCTCACAGTCGGCTGGGGGTACGTAAGTACACCTTAGCCCCCAGCGAGAAGGGCTGCTTTTCAGTGTTGCTTACCAGAACGGGCTGTACGCCCCAAGAGAAAGTCAGCGTGATTTTTATCGAATCCGGTGGACTGCCAGATCCGTGGAGCGCCGAGGCCGCCACGTAGCCAAGCCTTTACCGCTCGTTGCACCTCTGGTATCTAGCGTGCCCATGGCCGGGTGGTCGAGAACGCAAGGGCTCGCTGCGGAGCCGAAAAAGTCAGTCCCTAAAGGGATCTGGATCAAGTGCGAGCGCTGCAACGCGACGCTCTACGAGGCGGACCTGGAGAGCAATCTCCGAGTTTGTACGAGTTGCAGTCACCACTTTCGGATGTCGATCGAGGCTCGTATCGAGCACAGCATCGATGCCGGGAGCTGGCAGGAGCACGACCGAGTGCTCGAGAGCACGGACCCGCTGGGGTTCCGGGTCGATGGCAAGAAGTACGTCGATCAGGTGAAAGGTACGACCCGCAAGGTCGGCGCCGGTGACGCGTACCGCGCCGGCACCGCGGCGATCGGGGGCATCCCCGTCGAGGCCGGGTTCTTCGTGTTCGAGTTCATGGGCGGCTCGATGGGCTCGGTGGTCGGCGAGAAGATCACGCGCCAGTTCGAGCGCGCCGTCGCCCACCGCCGTCCGGCCGTGATGTTCTGCGCGTCCGGCGGCGCCCGCATGCAGGAGGGCGTGCTGTCGCTGATGCAGATGGCGAAGACCTCCGCCGCGCGGTCGCGCATGCGCGAGGCCAAGGTGCCCTACATCTCGGTGCTGCTCCACCCGACCACCGGTGGCGTCGCCGCCTCGGTCGCGATACTCGGCGACATCATCATTGCCGAGCCGGACGCGCTGATCGGGTTCGCCGGTCCACGCGTGATCGAGCAGACGATCCGCCAGCAGCTGCCGCCCGGGTTCCAGCGCTCCGAGTTCCTGCTCGAGCACGGCATGGTCGACCTCG
>JBQCJR010000281.1:0-9914 GCA_051952595.1 Kofleriaceae bacterium
CGATCGCGCGATCGAGCTGTGGTCACCGACGCCGGCGCTCGCCACGCTCTACCAGCAGCGCGGCGCCGCCGCGGGCGTGCCGGTCGCGTCGTACACGTTCACGCGTAGCGACCACCAGGCGTTCCTCGATCGCGGCATGCCCGCGGTCGGGATCGGCGAGGAGTTCAACAGCGGCGACCACACGCCGCACTACCACAAGGCGACGGACACGTTCGACAAGATCTCGTTCGCGTACCTCGGCTCGGTCACGCGGCTCGCGATCGACGTGATCGAGACCAGCTTGTAGGGCCCCACGCTCGCCCGCCCCGCCCACTACAGCACCGCGCGCACGACGCCGCCATCGACCCGCAGCGCCGCGCCGTTCGTCGCGCTCGCCGCCGTGCTCGCGACGTACCCGATCATGTTCGCGATCTCGTCCGGCGTGGCGAACCGCGCGAGCAGCGAGCTGGGCCGCGCGGTCGCGAAGAACTCGCGCTCCATCTGCGCCTCGCTGATCCGATGGTGCACCGCGAGATCCTTGACGAACGCCACCACGCCCTCGGATCGCGTCGGGCCGGGCAGCACGCTGTTCACCGTCACGCCGGTCCCGCGGGTCAGCTCGGCGAGCCCACGCGCGACCGCGAGCTGCGCGGTCTTGGTCACGCCGTAGTGGATCATCTCGCTCGGGATCTGCACCGCCGACTCGCTCGACACGAACACGATCCGCCCCCAGTTTCGCGACATCATCCCCGGCAGGTAGTGCCGCGCGAGCCGCACGCCGCTCAGCACGTTGGTCTCGAACAGCCGCTGCCAGTCCTCGTCGGGGATGTCCTCGAACGCCTTGGGCTCGAAGATCCCGGCGTTGTTGACGAGCACGTCCACGCTATCCGCGGCCGCGATCACGGCGCGCGTACCCTCGGCGGTCGACACGTCGCCCGGCGCGCCGGTCACCGACGCGCCCGGCACCTCGCCGAGCAATCGGCCGACGGTGGCCGCGACGCGCTCCGCCGAGCGCCCGTTGACGAGCACGACCGCGCCCTCGCGCGCGAACAGGCGCGCCGCTGCATAGCCGATCCCCGAGGTCGATCCGGTGACGAGTACGGTCTTCGAGCGCAGGCCGAGATCCATGGTCCACTGTGCCAGGTCTCGCGCGCCGCGCCACTCGCTACCGGCCGGCGGTGATCGGCGGGACGTCGGCGTGGCTCCACGCGCGGTCGATCTCGTCCTGCACCTGCTCGGCCTCGTCGAGCCGATCCTGCGCCTCGAGCGCCGCATGCAGGCCGGACAGCGCCCAGCCGTTGCGCGGGTGGCGCTCGAGATCGGCGCGGTACACCTGCTCGGCCTCTCGCGGCCGACCGGCCTCGAGCAGCGCGGCGCCCTGGAAGTGGCGCAGCGGATAGAACCAGTCGGCGGGCTCGGCGTACGCGAGCTGGTCCTCGAGCGCGACCGCCTCGGCCCACAGCTGGAGCGCCTCGGGCGCCTGCTGCTGCTCGGCGATCCGCGCCTCGAGCGCCTTCGCGCCGACCCGGAGCAGCGCGCGGGTCGAGTTGTTCGACGCCTGCTCCTCGGCGGGCACCTCGTGGATCAGCTGCTGGAGCTCGCGCAGATCATCGCGCGCGAGGTAGATCCGCCCGGTCGAAGCCGCGGCCATGCCGTGCGCGTGCAGCCACAGCCCGGTCATCGCGTGATAGCTCGGATCGGGCTTGGGCTCGTCGAGCAGCCGGTCCCACATCGAGAACCGCACCATCACGAGCAGCGGCGCGGACACGAAGAAGTCCATGCCCGGCATCATCGCGAGCATCGACGGCGGCAACGCCCGCGCCGACGCGCCCGCCGCCTCGAGCGACTCGGCCGCGCGGCCCTCCATCGACGTCGAGTACGCGAGGAAGCCGTAGTTGTGGCCGAGGTACATCGGGTAGTAGCCGATCGGCCGGGTCCTGCGCAGGTACGCGAGGTCGGCGTCGATCGCCGCGCGATTGGCGGCCGACGCGTCGGCGTAGCGGCCGATCCGCTGATAGATGTGCGACGGCATGTGGAGGATGTGCCCGGCGGCCGGCATCAGCGACGGCAGGCGCTCGGCCGAGGGCAGCGCCCGCGCCGGGTCCGGCGAAGCCTCGACGGCGTGGAGGTAGTAGTGGTTCGCGCCGGGGTGTGACGGCTCCTTCGCGAGCACGGTCTCGAGCAGCTGCACGATCTGCAGCGTGCCGGGCGCGGGCGCGCCGTGCCGGCTCCACAGCTTCCACGGCCGCACGTCCATCAGCGCCTCGGCGGCGAGCACCTGGACGTCGAGATCGTCGGGGAACCGGCGGGCGACGCTCCGCATCGACGCCGCATAGATGTGGTTCAGCGGCTCCTGCGCGACCGCGTCGTGGGGGTGTGGGCCCTTGTAGCGCGCACCGAGCGCGCCGATCAGCGCCTGCTCGGCGGCGGTGCACCGGTGCGCGAACGCCCGCGCCTTGCCGAGCGCGTCCCACGCCAGCGCGAACCGGTCCGACAGCATCGGCACGTTGTAGTTGGGGCCGAGCGCGTACGCGATCCCCCAGAAGCACATCGCACACGACGGATCGATCGTCGCGCCGCGCGCGAACGAGCGCGCCGCCTCGTCGTGGTTGAAGGCGTAGAGCATGCGCAACCCCTGATCGAACCACACCTGCGCCTGCGGGTTCACCGTGGTGATCGAGCGGTGATAGGAGCCGTACCCTTCGAACAGCTGCGCGCCCTCCTGGAGCGTCGCGATCGACTCCATCGCCGCCGCGCCCGCGGGGGCGTGCCCGACGTGCTCGCCGGGAGGCGGCGCGCTCGGAGCGACCACTCGCGAGGATGACCCACACGCACCGGCGGTCACGCTGCACGCCATCGCGACCGCCACCGACACCGGACGACATCTCATGGCCCAGGCTAGCCAGGAGCGCGGAGGCCGGCTCACTGCCGCACGGGTGAGATCCGGTCACCCGTGCGGGAGCGTGCGCCGAGATCGCGCGCCCGCGAGCGACACCCCACGCGCGAGACCGAATAGTGTTCCGGCGTGGTCGATGATCTGCTGTCGTTCCTCGGTTCCTCCCCCACGCCGTTCCATGCCGTCGAGCAGGGACGCCGCCGGCTCGACGCGGCTGGGTTTCGCCCGCTCGCCGAGACCGACCCCTGGGATCAGCTCCCGCCCGGGGCCTACTACGTCACGACGACCGGGACCAACCTGATCGCGTTCGTGCTGCCCGAGCGCGCGGACCAGCGCACGGCGTTCCGGATCGTGGGCGCGCACACCGACAGCCCCAACCTGCGGCTCAAGCCCAACCCCGAGTACGCGATCGAGGGCTACGCGCAGCTCGGCGTCGAAGTCTACGGCGGCGCGCTGCTCAACTCGTGGCTCGATCGCGATCTCGGGCTGGCCGGCCGGCTGCTGGTCCGCGATGACCGCGGCGCGATCGTCGACCGGCTGGTCGCGATCGATCGCCCGGTGCTGCGCATCACGCAGCTCGCGATCCACCTCGATCGCGAGGTCAACGACAAGGGGCTGGTGCTGAACCGCCAGGAACACCTCGCCCCGGTGCTCGGCCTCTCGAGCAGCGGCGGCGGCTCGCTGGGCGCGTTGGTGGCCGAGGCCGCCGGGGTCGCCGTCGAGCGCGTGGTCGGCAGCGAGCTGATGCTGTTCGATCTCGCGGCGCCGACCCGCGGCGGCCAGTCGGGCGAGTTCATCTTCTCGGCGCGGCTCGACAACCTGGCGATGTGCCACGCAGCGCTGACCGCGATCGCGCGGGCGCCGCGGCCCTCGGCGATCAGCGTGATCGCGCTGTTCGATCACGAGGAGGTCGGCAGCGACAGCGCGGCCGGCGCGGGCAGCGCGGTGCTGCCGCGGGTGCTCGAGCGCCTGGTGCCGAACCGCGAGGTGTTCCACCAGGCGTGCGCGCGCTCGACGTGCATCTCCGCCGACATGGCGCACGCGGTGCACCCGAACTACCCCGGCCGCCACGAGCCACGCCACAAGCCGCAGCTCAACGGCGGCCCGGTGATCAAGACCAACACCCAGCAGCGCTACGCGACCACCGCGGCGACCGCGGCGATGTTTGCCCAGCTCTGCCACGAGGAGGGCGTGCCGGTGCAGCACTACGCCCACCGCACCGATCTGCCGTGTGGCAGCACGATCGGCCCGATCACCTCGACGCTGCTCGGGATCTCGACGGTGGACGTCGGCAACCCGATGCTCAGCATGCACTCGGCGCGCGAGATGGCGGGCAGCCGCGATCCCGAGCTGATGACGCGCGTGCTCGCGCGCTACCTGGCCGGCTGAACGATCGCCGCCCAAAGCCGGCGATCGCGGTGATCGTCAGAGCTCGTGGCCGGAGTGTGTCCCGTACCCGTTGAGAACCCCGCCCGGTTCGAGGAAGCAGCGGAACGTCAGACTGGCCCATAACCACACGTAGTGCTCGCCCAGCTCGAGGATATTCCAGCCGGTTGTCGAGGACGCAGTCGAGGTCGGCACGATCGGTCCGAAGGTGACGGCGCTGCCCTGCCCGTTGATCGTGATCATCTGGCACCAGCTATTGGCACCCAGCGGGCCCTGCACCACTGCCCGACCTTGATACCAGCCCACGCTACCCGTGGGCAGCATCCCATGCATGTTGACATGGTAGGAGCATTCGTTCTTGAGACTGCCGTAGCCCACGCTCACCAGACAGTGGGCGTCGGAATTGCGCTCTGCCTTCATCGCCCACCCCGGCGAATTGCCTGTTCCGGAGTGCGCCTCGTGAGTCCCCGAGCCTATCGCGACAGCCACCAACGCCACGAATAGAAGATTTCCCATTCTCCTCATCGCCTCATCCTTTCGCACGAGTTAGCGCGGAGCCAACGGAAGCAGGTGGCCCTCGCGAGACGCGAACACCGTGACCGTCCGCAGCCCTTGCTCTTGCAGGTCCTTCGCCACGAACAGCATTCCCGGCCAGCCACGAGAGGTTTTCATGAGCAGCTCGTTCGAGGCCTCGTGCTCGGTGTGGATCACCTCCAGCCGACACATCGTCGTGTGGCACTCGACCGAGCCGAGGCGCGACCCCTTTGGGAGGTGCTCGCGCACCAGCGATTCGAGCGCGTGATTCGCGCCCGCGCTCCATTGTGGATCGACGCGCTCCTGCTCGAACGCACCCGCCACCGACGCGCGCGACTGCTCGAGCGTCACCGGCTCCGAGCGCGCCGCATCGCGCTCGGGCTGTTCCTCCATCGCGCGCTGTACTTCATCGCGGGCCTCGCGGCGCGCGAGCGACGCGGCATCGCGGGGCTCCCCGGCGCCTCGGGCGAGCGCGCCGGCGGGTCGCCGCCGCAACTCGGCCTTCAGCTCGTCGAGGTCGGCCTGCAAGCGTTCGATGCGGCGCGCCGACGCCTCGCGTTCCGCCCGACCACCGAACGCACCCCACAGGACGGCGATCGCTCCAGCACCCGCCACCGCGACCAGGATCGAGAGTCCGAGACGCATCAGAACGACAACCTACTGCCGCTCACAAAAACCGATCAAGCTACTTCACGATTACACATGATAATCATACACGCGAATCCACCTCTGATCGGAACAAGCTCCTCGAGCGAACCCTTGAAGAATGACAATCCATCTCATGCAGAGCGCGAATGCACCCCTCTCGCGAGCGCACGGTTGCGAGCCCGCGGTGTCGAGGCACCCGTGACCGGCGAGGAGCGCGCGCCCTCCCAGGAATAACCCCCCCTACTCGCGCGTAGGATCCACACGTGCATCGCTCTCTGCCGGCCCTGGCCGCCCTGCTCGCCTCGCTCGCCCTCGCAGCGTGCACCCGCCCGGCGCGCCCCACGGTCAGCGGCGCCGATCTCTACGCCCAGGTCACCGCGCTGCGCGACGCCGGACGGATCTCGGTCGCCGCACCGGATCATCCGATCGAGGTCCGCCGCGAGCAGGTGCTCATCGCAGATCGCACGTCGCAGGTGTTCGTCGTCGAGCAGCTGATCGAGCGCTGCCGGGGCGGCGCGCCCGAGCTCGACGTCGACTGCGCGCTCGCCCTGGTCCGCGACCAGCGGTTCCGGGTGGTGGACCACGCCCCCGATGCGCCGGAGGCCCGCGACGAGGCCGCCGAGCGATCCCGGCTGCCGCCCCGGCTCGCGATCGCGCTGGTGACCGGCGCGATCGCGGTGCCGCTCGTGTGGGGCGTCTCCACCTGCGACTTCCCCGGTTGCAAGGCCGTGTTCGGCTTTCCGCTCGCGCTGGACGCCGGCGCGTTCGTGGTCGGCATGATGCCCGGCCTGTGGCCTGGCGTGCGTTGACTTGCTCCGCGCCGCCGATCCGGTACCCTCGCCGCCATCGTGGTCCCCCCGCCGGCCGATCTCGCCGCTCCGCTGCGCGAGCACGGATTCTCGTTCGTCGCCGGCGCCGAGATGCGCGCCCGGCTCGCCCGCCTCGGTCCGCTCGACGACTGGGCCACGTTCGCCGCGAGCTGGAACGACCTCCACCTCGATCGCTACATGGCCGATGGCGGGCGCTACCGCCGGCGGCGCCACGCGCTGTTCGCCGCCTCGCCCGCGGGCATCACCCGCCGGCCACACGGCCCCCACTGGCAGAGCCGCGAATACAACCCGCTGAACGGCGGCATCGAGCGCTGGTTCGAGCCGGTCACCGACGAGAGCGGCGCGTCGCACAGCCTCGCCACGATCCTCGCGTGGTGCCACCAGGCATTCCAGGGGCTCGCGCCGGACGCCGCCGCGTGGGACATCGAGCTCCACCAGTTCCGGATCGAGGCGCGGGCCGGCGAGGACGCGCAGCCGACCCCCGAGGGCATGCACCGCGACGGCGTCGACTACGTGCTGGTGCTCCTGATCCAGCGCTGCAACATCGCGAGCGGCACCACGTCGATCCACGCGCCGGATGGCCACGAGCTCGGCAGCTTCACGCTCGCCGCGCCGTTCGATGCCGCGCTGGTCGACGACGCGCGGGTCTTCCACGGGGTCACCGCTGTCGAGCCGGTCGATCCCGCGCGCGCCGCCTACCGCGACGTGCTGGTCGTGACGTTCCGCCGCGCCGCGATCACCGCCACGCCGCCTCGCGGATCCGCGCCGTGATCTGGTGCGGCGCCGTCGAGGTGCCGCCGAAGTAGAACCCGGCCGCCCACGCGATCTCGTCGATCGGGAACGCGGTGCATCCACGTGGCAGCATCGCCGCCGCCTGGATCGGCCGATCGCGCACCACGCCCTCGATCGCGAACCGGTACGCGGAGGGCTCGCGGTACACCCGGTAGCGCAGCGGCTGCTCGTCGGCGAGGTCGTCGGCGTCGAGCGTCACCAGCGGCGCGGGCGCGGTCAGGTGGACGCCATCGTGGTTCGCGTACGCGGTGATCTCGAGGCGCGGCGGCGCGACGTCGAGCCGCCATCGCCAGCCGAACATCAGGCCGTTGATCGAGAGATCGATGTCGCCGCAGTCCGACAGCCCGGGCAACTTGTTCCTCGCCTGCGGCTCGGATTGCTCCGGCTGGGCTTCGCCCGCCCCGTCCGCTGCGCGTCCGGCAGCCGCTCCGCGGCTGGGATCAATTCCAGTCGAGCTGGTCCTCGGGCTCGACCGGCTCGGTCAGCTCGTAGATCGCCGAGGGATCGAGCGCGAGCTCGTAGTCGCGCCCGACGACGCTGGTCACGCCGTCGATCGGGTTCTTCGGCTCGCGATCGATCAGCATCGCGTCGTGCGCGCCGCGCGCGATCTCGTAGCGCGCCCACCCCGGCTCGTGCGCATCGGGCGCAGGCGCTCCGCCGACGCCCGAGCAGGCGCTCAGAAAGCCGCCCAGCCACGCGCAGGCGTGCCCCCGGATCGCGCGCCGCGCGACCGATCGATGTTCACCCGGCACGACGGACCACGCTCGCACGGCGCCTCGGCGGCTCCGGCTCGATACGATCTGCCAGCTCGCGCCGCGCGCTGTATGGTTCCGGGTGCCTGTCGACCCGCCGGTGACTCCCGTTCGCCGCGCACCGCTTCTCCCGATCCCCGAGCCGATGCGCGAGCCGATCCGCGGCGCGCGCGCCTCGTTCGCCGTGCTGCTCCCCGATCTCGCGACCGGCATCCGCGCCGCGCTCGCCACGGTGGTGCCGTTCGGGTTCGCCGCGGCGACCGGGCGCTACCAGCTTGCGATGCTCGCGATCGGCGGCTGGCTCGGCACGCTGGTCGATCCGGGCGGCGCGCGGCGGGCGCGGATCGGCGTGCTCGCGCTGTTCAGCCTGCTCGGCGCCGCGCTGGTGTTCGTCGGCGAGCTGATCGGCCCGTTCCCGCCGCTGGTCGTGGTGTGGCTCGCGGCGATCGCGTTCACCGGCTCGCTGATGCGATCGCTCGGCGACGCGGGCGCGCGGCTCGGGACGATCCTCGCGGTCTCGGCGGTGATCGCCGCCGGCAAGCCACACGCCGATCCGCCGGGCGACGCGCTGTACTTCGCGCTCGGCACCGGGGTCGCGCTGGTGCTGTCGTCGATCGTGTGGCCGATCCGCACCCACCTGCCGCTCCGCCGCGAGCTCGGGCTGGCGAGCGAGGAGCTGGCGGCGTACATCCGCGCGATCCGCGCGATCGCCCACGACGGCGCGGGCGAGCAAGACCCGCGCTGGCTGGTGCTCGCCCGCACCCACGTGCGCCGGGTCCGCGCGATCCTCGAGAGCGCGCGGCACACCGCGATGCTGCTGCGCACCCGGCGCTCCGGCGAATCGACGACCGGCAGCTCGCTGCGCATCCTGCTCGGGCTCGCCGAGCAGCAGTTCCTGTACCTGATCACGCTCACCGAGGAGCTGCGCGCCCTGCCGCCGGCCGCGCGCGATCCGCGGTGGGAGGCCGCGCTCGACGATCTCGCGGCGCGGTTCGACGAGCTCCGGCTGGTCGTGCTGACCCGCACGCCCCACGCCGCGGCGACGGCGCCGCCTTCGATCGCGCCGATCCACACCGCCACGCCTCACCACGCGCACCTGACGATCGGCGAGCTGTTCGCGCGGCTGCGCGAGGACGCCGATGCGTCGCGCCGGGTCGCCGCGGTGCCCGAGACCGCGTGGCCGACGATCCCCGCCGCCGAGGGCACGGAGCGCCGGCCGGCGTTCGCGCTGCGCGCGCTCGTGCGCAACCTGCGCGACGCGATCGATCCGGGCTCGCCGTTCTTCCAGCACGCGGTGCGCGCCGGGATCGCCGTCGCGGTCGCGACGCTCGTCGCGTTCGCGGTCTCGCCCACCCACACCGCGTGGGTGACGGTGACCACGTTGATCGTGCTCCAGCCGTACTCCGGCGCGACCTGGCAGCGACTCGTCGAGCGCCTCGTGGGCACGGTGCTCGGCTGCGCGCTGGCGTTCGCGATCGCGCTGGTGATCCGCGCGCCGTGGATGCTCGCGCTCGCGATGTTCCCGCTGTCGATGGCGGCGGTGGTCACCCGGCCGCGCAGCTTCCGGCTGTTCACGCTGTTCCTCACCCCGCCGTTCCTCCTGCTCACCGCGCCGAACCCCGGCAACTCGTGGGACGCGCTCGCGCGCACCGGCGACGCGCTGGTCGGCGGCGGGATCGCGCTGCTCGCGTCCTTCCTGGTGTTCCCGTCGTCGGAGCGGCGGCGGGTCGAGCCGGCCGTCGCGGCGATGGAGGCCGCGGTGGATCGCTACGTCGATCTCGTGCTCGGCTCGCTCGATCCGGTGACCGCGCCGCCGCCGCGCGAGATCGTCGACGCGCGGCGCGCCGCGGGCGTCGCGGTGGGCGCCGCCGAGGCCGCGCTCGAGCAGCTGCTCGCCGAGCCCAACGTCGATCCACTCACCGCCGAGCACGCGGTGCACCTGATCACCTACGCGCGGCGGATCACCGTGTCGACCACCGCGCTCGATACGCTCGCGCACGAGCTCCCGCCCGAGGCCGAGGCCGAGCTGGCCGGCCTGCGGCTGCCCGACGAGGCGGTCGCGCTACGCACCGGCGCGCGCACCTCGCCGGTGCCCGA
>JBQCJR010000282.1:0-2870 GCA_051952595.1 Kofleriaceae bacterium
TGGGCCACTTCCAAATCATTGAGAAAGCACGCCATTGGCTCCCGCAACTTGCGCCAGAGCACGTAGACACCGTTGGGTGGTGGCACACCGGTAGTCCCAATGGGTTGCGGCACGATTTCGCCGACGATATCACCCGCCCAAGCGCGCATAGAGCCGCCGGCCTTCCAGCGCACGCGTTGTCCATAGGCATGCTTGTCGATCACCTTCCACCTCCGCACTCGTGACTGTCGTGACCGGACATCGCCTTGGCGTAGTACGGGCGCAGCACGATGGACCGCGCATTCTCGATGCGTGCGGCAAGCGCGGGTTGTGACTCGCGCAACCACGAGAGCATCTCGTCGCACGTGGCCGCGTAGCGCTCGCCTGGGCAGTTCTCGGGCTCGGGTGTCCACCCGAGCGCGGCGATCACGAGCCGTCGCGCGAGCGCGTCGACGCGGCGCTTGTAGGCCTCCGATGTCCGGGCTCGTGACATCTAGCTCTCCGAGCGCGAGCACGTGACCGCGTGGATGATCCGGTTTTGCGTGTCCGCCGCCGCCAGCACCGCTCCGCGCGCAACGACGGAGAACGCGAAATCCATGCCGTACTCCCGGAACAGCACATCGCGCATCCGCTCGATCGCCTCGGCGACGGCGACCGTGGTGGGCTTGCCGGCTTTGTTGTAGCGCATCATGCCCCGAGTCCTAGCGAGCCTCGTGCCATGTCCAGGATTCTTGCGTGTTCGCCCAACCGGTTGCAATCCCTGCCCTGCCCTGCTCGTTCCCGCTCGAGACACACCGGCCAGCGTTGCGATCCGGATACACCTCTCCGTCGAGGCGTGGCGGTTCGAACCCGTCTCCGGATCACCACGGGATCGCGTTGCTCTTGCACCACACTTCTCCTGGACTTCGCGCGCCGTTTGGCCAACCGCGCTCGCGATGTGTACGCGATCTCAAGATGTTGCGACGAACCAGCAAGTCCAGGATTCCGTGGCACGCGACCCGCATAGACGAGCGAGCATGACCCACGAGGAGTTCCTCTCCGACATCCCGCTCGACGTCGCCCGCGCCGCGCACGCGGGCACCTCGCACGTTCCCGAGCGGCGCGGGGATCAGGAGCGCGACGCCTACGCCCGACAGCTCGCGCAGGATCTCGAGACGCTCTCCGCGCTCGCCGACACCGATGTCAAGCGTGCCGCGCTCGCCGAGGAGTTTCCTCGCTACCGCGAGGGCTATCGGACGCGCTACGTCGCGATGCTCGCCGCGAAGTCCCGCTGCATGTCGACGATGATCGCCGGCGCCTCAAAGTTTCCCGTTGCGCGCAACGCGCGGCGCGTCGACGCGGCGGACGCCCGCACCACCGAGCTGATCGAATACCGGTCGCGCGCGATCGCGGCGATCCGCAAGGTGCTCACCCCGGAACTGCAGCCGATAGCCTCGGGTGACGCGGACGCGCTCGAGCGGCTCGAGGCGAAGATCTCCGAGGTGGAGGCGCGCCAAAAACGGTACAAGGCGGCGAACGCCGCGATCCGGAAGCACGCCAAGGCTGGCCCGGAGGTACAGATCGCGGCGCTGGTCGATCTCGGATTCTCCCCGGCGCTGGCCGGCGAGCTCCTGAAGCCCGACGCGCTCGGTCGCGTCGGGTTCGCGAACTACGAGCTGACCAACAGCAACGCAAACATCCGCCGCATGAAGGAGCGCCTCGCGCAGTTGGCCGAAGCCAAGGCGACGCCGGCATCGGAGGTCGCTGGCGAGCACGCTCGTCTCGAGGACAACCCCGCGGACAACCGGGTGCGGCTGTACTACCCGGGCAAGCCTCCGACGGAGGTTCGCGAGCGCCTCAAGCGCGCCGGGTTCCGCTGGGCGCCGAGCCTCGGGTGCTGGCAGGCGTACCGCAACCACAACTCGCTCGCGACCGCACGTCGCGAGGTTGGTGTGACCGAGATGGCGAGCGCTGACCCGCGAATGGAGAGATCTTCGAGTGTTGTATTGGTCGACGGGTGAGGAACCCTAAGAGATGGAGTCACCGATGAATCAGACAAACCAGATCAACTTCGCCGAGGTTCGTGGACAACGCCAGGCGCTCGAGACCGTGCTCGAGGCCACCATCCGCCACGTCTCTGGCGAGCCCGGCGTGCTGCTCCTCCTCGGGCCTCCGGGGGCTGGGAAGACCATGATCGCCCGCCGGATCCCGACCATCCTTCCGGCGCTCGACGACCACGCGCGATGCTGGCTGACCGCCGAGTACGAGGGTGTCGGGATGGCGCCGGCGCAGTTCCCCAACCCACCCTGCCGCGCGCCCCACTACACCACCTCGCGAGACGCGCTGGTCGGTGTCGGGCTGTCGTTTCGCTATCGTTGTGGTGAATGGCGCGCGTCCACCTCGTGCCGGTGCCAGCAACCGCTCGGCCCGTCACACGTGTGGCACTCGCTCCCCAGTAGCCCGATAGGGCGAGTCGGTGAGCTCGGACTGGCGCGGTTCGGCGTGTTGTTCCTGGACGAGATCACCGAGTTCCGGCGCTCGGCGCTCGAGGACCTGGCCGCCGCCTGGTGGCGCATGTCCCCGCGGACTCGTCCGATGGTGGTCGCGTCCGCGAACCCGTGTCCCTGCGGGTGGTTGGACTCGGACACGCGGGTGTGCTGTTGCTCGCCGGACGCGATAAACCAGTACCGCGAGCGTCTCGCGAGTCATGTCGTCGCGCTCGAGTGTGGTCCGTCCTACATCGCGAAGATGCGCTCGCTTACGTTCGACGAGCTGCGCACCGCTTCCGCGGGCTTGCCCTCCGAGGACATGCGGGTGCGGGTCGTTCGCGCGGCTTGTGAGGCCAAGATCTGATTCGAACGTGGCAGGGTGACCCCGCGCTGATTCGGTGGACGCGCGTCGAACCAGCGGAG
>JBQCJR010000283.1:0-8715 GCA_051952595.1 Kofleriaceae bacterium
TCGACGTCGCCCGGAATCGACGAGTCATCCGCGTCGAGCGGCAACAGGTAGTCGCGGTCGGCGAGCATGTAGATGAGGTCGCTGACGCGGCGGCGGACGTCTTCGCCGTTGCCCCACTCGAGCTCGAGCGGGTTCGGCTCCGACGCCGGCGCGGGCTTCTCAAGCCGCGTCAGCGCGATCACGGCCGACACCCAGAACACGTTGCCGAACACCGCGGCCTTCTCGAGCAGCTCGCGCTCCTCGGTCTCGAGCGCGGCGATCCGGGCCTCGATCGCCTCCTCGATCGAGATCGGCAGCTCGGTCGCGGCCGCGCGGTCGGGATCGAGCCGCCAGCGCGGCCCGGAGGCGTCGATCGTGCCGTTGTCGAGGAACAGCCGCACCAGCTGCTCGAGGAACGCCGGGTTGCCACCGGTCATCTCCACCGAGGCCTGCGCGGTGTCGTCCGGGATCGCGGCGACCCGCGCGAGCAGGTGGCGGAACATCTGCTCGGCGTCATCGGGCTCGAGGTTGCGCAGATCGATCCGTTCGTGATCGACCGCACCTTCGCCCCACCCGCCGGCGTGGACCAGCATCTCCGGGCGCGCCGCGGTGAGCAGCACGACCGGCGAGCCGCCGAGCCCCGCGGTCAGGTCGGAGATCAGCGCGAGCGTCTCGGGATCTGCCCACTGCAGATCGTCGAGCACCAGCACGAGTGGGCTGTGCCCTGCGTCGATCTCGATGAACCGGCGCAGCGCGGTGCGCGCCACGTCGATGTGCTGCTTGGGGTTCTCGATGATCGCGCGGAGGAACGGCGTCGGCGGGAACTCGAGCCCCACGAACCCGCCGAGGAAGTGCAGCATCTCGGCGACCTGATCCGAGCCCATCACCGTGCGGATCTCGTGAGCGAAGCGCAGCCGCGAGGCCTCGTCGGGGTTCGGGGTCAGCTCGAACCGATCGCGCAACAGCGTGGTCATCGCGGCGAGGCGTACGGGCTTGTGCGCGGCATCGCGCTCCGCCGCACCGTGGAACACACGGCACGGCTGCTCGGCGTTCGCCGCGAGCCGCGTGATCAACTCGTTGATCAGCCGGGTCTTGCCGGTGCCCTGGTTGCCCACCACCGTCACCAGCTGCGGCGCCTGGAAATCGATCGCGCGGCTGACCACCTCTTCGAGCGTGGCGAGCTGGTCGGCGCGCCCCACCAGCGGGCTGCGGATCGCGCGCGGCTCGGGCGGTACATCGATCCGCACCAGGCTGCGATGGCGCTCGGGGATCGGTGGCGGTGGTGGTGCCGACTGTGATCCGCGCTGCGGTGTCTGCATCACCGCCGCCGGCCTGCCGGCACCCGACGGAGGACGGGACGCTCCTTCTGACACTGCGACCGAGGTTACTCGCCCGCAGCGATCGGTCGCAAGCGTGGCGGCCGGCGTCAGAACAGGTGTAACGTACGCGTAGGGATGGGACACCACCGGTCACGGCGGTCGCAGATCGCTGCCTGGAGCGCACCGTGCATCACCGCGCTCGCCACGCTGGGCTCCCTCACGGGATGTCCGACCGTGGATCTCGGAGACGCGCCCGAGGGCGTCGGGCTGTGCAATCCGGGCGGCGGCATCGAGTACTTCGAGAGCGAGGTGTGGCCGAGCTTCGTTCGCCCCGGCAACCCGATGGGATGCACCCGCGCCGGTGGCTGCCATGACCTCGGCGGCGGCAACGCGCTCAGCTTCACGACCAATCCGGTCGACTTCGCCGCCAACTACCGCCAGACCCAGGTCTACCTCAATTGCGGAACGCCGAACGCGAGCCAGTTCCTCACCAAGCCGCTCGCCGGCATCGAGGCGCACGGCGGCATGGACATCTTTCAGCCGTCGGATCCGGCGGTGGCTGTCTTCCTGGGCTGGTTCGAATAGTGCCCGGCGCGCGGATCTGGATCTCGGCCGCGATCGCGGTCGCCTGCCTCGCCGGGCGCGCCGAGGCCGAGGCCTACCTGCGGGTGATCGCGCAGAAGGCGTCGGTGTACACCGGGCCGAGCCCGGCGTACCGCGAGGTGTACGTCGCCGAGCGCAACCAGGTGTTCACCGTGCTCGAGCGCGGCACGCGCGATTACTGGTTCAAGATCGAGCTCGAGGATGGGACGACCGGCTGGATCCTCGGCGACCTCGTGTTCCCGTTCGACGTCGGGCCCGAGAGCGAGCCCGGCGCGTTCACCCGGATGGGCCGCGCGATCAAGCGCACGCTGCTCGGTCCGTCGCCGGTCGCGTACGCTGATGTCGGGCTGTCGTTCTCGGCCGGCATCCTCGATCGCGAGGGCGTGTTCCTGCTGCGGCCGTCGTGGCTGATCGATCCGTACTGGGCGCTCGAGGCGTTCGGCGGGCTATCGCCGCGCTCGGAGAAGGACATCTTCCTGTCCGGGCTCGGGTTCGTGCTGCGGCTCGCGCCGGGAGCGGTGATCGGCCCGTACGTCAGCATCGGGCTCGGCGCCGCGTACATCCGGCCCAAGGCCGACAACTTCATCGACGAGAAGGAGACCCTGATGGCGCTCGGCGCCGGCGGTGGCCTCGAGATCACGTTCAAGAAGCAGATCACGCTCCGGATCGATGCTCGCAACTGGTCGCTGTTCGATCAGAACAAGGCGAGCAACGGCCAGGAGTACTCGGGCGGCCTGGCGATCTTCTTCTAGGAGTCCACATGCGCACCCAAGCCCTGCTGCTCGTCGCGTCTCTGTCCGCCGCCGCCGCTGCTGGCTGCGGCCGGCACGCCGTGCGGGCCTCGGAGAAGCAGTTCCTCGCCGATCCGGTGATGGTGTTCGACGACGATCCGCACGAGTCCTCGTCCGACGAGCACGTGCGCACCAACCGCGAGGGCGCGGCCGGTGGCAAGGGCGCTGGAGGAGGCGGATGCGGCTGCAACTGACCGCGCTCGCCGCGCTGGCCCTCTGCGCTGGGGGCCGCGCCGCGCGCGCCGAGGATCGAGCCGAGGTCTCCACCGCGCTGTTCGCCGAGCAGCGCGATGGCGGCAAGGGCGGGCTGACCGTGATCCACCCGCAGGCGCTGTTCGGCGTGGACCTCGGGCGGTTCGTCACGCTCGACGTCGGCTACGCCGCGGACGTGGTCTCGGGCGCGACCGCGACCGTGTACCAGGTCGACGCGACGACCGGCGCGACCAAGTTCTCCGACGTCCGCCACGAGGGCACGATCGCGCTCGGGTTCCGCGGCAAGCGCTCGCGGATCGCGTTCTCGGGCACGTTCGGCACCGAGCGCGACTACCTCAGCCGCCAGCTCGGCGGCTCGGCGTCGATCGACCTGCCCGGCCGCAACACCACGGTGGGCCTCGCCTACTCCCACGGCTCGGACCTGATCTGCAACCGCGACAACGACGAGACCCGGCCGCTCGAGGCGCGCGCGCTGACCGGCGACGATCCGTGCGACAAGCCCGGCGTGATCCGCGGCGAGGACCACGTCGTGATGGGCGTGGTCCAGACCCAGTGGGAGAAGCTCTCGATCGACACCGCGCAGGCGACGATCACCCAGAACCTGTCGCCGACGATGAACCTCCAGGTCGCGCTGTTCGGCCAGATCCTCGAGGGTTTCCAGTCGAACCCGTATCGCCGGGTGCGGATCGGCCCGAACGCGCCGCAGGAGCACATCCCGGATACCCGCGCGCGGTGGTCGATCTCGGCGCGGATCAACCGCTACCTGCCGGCGCTCAAGGGCGCGGCGCACTTCGACGCGCGGTTCTACGACGACACCTGGGGCGTGGTCGCCGGCAACGTGGGGCTCGCGTACTCGCAGTACATCGGCAAGCCGCTGCTGCTGCGCGTCCACGCGCGCGTCTACCAGCAGCAGGCCGCGACCTTCTTCAAGGACGCGTTCTACTACCTGACCGAGTCGACCGCCGGCGAGTACTTCACCGGCGACCGCGAGCTCTCGCCGGTGCGCAACGCGACGATCGGCGCCAAGCTCTCGGTGATCTCGGTCGGCGGCGATCGCCCGGTGTGGGGCATGTTCGACAAGCTCCAGTTGCACGTGAAGGGCGACGTGCTGCTGATCGACAACCTCGCGGCCGACAGCCTCGCCGACAACCCGATGGGCATCGATCGCCAGTTCCTGTACGGCAACCACCTGATCGACGCGGTGGTGCTCCAGCTCGGATTGCAGGGCAACTACTAGATTTTTTGCCTGCTCGACGGCGGTGATAGGATGCCGCCATGTACCGCTATGGGGATGGCACGCCGTTTCCGCTCGACGAGAACTTCATCGAGACGCTGACGACGGCGGTCGAGACCTGCACCAACGCGTTCGTGCCGCTGGCCGAGCTCGATGCCCGGCGCGAGCGAGCACGCGAGGGCCGGCGCGAGGGCGATCGCGAGCTCGCGCGGCTCGATGATCTCGAGAAGTCGCTGATCAGCGCGCTGGCCCCGCACATCCCGCCCGACAAGAAGTCCGGCGTGACCGCGGCGGTCGCGCAGAAGATCGCCGGGCTCGCCCGGTCCGCGATCGCCGAGGCGCGCTCCCAGGTCGACGCGCGGGTGCGCACCATGGATGCCCAGGCGCTGCCGAAGACCTCGGCGGACGCGGTGGTCCAGGCGCTGCGCCCGTTCTTCGATACCCAGCAGCTGCCGAAGTCGAGCTGGATCATGTCGTGGGACGTGCGAGGCGGCGAGCCGGCGGCCGATGCGGTCGCGACGGCGGGGCGGATCACCGCGGCGTTCGCGCTGACCCCGGATCCGTACCGCCAGCCGATCCGCGTCGAGCAGCTCGCCGAGGGCGTGGTCGTGCACATGATGAAGAAGGGCGTATTCGGCAAGGCCAAGCCGGCGCCGGTCGACCTCGGCAAGTACGTGATGGTGGCGTTCGAGCGGACCGCCAAGGAGCACGTGGTCACGCTCAAGGAGAACCCGAACAAGGCGTCGACCGGGCTGCGGTTCGCGGTCAGCGACGCGGGCGCGACCTGGGTCTCGATCAGCGCGGCGGGCGACGCCGAGGGCGATCCGAACCCGCTCGACTCCGACGACGTCGCGCCGGTCCGCCAGCTCGCCGAGCGCGCGAACGCGGCGCTCCGCGATCTCGTGCACAAGCGCGCGCTGGTCGATCTGACGTTCGGCGGCAAGCCGCTCACCGAGCTCGAGGAGCCGCGGATCGTCCCGCTCGAGCTGCTCCAGCAGCTCACGCCGCTCGCCCGCACGATCCGCGAGAAGAGCCGGATGTCCGGCGAGCTGGTGCTCAAGCGCGACATCGGCGACGGCCGGCGCGAGGAGCTGTTCGTGCCGCGCTCGTCGCTCTCGCAGCGGTTCGCGCGGCTGCCGCCGGAGTACCGCCGGCCGTTCGAGGACATGGGGATCAGCGGCGAGGAGACCCAGCCGGCGATCGCCCTGCCCCGCCCGCCTGCGCCACCCGCCGCGCGCCCGAGCCGCGACGACGTGACGATCGAGATCGACGCCGATCTGGACTGAGCCGCGCGAGATCAGCCGGCGAGCCGGACGATCTCGTCGACCACGTGCTCGAGGATGATCCGCTCACCCAGCTCCTTGCCGAGCGCCTTCATCTGCGGCCCGGTGAACGGGTGCAGCTGGGTGGTCAGGGTCTGGTCGCCCTTGAGCGCGCGATCGGCGAACGCGAGCTGGCGGACCGCGCTGGCCAGCGCCTCGGGCGAATAGGCGCGGGCCTGGCTCGCGATCTTGTCGACGATGAACGGCGGCACGCCGAGCTTGGGCCCCCACTCGTTGCGCGGCGTGTTCGCGGCGCGCAGCGCGTGCACGAGCGCCATCTGGCGGATGTGCCGCGCGAGCATCACCACGACGCCCACCGCGCTCTCGCGCTGATCACACAGCGAGGCCACCGCGGCGAGCGCGCGCGCCCGGTTGCCGGCGCCGATCGCGTCGGTCAGCTCGAACACCGAGCGCTCGCGGGTATCCGCGATCAGCTCGTCGACATCGTCCGAGGTGACCGCGCGCTGCCCGGCGTACAACCCGAGCTGCTCGACGGCGAGCGCGAGCCGCGAGAGATCGTTGCCGACCGCGTCGATCAGGCGGTTGATCGCGGTGGGCTCGAGCTTGACCCCGGCGTGCTGGGCCTCGGCGCGCACCCACGGCCCGAGCTGGCGCGGCGCCTCGAGCACGTGGAGCAGCCCCTTCTTGGACAGCTGCGCGAACAGCTTGACCCGCTTGTCGAGCTTCGAGGTGACCGCGACGATCACCGTGCTCGGGTTGGGCTTGGCGAGGTAGGCGAGCAACGGCTCGGCCTCGTCGCTCGGCAGCCCGGCGAGATCGCGCACGTACACCATGCGGCGCTGCGCCATCATCGGCAGGGTCTGGGCGAGCGAGACGATCCGGCTGGCGCTCGGCTTGCCCTCGACGACGTCGTAGTTGAAGCCGCGCGCGGCGGGCGGCACCGCGGCGTCGCGGATCGCGGAGACCACCCGCTCGATCAGGACCGGGTGCTCGGAGTGGAGCACGTAGATCGGATCGAGCCGACCGGCGCGCACGTCCTCGAGCAAGTCGTCCACGCGGCGACCCTAGCACGCCACCACGCGCCGACACGCGCGCGATGTTGTAGGGTCGGGGCGATCTTCTCCGAGGCCACCATGACTGCAGTCGTCATCACCGCCGATCGCGCGATCACCGACCACGCGCGCGGCGCCACCGCGGTGCTCTCGATCGACGGCGCGATCGCGCGGGTCGGCGATCCTGCCGACGTGCTCGCGGATCCTCGCGCCGCCGGGGCGCGCCGCATCGACTGGTCGCGCCGCGCGATGGTGCCCGGCACGGTCAACACCCACAACCACAGCTTCCAGTCGCTGCTGCGCGGCATCGGCGACGACCTGCCGTTCCTGCAATGGCGCGAGCAGGCGCTGTACCGCTACTCGCCGCGGCTGGGCGCCGACGAGATGGGCACCGCCGCGCTGTTCGCGTTCGGCGAGATGTTGCTGCACGGCGTGACCACCGTGTGCGACTTCTACTATCTGAACGCGCAGGGCAACACGAACGCGTCGGCGACGATCGAGGCCGCGCGCCGGCTCGGCATCCGGATCGTGCTGGCGCGCTGCTTCTACGACTGGGACGGCGCGCCGGCGTCGTACCGCGAGACCCTCCCGCAGGCGATCGCGAACTTCGAGGAGCTGGCGCGCCACTACCAGGATCGCGATCGGTTCCTCACCTCGGTGCAGCCCGCGCCGCACAGCCAGCACGGCGCGACCCCGGCGATGATCGAGGCGGGCGCCGGCTGCGCGCGCGATGCCGGTGTGCCGTGGCACATCCACCTGGCCGAGGAGCAGTACCAGGTCGACCAGTCGCTCGAGCGGTTCGGCGCGCGGCCGCTCCACGCGATCGCGGCGCTGCCCGTGGACATGTCGAACATGATCGCCGTGCACGGCTGCTGGTTCGATGCCGGCGAGCGCGCCCTGCTCGCCGAGCGCGGCAGCTCGCTCGCGTACTGCCCGGGCTCGAACATGTTCCTCGGCGACGGCGTGACCGACCTGGTCGATCTGGTCGGCCGCGGCGTGCGGGTCGGGCTGGGCACGGACGGCGGCTGCTCGAACAACCGGGTCAGCGTGTTCGACGAGATGCGGATGGCGGCGCTGCTCCAGAAGGTCCATCGCGTCGATGGCCAGGCGATCGACGCCGAGACCTGCTTCGCGCTCGGCACGCGCACGGCCGGCGAGGTGCTCCGGCTGCCGGTCGGCGCGATCGCTCCCGGGTTCCGGTGCGATCTGGTGGCGCTCGACCTCGACGATCCATCGCTGTGGCCGGTCCAGGCGCTGGAAAAGAACGTCGTATATGCGCTGTCTCCTCGCGCAGTTACGGACGTCGTGGTAGATGGAACGGAGGTCGTCACCTCTCGGCGACTGGTCCATGTCCCCCTCGACGAGATCCAAACCCGTGTCGCAGACCTCACCCGAGACTGGCGACGCAGCTGAGGAACCTGCGGTGACCGACAAGGCAGAGCCGAGCGAGGCGGAGAAGGACGACCAGCCGGAGAAGGCTGACGAGCTGAAGGCGGACGCGGCCAGCAAGGCCGCGGACAAGGCGGACAAGGCGGACAAGGCGGACAAGGCGGAGAAGACCGCCGCGCCGGAGAAGGCTGCGCCGGAGAAGGGCGCGGAGAAGGCCGACAAGCGCCGGCTCGAGATCGAGCTCGAGGTCTCGCGGCAGCGCGCCGTGGGATGGGCGGTGTTCGGCACCCTGCTCGGCGGCTTGCTGATCTGGAAGCTCGGAACCGTGGGCGTGTGGGTCGGGATCGTGCTGATCGCGATCGGCGCATACCGCGCGTTTCAGCTCGTCCAGACGTTCCTGTACAAGCCCGGCAAGATCGTGGTGTCCGAGCGCGAGGTGGTGCTGCCGCGCGGCCTGTGCCTGCCCCGCCCGCTCGTCGTTGCGCCCGAGGCCGTGACCGCGGTGTACTTCCTGCGCCGCTCGGTGCCGTGGAATCGCTCTGCGCCGGTGCTCGTCGTCGAGCTCGGCCCGAAGGCGATGGCGTTCCCGCGCGACTGGTTCGCCTCCGAGGCGGATCAGCGCCACGTGGTGCACGCCCTGCGGCGCCACTCGCTCCCCAGCGCCGAGAGCGCTGGTTGATCGCGCGGCGGGTCGCCGTTGCCATCGCGCTCGGCGCCGCCGCGCCGGCCGCCGCCGAAGTCGTCGCACGGCCTTGGGGCGGGGGCGCGGCGCGCGGGGGGCCCGCGGGCCCCCCCCCGGGCGCCGGCCGCCCCCGCCCGCGGCCCCGCCCGGCCGCCCGGGCCGCCCGGCCC
>JBQCJR010000284.1:0-3845 GCA_051952595.1 Kofleriaceae bacterium
GAGGCCCCGGTAGCCACGCGTCCGCTGCTCGGCGTGGCCAAGTGGAACAACGAGCTCTGGGTCGCCGCGGGCCGGCTCGGGCTGTTCAAGCGCACGGACAAGGGCAAGCTCGAGTGCGTCAAGCCGAACCTCCGGGCCGTGGACCTCGATGCCCGCAAGGACCTGATCATCTCCTGCGACGACATGATCGCCACGACGAAGACTGGCAAGTCCTTCACCGCCACCGGGCAGGACTGCCTGTTGAAGCAGCGCAAGGGCAAGAAGCTCGGGCGCTTCTAGCAGCCGCGGCGGGCGCGCTCCGAGGCGGAGATCGCCGCGCCGCTCGTCAGCTCTCGCAGCGCTCGAACGTCAAGACGTTGCACTGGCAGTGGCCGGGATAGCAGGTGCAATCCTCGCCGCGATAGACGGGCTGACAATCGGTCCGCGCGACGCACGCGGCCTCGGTGGTCAGGGTCGGGCACGCGGCGGGCTGCTCGGCGACGCAGCGGCCGTAGCAGACGGCCGGACAACCGCCGTTGGCGTCGCAGCCGGGCGGCGGCAGACATTCCTCGGCGGCGGTGCAGCGCTCGTTGGGACCGCAATCCTGCTCGCTCGCACACAGCGTCACGGCCTCGGGGATGCAGCGCTCGAAGCGCGCGAGCGCGTCGCTCCCGTGGGTCGGGTCCTCGTAGACCGCGGCGCAGTTGTCGTGGCGCGAGCACTCGAAGGCATCGAGCTGGTCGCAGCGACCGCCGGGCGCCGGGCCGGACGGCGCGATCGCCCAGCAGCCCCAGAACGTCGGCTGCCCCCCAGGCTGGTCGTCGAGGTACGCGACCCGGCACTCCGGGGTCACGGCGCAGGCGGTCTCGTCGAGCGCCTCGCACGGGCTGCCACACGTGCCCCAGTCGGGCCGCGGCGATGGGGTCGCGGTGCACGGGCCGCAGGCGTTGTCGCAGCCGCCGACGCCGACCGGCTCGCACATCCCGGTGTACGGATTGCGGAGCTCCTGCGCGGGGCTGAGCAGCGGCCGCTTGCACTCGGGCTCGTCGTCCCCGTTGAAGTACAGCGTGCACCCGGAGGCCAGGGCAGAGATCGCGGCGGCGATGGTCCAGGAGGCAAAGCGAGGCATCGGGGCCCTCCCCACAGCAAGCGACGCGCCACGGATCCGCCGAGGAGCGGCGCAGAGTTACCGTGCGACGCCTCAGTTTTTCGAGTCACCGGGGGCAGCGCGCCGGATGGTTTTCGCGGGAGCTGCCTTGTGCTGCAGCGCGCCGCTTCATTAGATCCGCTCCCCATGCACTTCTTCCTCGCGTTCCTGTGCTTCTTCCGGGTCCTGTTCGGAAAGAAGCTGCCGCCCGAGGCGGTGAAGTTCCTGCCCGAGGAAGCGTTGCCGAAGCAGCTGCCGGAGAAGACTCCCGAGAAGGTGGCGGAGCGCGCCGAGAAGGCGGAGCGGGCGGCCGAGGCGGCGGCGGAGCGCGCCGAGAAGGCCAAGATGTCTGCCGCGCAGCACCACCGGGACGGCGCGCTTGCGTTCATCGCGCTGCTCCAGCGCGAGGGGCGGTTCGTGGATTTCCTGCGCGAGTCGCTCGACTCGTACAGCGACGCCGAGATCGGCGCGGCCGCGCGCGACGTCCACCGCGGGTGCCGCAAGGTCCTCGATCAGCACCTCTCGCTCGAGCCGGTGATGCCGGGGGCCGAGGAACAGAAAGTCTCGGTGCCCAAGGGCTTCGACCCGGCGGAGATCCGCCTGATCGGCGAGGCCAAGGGCGAGCCGCCGTACCGCGGCACGCTTCGCCACCACGGCTGGCGCGTGGTAGACGCCCACCTTCCCACTCTGGCCGACGGGATCGATCGCACGGTGGTCGCCCCGGCAGAGGTCGAGCTCAGCGCATGACACGTATCCTCGGGATCGATCTCGGAACCACGAACTCCGCGCTCGCGGTCGCCCATGACGACGGCACGACGCGCGCCCTGCCGATCGCGCAGGTGACCGGCCCCGGCGAGATCGCCGAGCGCCCCACCCTGCCCTCGTTCCTGCTCTTGCCGAGCGAGGCAGAGGTCCCGGCGGCGCAGCTCCAGCTGCCGTGGTCGGGCCCGCTGCGCTACGCGGTGGGCACGTTCGCCCGCGAGCGCGGCGCCGAGCTGCCGCACCGCCTGGTGTCCTCGGCCAAGTCGTGGCTGAGCAACTCCTCGATCGACCGCACGGCGCAGGTGCTGCCGTTCCGCGGCGCGCAGCGCGAGCTCGACGAGGCGATGGGGGACGGCGAGCGGGTGTCGCCGGTCAACGCGTCGGCGCGCTACATGGCGCACCTGCGCGCGGCCTGGGACGACGCCCATCCCGACGAGCCGGCCGACGAGCAGGACGTGCTGGTCACGGTCCCGGCGTCGTTCGATCCGGTCGCCCGCGAGCTGACCGTGGTCGCGGCGCGCGAGGCGGGCTTCGATCGGATCACGCTGCTCGAGGAGCCGCAGGCGGCGTTCTATGCCTACCTGGCGGCCCGCGGCGATGCGTGGCGCAAGGATCTCGAGCCCGGCGACGTGGTGCTGGTCTGCGACATCGGCGGCGGCACCAGCGACTTCTCGCTGATCCAGGTCGCCGACGAGGACGGCACCCTCGCGCTCGAGCGGATCGCGGTCGGCGACCACATCCTGCTCGGCGGCGACAACATGGACCTCGCGCTCGCCGCGATCGCGGGCAAGCAGCTCGCCGACGCCGGCAAGACGCTCGACCCGCTCCAGCAGCGCGCGCTGGTCCACGCGTGCCGGCGCGCCAAGGAGCAGCTGCTCGGCGAAGACCCGCCGGACGCGGTCCCGATCTCGATCCTCGGCCGCGGCTCGAAGCTGATCGGCGGCACGCTCAAGACCGAGGTCACCCGCGAGCAGGCGGAGAGCTTCCTGGTCGACGGCTTCTTCCCGGTGGTCGAGGCCGGATCGCGCCCGCAGCGCCGCCGGGCGGGCGGCCTCCGCGAGATGGGCCTGCCGTACGCGCACGATGCGGCGATCTCGCGCCACCTGGCGGAGTTCCTCGGCCGGTTCGATCGCATGCCGAGCGCGGTGCTGTTCAACGGCGGCGTGATGAAGGCGGCGCGGCTCCAGGCCCGGGTGGTCGAGCTGCTGCGCGCGTGGGCCGGCCGCGAGGTCCGCGTGCTCGGCGGCGCCGATCTGGATCTCGCGGTCGCGCTCGGCGCCGCGCACTACGGCCGGGTCCGCCGCGGCAAGGGCGTGCGGATCCGCGGCGGCACCGCGCGCGCGTACTACATCGGGATCGAGAGCGCGATGCCGGCGATCCCGGGGTTCGCGCCGCCGATCAAGGCGCTGTGCGTCGCCCCGCAGGGGCTCGAGGAGGGGTCGAGCGTGGAGCTGCCCGACGACGAGCTCGGCCTGGTGGTCGGCGAGACCGCCACGTTCCGGTTCTACGCCGCCGCGAACCGCAAGGACGATCCGGCCGGCGCGCTGATCGACGCCGACACCGACGGGCTGGTCGAGCTGGATCCGGTCGAGAAGCTGGTCCCCGCCGACGGCGAGCGCAAGGCCGGCGACCTGGTCCCGGTCAAGCTCGAGGCGCACGTCACCGAGGTCGGCACGCTCGAGCTGTGGTGCGCGGCGCGCGACGGCCAGGGCCGCTGGAAGCTCGAGTACTCGGTCCGCGAGCGCGAGTAGCGACCGCGCCGCCCGCGGAACAAGCGGCCGGGTCCCGGCGTATCATGGCCCCGATGGCGATGACTCCGGCGTACACCCTGGCGCACGTGTTCCTGCCGAACCTGATCAAGCTGAAGTCACCGGCGGTGGTGATGCACTCGATCGAGCGCAAGGAGAAGGTGTTCTTCGACCCGCTGTGGCAGCAGGCGTACCTCTCGCACAACCCG
>JBQCJR010000285.1:0-5843 GCA_051952595.1 Kofleriaceae bacterium
CCACATCGCCGCGTACATGCGAGCCTGGAATCGCAACCCAACCGCGTTCGAGTGGACGAAACCAGCGCGTGCGATCATCCGCTCGCACCGCCGAATGCTTGATCGGATATCGGGAGCGGTGCACTAGGCGGCGTTCTCGTCGTCCTCGCTCGAGGTGAGCGCAGCCGGCGTTACCGCCACGAGCAGCTTATCGGCTGCTGCACGGTCGAGAGTTCGCTTCTTGATCTGGCCGTCGAGATACGTTGGGAACTTCGCTGGAATGTAGACCTCGTCGAGCCACCGACGGAAAATGCCGAGGGCCTCGACCGGGTAGACCCAGATCTCCTGGGGATTCGACCGCGCCTGGGGGTAGTCGTCGGGGTAGTTGTGCTCGTGGCGCTTTCGAGTCCCGTACGTCGTCTCGAGACCACCATCCACCCAGAACTCACTCCACGCCTTGCCAACACTGATATCCGGGACGGTCTTTTCACTGATTCGAAGACCCGCCTGGATCGCACGCAGCAGGAACTCCGACATTTCGCGGAACACCGAAAAGTACCCCGGAGGAAAGGTGCTGAGGAGAAGGCGATCCTGGAACTCGCGCCAACCGAGGGGAAGAACCGCCTTGGGGTCGTAGCCGACCGCGCTGTAGATGTACTGACGCAACCCGAAGCGCGCGAGCCGGCGATGCATCTCCCTCGCTTTGGCGCTCGGTGGTTCGGCATCGAAGGCGTAGTACTCGAGGACGATCGTGCAGACGCTGTCCGTGTACGCGTGCACGCGACTGCCATTGGCTTCGATCTGAACGAAGATCGAATCATCGTCGAAGCCAGCATCGGCAAGGAGCTTGCCGAGCGCATTGCGGCGTCCTGAACTCCATGCCTCTGCCTGCTTGATGATCGCGCTGGGAACGACCCCGCACGCTTTCGCGAGCCCACGTCCGGTCAGGAACGGCGTGCCATCCTCAAGTACGCCCATCTCAACTCCGTCCACTTCTTTCGCAACCACAATCATCCCCTGCATCGACATTTGCGCCACACGCGCCTCCTTGGTGAGCACCCTAAAACTCAACAACCAAAATATGTTGGGCTACAAAACAGCCCGGATGGTGAACACCCCCCCTGGGGCATTCAATCAGCGTCCCGCTCCGAGCCCGCACGGTCAACCGAGATGGGGTAGCAGTGGGGTTGGCTCGACCCTCGGCGGCGCGGGCGGTCGACTGGATCGCCGAGCCGGCCACGATGTGCGCGCTGGGCTCGCGGCGACTAGCGGCGCCGGTTGCGTGAGCGAAACGGCGTCGCCGCGCCGCGCCCCGCGAGGACGCAGGCCGCCGGGCGGCTCCCAGATCGACTGCGCCGGCGGTGCAGCCACGGGCTCGACGAGGGCCACGGTGGGAGCGCCCTGGTTGGGCGACGTCGACGTCATCCCATCGAGAGACTACGGTCCGGGTGCTCGAGGATCTCGCGAGGCGCTGCCACGAGGGAGCGGACCAGGTGTGGACCAGGCCCACGCGATGGCTCGGACGAGGCCGATAGCCCTACCAGCGGCGACGGCAACCGGCTGGCGCGACGAACTGACCCGGTGAGGGAACGCGGTCCGAACCTCGTTGGCGATCCGGCGCGGCAAGCTGGTCGCCGGACAGGACGGCGGATGCGAGCTCGGTGGCAAACTTGGTCGCCACGGGTCGCCGGTGGCAAGCGTCGATGCGACCGATTCGAGCACTGTAGCAAGCCTTGCTACAGCCCCTGTGAGCGCCGGTGCTCCCGTGTTCGTCTCGCCCTTGGAGTCTTCAGCGCTTGGCGGATTCTCCGTCGCAAAATTGAGCGATTCGATGGGTTCGACTCCTTCGACTCCCTGCGCCTCCACTATTTTTGCTAGCTAGCGCTCGAGCGCGCGGAACATGCACGGCCGCTCCAGGTCGTAGCGATGGATGTCCGCCGACAGCGCAGCGAGCGAGTCCTCGTCGGGTGGGTCCCCCTCGACGAGTCGAAACTCGTAGCCATCCCAGAGCTCGTCGGCGAGCAGCGTGGATTCCCGCGGCGAGTCGTCGGCGGTGAACCACCGCACGTGGACCAGCTTGGCGGACGCGTCGAGCCCGTTCTCCGGTGCGATGGACCATCGCAACGGATAGCCCTCCGGAGCGCCGGCCACGACCGCGTCGACCTCGGCAACGAGGTTGCCCATGCCCTCGGTTCTACGCCGCCCGAAGCATGCGCGCAAGACAAAACTGTCTAGACTGAATCGACGAGCTCTAGTTGGCGAATCCGGCGGTCGATCACGGTGCTGGGCACGTGGAACATCGAGGCGAGCTGGTCGACGTGATCCAGGTACGCCTCGTGCTCGTGTGGATCCGCCGATGGCCAGCAGCGCACGAGCTCGGCGACATGGGAGAGCGGCGCGAGCAGCTCGGCCGCGAACCGGTCCGCCCGGTCCTCGCAGTCCACCGCGCCGGCGCGGCCCACGGCGCAGGCGTTCGCCTCGTCATCGAGATCGAACAGCAGGTGCGCAACGGCGTGCGCGATCGCGAAGCGTTGATCAGCCGTGGGGAGGCCCCGCCGGTACACGATCAACGGCCCGTCTTCGGTCACCGTGACGGCCTCATCCACGTCCGGGGGGAGGTGACGCCCCGTCACCGCGGCGCCCTCAAAGCAGGCAGCGACGATCATGGTCGTCGAGAACGGCAGGCTGTGCTGACCTGCTCGCCGACGAAGACTCGCTGCGATCTGCACCAGTACTTCTTCCGAATGCACTGAACAAATATACAGCCCAGGTCTGATCAAGTTCCCGTAAAGGCTCGGGAGTGAAGCCCCGGCGCGGGTTTGCGCGGTGCAAGTTGTAGGGGCCGGTCTGGCCCCTCTACTTCCGCTTCTTCCGGGCCTCGCGGTTGGCCTTGTCGATGATCTCCTGCAACTCGCGGAACGTCTTCTGGTCGATCTCCGCGCCAGGCCGGGTGCGGAGAAAGAACACCGGCCGTTCCTCCAGCTTGGCGGGTGGCGGGTTCGGGTTCTCGAAGTCCTCCATCGCGTGCCCGTAGACCTTGGCGAGCGTCGCGATCACGGTGTGCGGAACGGAGGCAGTGACCCCGTTCTCGTAGCGCCGCAGGTTGTCGAGCGGGACCCCCGATGCATCCGCGGCGTCGGCTTGGCTCATGCTGGCCTCTTCGCGGAACCGCTGGAGGTTCTCGCGAATGATCAGGTTCCTCGGATCCTCGGGACCTTTGCCCTTAACCATGCCGGTATTTTCATCTAGACAGAATCTGATTGTCTGCGTGGACTGTTTTGCTTGACGACAACGTCTAGACAAAATAGTCTCGCAGACCATGTCGGGCAACCACCAGGTGCACCTCTGTGCGCGCCTCGCCACGCTCGCCACGCCAGAGCATTTGCTGGCGGTCGAGCGCGTGGTCGAGCGCCTCGAGCAGGCCGAGCGGGATTCGACGCGTCGCATCTCGCCCTGCGAGCGGCTCTACCACCCGGACCAGGGCAACGCTCTCGAGCAAGCCTACCGGCGCGGGTGGAATGATGCGACCTCGACGCTCGAGGGCTTCCTCGCGCGGCTGCTCTGGGATGTCCACCGCGAGCGCGTAGAGCGCGGGCTCGCCGAGCTACGCGACGCGCCCGCGATCGCGATCCGGGTTCGATGATGGACTGGTCGAACGAACCCTACGTGCGCCTCTACACGCGCGAGACCGATGACGACCTGTTGCTGTCGTGGCAAGCGCGCGCGGTCTGGCACGAGCTGATGAAGAAGTTCGATCGCAGCGGGCTCATCGAGACCCGCCGCGGTGTTCGCGGGCTCGCGGCGATGATCCGCATGCCTGTGGAGGTCGTGGAGTCGGCGTTGCCCGAGTTGCTCGAGGATCGCCGACTCCAGCAGGTGGAGCGCGGCTACTTCGCGCCCAACTTCTTGGAGGCCCAGACCATCACCAAGTCGGACAAGCAGCGGCAGCGCGAGTCCAGGGAGCGCAGGCGAGATGCCGCGCGCGAATCGACATCGTCCCCACACACGGTCACGAATCGTGACGACACGTCACGCGCGGCCGAGGGAGGTCACGCCGAGTCACGACCTGTCACTCTTTGCTTGGCTGATCCCAGCGAAGCTGATCCCGAGCGAGATCCCGCGCCCGCGATCCCGGCGACCTCGCGACCCACGACCCGACCGTCGCCGGGGCAAGGACGCGAGGTCGGCAAGCTCGCGGAGCGTACGTGGCGCCGCGTCAGCGACAAGCGGCTCGAGCTCGCGCGCGATCTCGACATCCCGGGTGCCCTGCCCCTGCCGGGGATCGCGCCGAGCAGCCATCCCCGCGGGTTTCGCGACTTGCTCGAGCGCATCCGTGAGGAGGGCGAGCTCGCCGTGCGCGCGTGCGACCTGGTCGTCGAGAACCTCATCGCGGAGAGCCGAGCGACGCGCAGCGTCGAGTGGTTGAGCGACAAGGCGTTCTCCGAGGGTGCCTGGAAGTGGGCCCGCAACTATCAACCCGGCCAGAGCCGCACCGGACCACCCGCGACCAAACCCGGCCATCGCTCCCACGCAGCTGAACCCGTTCGAGTCTTGAGGCGACTATGACCAAGTCCAAGCTCCCGATTCCCGTCGAGCAAGAGAACTCCGTCATCGGCGGCATCCTGCTCAAGCCAGACGTGCTCGCGCAGATCGACTGGCTCGAGGCGAGCCACTTCGGGTACATCCCGGCCGCCCATGCATTCGGGGCGATCCGCGACCTCGAGGCGGCGGGCACCCCGATCGACGTCGTCACCGTCGAGGCGCAGATGCAGCGCCGAGGCCTGACCGATCCCGTCAAGGGATACCACTATCTCGGAGAGTGCTCGCTTCGCGTCCCGACGGCGGACAACGTCATCGAGTACGCCAAGCTGATCCGCGACGCCGCGCTGAACCGGCAGCTCCGACTCGCGCTCGATCGCGTGTTGTCCAGCGACGAGCAGAGCGGCGCCGAGCTGCTCTCGATGGCGCTCGGCGCGGTCAGCAAGCTGGACGGCGAGCTCCCCGACGACGCCTCGACCATCGACGAGGTGGTCCGGCGTCGGTTCCAGGCGCTGGAGGAGATCGCCGAACAACGAGCCCGTGGGGCGCGCACGATGACCGGCTTCCCGACCGGCGTGAGCGAGCTCGATCGGCTGATCGGCGGCTGGCAGAGCAAGATCGTCACCGTCGTGGCCGCGCGCCCGGGGATGGGCAAGAGCAGCCTGGGTCTCGCGACTGCCGATGCGTGCAGCGAGGCTGGCTTCGGCGTCCACCTGTTCTCGCTCGAAGACAGCGAGGACGCGTACGCCGACCGCACGATGTCGCGGCTCAGCCACGTGCCAGCGGAGGCGATGCGGAACGCGAGCCTCGACCGCACGCAGCTGCGCTCGATCGCGTCCGCGTGGCCGAAGGTCACCAAGCGCAACTGGATCATCGACGGGCGCAGCGGCATCACCGCCGACGAGATCGTGCGCAGCGTGCGCAAGCACAAGAAGCAGAACCAGACGCGGGTGGTGATCGTCGACTACGTGCAGCTCGTGCGGCGCCCCAAGGGCCTCAGCCCACACGAGGCGCTCACCGAGATCGTCACGACTCTCGCCGACGCGGCGAAGCACGATGACCTCGCGTACGTCGTGATGTCGCAGCTGAACCGTGGCGTCGAGTCGCGCACGGACAAGCGGCCGATGATGTCCGACCTACGCGAGTCCGGATCTCTCGAGGACCGGGCCAAATGTGTTGTCGCGATCTACCGTGGTGTCTACTACTCGACATCTCCGGTCGAGGGCAAAGACTACGCGGATGGCCAGCCGCGGCACTCCGACGACGAGTTCGAGCGACAGGTCCAGTTCCTGTTGCTCAAGAACAACAACGGGTAAACCGGATTC
>JBQCJR010000286.1:0-3121 GCA_051952595.1 Kofleriaceae bacterium
TGAGCCCCCGCACATGAGACTCGCGCGCGCGTTTCCGGTCCTGTCGCTGGTTGCCTGTACCTCGAGCGATCCGCCCCTCGACTTCGAGGTGTGTGCCGCCCAGCATGCCGACGGCGGCGTGCTGGCCTGCGACGAGGCGTTCACCGCCGCGCCGTTCGTCCGCCTGCCGCCCGACGAGGTGAGCGGGAGCGAGGCCACCCTGTACGTCGCGTACAACCCGCTCGGCAACGAGGGCCAGCTGATCACCCGCGAAGGCAAGGGTTACCAGCTCGCCGACGACGAGGGGCTCATCGTGTTCGACCGCGATCGCCGCCTGCCCGCCGGCCTCGAGTCGCGGAGCTACCGGTTCCTGTACTCGATCTACGAGGTGCAGGGCACGATCGGCGCGATCGAGGGGCAGGACACGTTCCACGCCACCAGCGCCCGCGCCGTGGTGACCATCGCGTCGAAGATCCTCGACGAGCGCATCCTCGGCGCGTGGGAAGGCACCGTGACCCGCTGCCCCGGCCAGCCCGGCCCCGACCAGTGCACGCCGGTCGATCCCGTGCCGGTGCGCATCGAGCTCTCCCGCCTCGGCGCGACGCGCCCGCTGCTGGTGTGGGACGACATGACCAAGCACCTCGAAGGCCACGACCTGTACACGCCCGAGGGCGTGGTCGCCAACCTGAGCCGCCCGGTCGAGCTCTCCGATGGCAGCTGCGCGCCCGCGCTGTCGGAGCTCGGCAGCGCGGCGCCGTGGACCGGCGATCCCGCGATCCAGCTCTATCGGTTCCCCGCCATGCACGCGCCCGGCGACTACCAGCTCGTGCTCGACTACCCGCAGTCCGCCGGCAACAGCGGCATGGGATCGATCCTGCCTGCCTCGCCGGCCAGCCTCATCCAGACCGCGCCGCGCCCGGAGCTCGAGGCGGCGAGCTTCGGCATCCACGGCGCGCCCAACGGGTTCCACCTCGTGCTCGAGCGCGTGTCCGTCGGCGGGGGCACCTGCACGCCACTGTAAGTAAGTGTTTTTGCTGGCGAGGGCACTGCCGGCGGGAGCACGCGAAAAAAATCGCTCGGCGTTGTCGATCTCGACCCGGGTTGGTCGTCGCCTGTACGAACACCCACCCGGCGCTCCGGCGCCTCTACGAAAGGACACGAGCGATGAAGGTCATGGTGATCGTCAAGGCAACGAAGAACAGCGAGGCGGGCCTCCTGCCGGACGAGCAGCTGCTCACCGCGATGGGCAAGTACAACGAGGAGCTCGTGAAGGCCGGGATCATGCTCGCCGGTGATGGCCTCCACCCGAGCGCGAAGGGCAAGCGCATCCGGTTCTTCGGCGGCAAGCGCAGCGTCGTGGATGGCCCGTTCTCCGAGGCCAAGGAGCTGATCGCCGGCTTCTGGGTGTGGCAGGTCCGGTCGATGGAGGAGGCCGTCGAGTGGGCGCGTCGCTGCCCCGATCCGATGCCCGGTGAGGAGAGCGAGCTCGAGCTGCGCCCGATCTTCGAGGCCGAGGACTTCGGCGAGGCGTTCACGCCCGAGCTGCGCGAGCAGGAGGAGCGGCTGCGCGTCGAGCTCGAGCGGAAGAACCAGTCGTAGCGCGCGGGAGCGCGCGCGGCTCCCGGCGCGCGCCTGGCGGTGCAAAGTCTGGCGACCGGGAGTCTGGACGCCGCGTGATAGCGTCGTTCGAATGGCCACCACCGTCGAGCTCGGCGCCGAGGCGGAGGTTCGTCGCCTGTTCTCGTATCCCAACAACTCGAACGAGGTTGGATTCCTGGACCAGCGTCTGGAGCAGACGATCCAGGTGTATCTCGGCTCCTCCGCCCGCCGCGATGGCTGGCCCGATGCGACGTTCGAGGTCCAGATCGAACGCGGTCGCGTGGCGCTCGTCATCGACGGGCCCGCCGAGCAACACTATCCCGCGCTCGTCGCGGGCCTGCTGGGCGCCGGCCGCATCGCGCTCGAGGCCAGCCGCCGCCTCAACCTCGCGAACCGCTGGCTGTACAACTGGCGGTTCTTCCTGCCGCTTGGCTGCGCCATGGTCCATCACAAGACCATCCAGCTGCTGCATTTCCCACCCGACTACGTGCTTGCGCGAGATCAGGATTACCTGCGCGCGCACACCACTCGTCGCTGGAACGAGCTGCTGCTCGAGAACGGCGCCGGCCCCGACGACTCGCATCGCTATCAGACGATCGTGGACATCACGCCGATCGCCGCGCCGTCCGACGCAGGACTCCAGCTCGAGGGCATCCCCGAACACTTCACCGAGTACACCACCAGGCTGCTGGAGCTCTGGCTGCCCAGGCCCGACGGCTCGGTTCGCCCGATGGTGGCGTTTGGCGCGCCCGTTCGGGCCTGGCTCGCGCGCGCGTTTGGCCTCGAGCTTCGTGTGCTCGACCTCGACGTCCTGAGGCTCGGGGCCCTCGAGGTCCCGGTGCTCGCCGCGAACCACCCGAGCCTCATCTACAACGCCGTGAAGCTGCTCGACGACGTCGGCTCGCCGGAGCCGGAGACGTTCGCGAAGGCCACGCGGATCATGCTGCAAGATCTCGTGGCCGCCGACTGGCAAGCTCGCATGGGAGCCGATCCTGCCGCCGATCCGGTCACCACGCTCGACGCGTGCAAGGCCCGCTGGGCCGACCCCGCTCGTCGAGGTCGGATCTGCGAGCTCACCTATGTCCAGGCGTTTGGCACGTCACCGGAAGAGGCCAGGCAGCGATGTGCCGCCGTGCCAGAGCTGCCCGAGGTGGCGGCGCTCGATGCGTCGATCGACGCGTTGCGCGACCAGCTGGGGGCGCTCGACGGCCGCGAGCAGGACCGGATCGCGCGCCCGTGATCCCTCACCAGCGCGAGTGAACGTAGCGTTCGGCGTCGCGCATCGACGCGCGGAACAGCCGCCACTCCGCGCGCAGGTGCCACAGCGGGCGGCGCATCGGCTGGGTCTTGGTGCCGTCGATGCGGCGGTGCGCCAGCTGCGAGATCCCGTAGTCCACCACGGGCGCGAGCAGCGCGAGCTTCGGCGACCGCCGAGCGACGGCGAGCGCGAGCAGGCCGAGCGCGGAGGCCGTGCCGACGGCGTGGAGCGCGCGGGTCCGCGGGTTCGAGTGGAGCTCCTGGTAGTGCTCCCAGAACTCGCCGA
>JBQCJR010000287.1:0-3335 GCA_051952595.1 Kofleriaceae bacterium
CAGGTAGCGCACGTCGTCGGCGTCCGCGGCCACCTCGTCGGCGCTGCCGGTGAAGTCGGTGTCGGTGGTGCCGAGCACGGTGCGCTCGCGCCACGGGATCGCGAACATCACCCGGCCATCCACCGGCGACAGCAGGGTGATCGCGCGGGCGAGCGGCAGGCGCTCGCGCGGCAGCACGATGTGCACGCCCTTGGTGCGGCGGAGCAGCGGGCGATCCATCGGCACCTCGAACCGGCGGATCATCTCGTCGGTCCACGCGCCCGCGGCGAGGATCGCGACCCGGCAGCTCACCGACCAGGTGCGCCCGGTCAGCCGATCGTGCACCGAGACGCCGGTGATCCGCCGGTCCGCGGCGCGCTCGAACCCGGTGACCTCGGTGTAGGTGTGGCACTCGGCGCCGAGCGCGCGTGCATCGATCGCGTTCTCGAGCACGAGCCGCGCGTCGTCGGTGGCGCAGTCGTAGTACTCGAGCGCGCCGCGCAGGCCCTCGACGCGCAGCTGCGGCTCGAGCGCGAGCGCGGCCTTGGTGCCGCGGAAGGTGCGGTGCAGCTTCGGCGCGCGGAACAGCGCGAGCGAGTCGTAGATCCACAGCCCGACGTTCATCAGCTCGAGCCCGGGCTTGGCGCCCTTGTAGATCGGGATGATGAACGGCAGCGGCCTCACCAGGTGCGGCGCGACGCGGGTCTGCACCCGGCGCTCCGAGACCGATTCGAACACCAGGCCGATCTCGCCCTGCTCGAGGTAGCGCAGCCCGCCGTGGACCAGCTTGCTCGACTTGGACGAGGTGCCCGAGGCGTAGTCGCTCTTCTCGAACAGGATGGTCTTGAGGCCGCGGAGCGCGGCGTCGCGCGCCAAGCCGGCGCCGACGAACCCGCCGCCGATCACGACGACATCGTACGCGGGTGAGGTCACGAGCAGACCATCGCGTCTGCGGCGCGCCGCGTCAAGTCACGACTTGGCGGCTCGCAAGAGGACAACCGCCGGAACATCTCGGAACGCGAGCACTCCGAGACACGTCGCGATCGTGGCGACGGTCGCCTGCTCGCCGATCACGAGCGCGGGAGGCGCCGCGAACGCGCCGGCGGGAGCGGCCTTGACCGCCGCGATCACGTCGTTCGCCGAGGCGCCGATCTCGAACGTGCGCGCGCCGGCGGGCGCCGCGGCCGCGGTCGACAGCAGCACCGGCACGTGGCCGGGCAGCGACCAGCCGGGCGGCGCGCCGTTGGCGTGCACCGCGAGCACCAGCGGGCGCGGCGCCGCGGCGGCGATCGCATCGATCAGGTGGCGGGCGGGCAGGGCGGCGGGCGCGATCACCGCGATCGGCGAGCCCCCGGCGATCGCGTCGAGCGCCGGGCCCAGCGCCTTGCGATCGACCACCGCGCCCGGGTACGGCGTGGCGCCGGCCTCGACGATCAGCCCGGTCGCGCCGAGCTTCGCGCGCGGCAACACGCCGATCCGCAGCTCGGCCGCGGTCACCGTCAGGTGCGCCGGCCCCGCGGTCGGCTTGGTCACCGGCGCGCTCGCCAGCTCGAAGCCTTCGCCGTTCGACGACACCGGCGGCAGCGGCAGCTCGATCGCCGCGGCGAGCGGCGCCAGCTCGGGCTCCGCCGCGGTCGCGCGCGCGATCCGATCGAGCGCGAAGTACGGCCCCGAGAGGTAGCGCCCGTCCGGCTCGGCGCCGACCTCGCCCTTGCACGCGTCCGCGAGCAGCCGCCACGGCGCGCGGGTGCCCTTGTCGCGGGCGTCCTCGATCGTGCCGAGGAAGGGCTGGCGCGCGGTGCCGTTGCAGAACGCGTTGCACGCGTTCATCCGCTCGGCGATCGCCGCGATCGTCGGCCCGCCGCGCCCGACCGGCGTGGCCCAGCGCACCACCGGCGTCCAGTCGCCACACGGCTGGCATCCATCGATCAGCGCCTGGATCCGGCGCACCGGCGTGATCCGCGGTGCGTCGCGCAGCGTCGTCGCGCAGCGCACGCGCCAGTCCGACGCCGCGGCCTTCGCCGACCCCGCCGAGCCCGCGGGCTCGACGGCCGGGGCCTGGCTCGGCTCCGCCTTCTTGCCCTGACACGCAGCGGCGGCGACCGCGGCCCCGAGGGCGAGCGCGCGAGAGGTCCTCACCCGCGCTCGACCTCGAGGTTGTACTTCTTGACCAACCGGTGGATGTAGTTGCGATCGATCCCCGCCTCGGTCGCCGCGCGCGAGATGTTGCCCTTGTGGCGCGCGAGCAGGGCGGTCAGGTAGTCGCGCTCGAAGCTCTCGACCAGCACCGCCTTGGCCTCCTTGAACGGCAGATCGAGCACGTCCGGGTTGGACGGCCGCTTCGCCGGCTCGTCGTCTGCCGCGGGCGCCGGGCGCGCGCCGCCATCGCCGAGATCCGCGAGCGCCGAGGCGCCGAGCGACAGCGCGCGCTCGACCACGTTGCGCAGCTCGCGCACGTTGCCCGGCCAGTCGTGGTTGACCAGCTGCTCGAGCAGCGCGTGCGACTGCGCCCAGCCGCCGCGGCCCATCTTGTCGGCGAACCACGCCGCGAGCGCCGGGATGTCGCCCTTGCGCTCGCGCAGCGGCGGCACGTACGTCGCGACCACCGCGAGCCGGTAGTAGAGGTCCTCGCGGAACTGGCCGGCGCGGACCATCGCGCGCAGATCGCGGTGGGTCGCGGCGATCACCCGGATGTCCACGTCGACCGAGTGGGTCTCGCCGACGCGCCGCACCTGGCGGCGGTCCAGCACGCGCAGCAGCTGCGGCTGTAGATCGAGCGCGAGCTCGCCGATCTCGTCGAGGAACAGCGTGCCGCGGTTCGCCGCTTCGATCAGTCCCTGCTTGTCGGCCCCCGCGCCGGTGAACGAGCCCTTGGCGTGGCCGAACAGCTCCGACGCGATCAGCTCGTGTGGGATCGAGCCGCAGTCGACCACCACGAACGGCCCGCGGCTGCGCTTGCTCGTGCGGTGGACCGCCTCGGCGATCGCCTCCTTGCCGGTGCCGGTCTCGCCCTGGAGCAGGATCGTCGCCTCGGTCGGCGCGGCCTTCGCGAGCAGCGAGAACAGCCGCTGCATCGGCGGCGTCGTGCCCAGCACGTCGCCGTAGCGGTCGCCGTGCCACGTGTCGAGCTCGACGCTGGTATCGATCGGCTCGACGTCGATCTCGGTGTGCTTGCCCAGCCGCAGCCGCGCCGGCCCGACGAGCACCACCTGGCCGACCCGCGCGCCGCCGTGCTTGGTGCCGTTCGTGGTGTCGAGATCGCGGATCTCGAGGTGGTAGCGCGACACGGTCGCGTCGGTCAGCACGAGATCGTTGTCGGCGTGCGTGCCAACCATCGTCGTGCCCTCGTCCAGCAT
>JBQCJR010000288.1:0-18537 GCA_051952595.1 Kofleriaceae bacterium
CAAGCTCGACCACGGCGCGGGCGAGAAGTCGATCACCCAGGCGTTCGGCGGTCCGGGCGCGACGGATCACAACCGCGAGCATCCGCCGCTCGGCAAGACGCTGTTCGGGCTGTCGCACCGGGTCGCCCACGGCCAGCTCGGCGTCGACGAGGTCACTGCGTTCCGGCTGCCCTCGGCGATCCTGCACGGCCTGCTGGTCTACCTGGTGTACCTGATGGTGCTCCAGCTGTGGGGCTTCGCCGAGGCGGTGATCGCCGCGCTGCTGGTGGTGTTCCTGCCGCGCGCGCTGTTCCACGCCTCGCTCGCCGCGTTCGACGCGCCGATCACCACGCTGTGGTTCGCGACGGTGTACGCGTACTGGAAGTGCCTCGATGGCCGGCGCTGGCCGTGGCAGGTGGGCGTGGTGTTCGGGCTCGCGCTGGCGACCAAGCACAACGCGCTGCTGCTGCCGTTCGCGCTCGGGCTGCACTACCTGATCGTCGGGTTCCGCGCCGAGCGCTGGCGCGGCCTGCTGTTCCACCGCTGGCGGGTGATCGTCTCGCTGGCCGTGCTCGCGCCGCTGACCTTGATCGCGGTGTGGCCGTGGCTATGGTTCGACACCGTCGCCCACGTGCGCGACTGGCTGATGTTCCACCTCAAGCACGTGCACTACAACTTCGAGTACCTCGGCGAGAACTGGAACGCGCCACCGTTCCCGTGGCACGTCGCGGTGGTCACCACGCTGTTCACCGTGCCGGTCGCGACGCTGGTCGGCGCGCTGCTCGGCGCGGGCGTGTGGATCGCGCGGCGCAAGCGCAGCCCGGATCCGGAGCGCGCGCCGGCGCTCCTGCTCGCGCTGTCGGCGGCGGCGTCGATCGGCCCGTTCTTCCTCGGGTCGACGCCGATCTTCGGCGCCGAGAAGCACTGGATGCCGGCGCTGCCGACGATCTGCATCGCGGCGGGCGTCGGGATCGCGTGGGCGGGCCGGCAGCTCGCCGCGGTGGTCGGAGGTCGCGCCGGCCGCGCGGTCGTCCCGGCGGTCGGGCTCGCGGCGGTGCTCGCCGCGGCGGCCGAGACCGCGACCGCGCAGCCGTACGCGCTCACCTGGTACAACGCGCTCGCCGGTGGCGCGCCGGGCGGCGCCGACCACGGCATGAACCGCCAGTTCTGGGGCGTCGCCGCGCGCGGCGCGCTACCGGTGATCGACTCCGCGGCGCCCGCCACCGGGACGCGCTCGGTCTACACCCACGATGCCTCGCCGGCGTGGGGCATGTACCAGAAGCTCGGTCTGGTGCCGAAGTCGCTGCCCGACGCGGGCTGGGAGCAGGCGGGGATCGAGCGCAGCACGCTCGCGATCGTGATCCACGAGCGGCACTTCAACCGCCACGACTACCTGATCTGGAAGGCGTACGGCGTGGTCCAGCCGTGGTTCGTGCTGCGCTCGCGCGGCGTGCCGGTGGTGTCGATCTATCGTCGCCCCGATCGCCCGGCAGCACCTCGGTCGCGATGACCTGCTTGACCAGCTCGACGAACGCCCGCGACTTGAGCGGCGGCGTCGCCGCGGCGGTCTGGGCGTAGAGCACGTAGACCGGGATCCCGCCCTCGGGCGGCGCATCGCACGACCAGTCGGTCATCACCTCGACCAGGTCGCCGCGGCGCAACTCGTCGCGGATGACCCACTCGATGATCCGCGCGACGCCGAGCCCGGAGACCGCGAGCTGGGCGGCGAGGATCGGGCTGGTGGTGTGGACCACGCCGTCGAGCTCGAGCCGCTCGGCCGCGCCGCGCCGCCCGCGCCGGTAGAACGGCCACTCGACCGAGCCGGCCACGGCGCCGAGCGTGATGCACGCGTGCTCGCGCAGCTCGGCGGGCCGGGTGGGCTGGCCGTGCGCCGCGACGTACGCCGGGCTGGCGACCAGCCGCGACTCGACCTTGCCGAGCAGCTGGGCGCGCAGCGACGAGTCGGCGAGCCGGCCGACCCGGATCGCGAGATCGAAGCCGCCCTGGACCAGCGGCACGTTGCGGTCCGAGAGGTCGACCTCGAGCCGGAGCTCGGGGTAGCGGCGGCGGAACGCCGGCAGGTACGGACCGAGCAGGCGCTCGCCCACCGAGACCGGCATCGAGATCCGCAGGTGGCCGCGCGGCAGGCCGCCGGTGAGCTCGGCGATCGCGTCGTGCGCGGCGCGCTGCGCGGCGATCAGCCCCTCGGCGTGCACGCTGTACAGCGCGCCGGCCTCGGTGAGGTGCAGCCGCCGCGTGGTGCGCGCGAGCAGCTGGGTGCCGAGCTGGCGCTCGAGCTCGGCGACGATCCGCGACAGGCTCGACGTGCTCTTGCCGAGCACGCGCGACGCGCGGGTGAAGCTGTTGACCTTGACCACCTGCAGGAACACCTCGGCGGCGGCCAGCTCGTCGAAGCCGCCGCGGGAGCTCGTGGTGGCCGGCGGGGCGGGAGGGCGATTCTTGCGGTTCATGCAAGAGTCACTTGCAGGCGTCGATGTTTTTCTCGCATCCCGGAACGGTCAATCTGAGCCCAGGCGCGCGCGTCGCGCAAGGAGCTCCGCGATGACCAGCCCGCAGTCGACCTCGATCGCCGAAGAGTCCGGCCCGGCCCAGTCCGGGCCTCACCCAGAGGCCGGCCTGGCCGGCTCGTCCGAGCCCGGACCTCGACCCGAGGCCGGCGAGCCGCAGATCGAGGACCTGATCGTCGAGACCGCCGATGGCCACGCGCTCGCGGCGCGGGTGTTCGTGCCGCGCGAGCCCGCGCGCGGCGGCGTGCTGATCGTCCCGGCGATGGGCGTCGCGCAGCCGTACTACGCGGCGTTCGCCGGCTGGCTGGCGGAGCAGGGCTTCCTCGCGCTCACGTTCGACTATCGCGGCACCGGCAAGTCGCGCAACGGCTCGCTGCGCAAGGTCGTGGCCGATGTCGTGACGTGGGCCGAGCAGGACACCGCGGCGGCGCTGCGCGCGCTCGAGCGCCGCGTGCCCGACCTGCCGATCACGTGGATCGGCCACAGCCTCGGCGGCCAGATCGTGCCGTTCGTGCCCGACCGCGGGCGGGTCGCGAAGATCCTCACCGTCGCGACCGGCAGCGGCTACTGGCGCGAGAACGCGGCGCCGCTCAGGCGCAAGGTGTGGGTGTTCTGGTGGCTCGCGGTGCCGCTCGCGACCCCGCTGTTCGGCTACTTCCCCGGCCGCCGGCTCGGCATGGTGGGCGATCTGCCGCGCGGCGTGATCTGGCAGTGGCGCCGGTGGTGCCTCGATCCCGAGTACGCGGTCGGCGTCGAGGGGCCGGAGGTCCGCGAGCGGTTCGCCGCGGTCGACGCGCCGATCACCGCGTTCTCGTTCACGGACGACGAGATGATGTCGGCCGAGAACACGCGCTCGATCCACGGGTTCTACACCGGCACCGAGGTCGCGATGCGCCGGATCGATCCGCGCGAGCTCGGCCTGTCGCGGATCGGGCACTTCGGGTTCTTCCGCCGCGAGATGCGCGGCGTGCTGTGGGACGCGCTGGTCCGCGGCGAGCTCGCCGAGTAGCGCGCGCTACTGCCACACCCAGACGTCGTCGATCACGAGGTGGCCGGTCTCGGCGTCGTCGACCAGCACCAGCTTGGCCGACTTGCCGCGGAACTGGGACACGTCGAGCGTGACCTCGCGCAGCGCCTCGCCGCCGGGCAGCAGCACGCTCGCCGTCGCGACGATGTCGGTCGCGCCGAGCGGGTTGATCTCGGTGTTCTCGACCCACAGCTCGACCCGCAGCTTGGTGGCGTCGGTGCCGCCGCCGAGCCGCATGGTCAGCCGGGCGCCGTCGAGGACGAACGGCGGCGAGGTCATCCGGCCGGTCGCCGCGTCGCCGCCGTGCATGCTGGTCGCGAACCGTGCGCCGGTCGCGCCGAGCACCATCTCCTGGCCCGGCAGCGGCGTGGTCACCGGTCCGTTGCCCCACGCGCCGCCGGACTTCATCCAGCCGTCCCAGGTCGCCGACTCGAAGTCGAACACCACGCGCGCGCCGCGCGGCGGGGTCGCGGGGACCACCGGCATCCAGATCGAGTCCGGCGCGATCCGCGCGCCGCTGTACAGCCGCGGGCGCTCGTCGCGCGGCAGCTTGAACGTCGGGCGGTACCAGCGGCCGAGCTGGGTGACCTCGCGGTTGTGGACGTCTGGCTCGTCGAGCACGATCGCCGCGAACGCGTGACTCCGGATCGCCGCGTCGAGCCCCTCGACCGTCCGGGGCTGGCGATGGGTCACGTCCTTGATGCCCATCCGGTGGACGTGTGGTGTCTTGCCGGCGAGGTACAGGTACCACGGGTGCGACGGCATCCACACCTCGCCGGAGAGCTGGCGGATCCGCTCGACCAGCCGCGCGCCCGCGGCGGCGTCGGCCTCGGTCGGCACGAACTTGCGCGGGCTCCACCGCGCGTTCCAGCACGCGAACGCGAGCACTGCTCCCGCGGCGAGCGACGCTCCGAACCCGATCGGCTCGCTGCGGCGGTCCGCGCCCAGGTTGAGCCGCATGCACGCGTAGATCGCCGGCACCGCGGCCCCGGCGGCGAGCGCGCCGTGGAGGAACGCCGGCATGTACGCGTTGAAGTGCGCGAACTCGGTGCCCCAGCCGACCGCGCCGACCACCGTCGACACCATGTAGATCATCGTCCACAGCAGCAGCGGATGGGCCTGGCGCGGCACCATCCGGCGGCGCCACCAGGTCACCGCGACGACGACGAGCGCGACGATCACCACGCCGGTGATCGCCGCGCCGAGCGCCGGGTAGCGCACGCCGTGGAGCTCGGGGCGCCACAGGATGTTGGTGAACGACTTCCAGAACCGATCGAGGTTGAAGTCGTGCGCGCGGTGGATCTCCGACGCGTAGGTCCAGAACCAGCCGCCGGTGGTGCGGTTCAGCAGCCACGTGCCGCCGAGGCCGATCGCGCCCGCGGTCGCGATGTAGATCGGGAGCCGGCGCCACGCGAGCACCAGCACGATCGCGCCGCCGAGCGCGAGGTAGATGATGCCGGTCTGCTTGCATAAGACCGCGAGCGCGAGCAGCGCCGCGCCGGCCGCCACCTTGCCGTGGCCGCGGATGCCCTCGCCGCTGCGCGCCCACCACGGCAGCCCGGCGAGCGCCGCGGTGACCATGAACAGGAACAGGGTGTCCGCGCGCACCAGGTCGTACCAGCCGTCGACCGCGGGGTACGCGGCCGCGAACAGCCCCAGCGCGAGCGCGATCCCGGCCCACACCGGGCCGCGCGCCATGTGGTCGTGCTTGCGGTGGCCGAGCTGGATCGCCGCGGCGAGCGCGATCCCGATCAGCGCGAGCACCGAGATCGCGCGGCCGAGCGCGTACGTGATCCCGAACGCGCTGCCGAGCAGCGCGAGTACCGACGGGTACAGCGGCGTGTACAGGTACGGGATGAAGTCGACGGACGGCGGCACGTAGATGCCCTCGCCGTTGTGGATCCGCAGCGCGTGGTGGAGCATCCCGCCCTCCATCCACTCGAGGTCGTACGGGTAGGACACCCGCCCGGCGATCGCGGTGATCAACAGGCCGATCTGGTAGATCGCCGGCACCGCGATCGCGATCCACGCGAGCGCGCGCAGCACGTCGCCGCGGGTGATCGGCGGGGGAGGCTGCATCGAGGAGATCGCGATCGGCTTCGAGCGGTAGCTCACGGTACGACCTCGAACTGCGTCGCGTGCACGGCGTTGTTGGAGATCTTCGCACGAGGTGAGCTCGCCTTCGCGCGTTCCTTGCCCCGGAACATCCCGACCACCACGTCGTACCGCCCGCGCGCCGTCCGGGGGATCGCCACGTGGGTGGTGTAGCGGATGAGCTGGCCGGGCTTCCACCACTCGAACGGCCGGGCCGGCGCGTGATCGCCGTTGAGGAACGTCCGCCCGGGGCCCTCGAGGTGGGCGAACATCTTCCATCCCGGCGCCACCGCGCCGCGCGCCTCGAACGTCCAGGTCAGGGCGAGCGTCTCGCCGGCCCGCACCGTCGCGGGCGCCTCGACGGCGAGCAGCCGCACCGAGGTGCCGAGGTCCGCGTCGAGCGGCTGGGCGATCGCAGGGCGCGCCGCGAGCAGCGCCTCGGCGGCGCCGACCGGGACCTGCTCGGCGTCGAACCAGCGCTCGACGGCGCGCCGGGTGTCGCGGCAGGTGTCCTCGTCGCCGGCCAGGTCGTGGGTCTCGCCCGGATCGCGATCGACCCGGTAGACCTCCCAGCTGGTGTCCGGGCTGACGTTGTAGATCACGTGGCACTGCTGGCTGGCCCCGCCGCGCAGCTCGTGGTTGCCCTCGTACGACAGCTGCTGGAACACCACGCGGTCGCGATCCGTGCCGGCGATCGCGTCGACCAGCGACCGGCCCTGCATCTCGGTGGTCGGCTGGCCGCCGGCGAGGTTGACCAGCGTCGGCAGCAGATCGATGTGGCCGGCCGGGGTGGTCGAGCGGCGCGGCGCGACGCCCGGCACCCGGACGATCATCGGCACCCGGGTCTGGGCGGCGTACAGGTGATAGCCGTGCAGCTCGATCGCGTGCTCGCCGAAGCCCTCGCCGTGATCGCCAGTGACCACGACCACGGTGTTGTCGTACAGCCCGCGCGCGCGCAGCCCGTCGAGCAGGCGGCCGATGTGCTGGTCGGTGTAGCGGAGCTCGCCGTCGTACAGCGCGACCCGGTCGCTGCCGAACGACTCGATGCCCGGGTGGGGCTCGTAGGCGTAGTGCGGGTCGTAGTAGTGGACCCACAGGAACCACCGCTCGGCGGCGTGCCGCTCGACGAACGCCAGCGCCTTGTCGGTCTGCTCCTTCGAGGAGCTGCCGCGGGTCTGCTCCGGACCGGCGCCGGCGACCCCGCTGTGGAGCCGGGCGTTCTCGTTGTCGTACTCGGCGATCCCCTGGTCCATCCGGCGCGACTTGTCGAAGTACCAGTAGTTGGTGATCGCGCCGGTCGCGGTGAACCCGAGCGGCCCGAGCGCCTCGGCGATCGTGGTCGCGCTCGCCGCCAGCCCCGGCCAGCCCTCGATCGAGGTGTCGTAGTGGACGTCGAGCGGCAGCCGGCCGGTCAGGATCGCGGGGATCGAGTAGCGGGTCGATGGCGCGTGTGCCCAGCCGTGCTCGAACAGCGTGCCGTCGCGCGCGAGCGCGTCGAGGTTCGGCGTGGTCTGCCGCGGGTAGCCGTACGCGCTGACGTGGTCGGCGCGGATGGTGTCGATCGTGATGAACAGCACGCGGAAGTCGCGCGGCAGGTTCGGCGGCACGATCACGAACGCGGCGTCGTCGGGTGAGCGGCGCGTGGTCGCGTCGCCGCCGATGCAGTTCTGATCGATGCCGTCGTCGGGGATCTCGGGCGCGCCGGGGTGGACCGAGGGATCGCTGTCGTCGCAGTCGCCGCCGCCGAGGAACCGCGCGTAGCCATCGCGGTCCCAATCGAACGCCGTGCGCAGGTTGCGCGCGATCGGCCCGGTCACGCCGGTGTACGCGGACGCCGCCTTGACCACCGCCGCCGAGCCGCCGGTCGCGAGCACGAGCGCGCCGAGCGCGAGCGCCCAGCCCGCCCACGCGGCGCGCCGCCGCCACGGTCGCCACGGCTCGATCGCGTCGACGATCCGCCACGCGGTCGAGAGCCCCGGGAGCGCGAGCGCGCCGCCCAGCGCGATCACCAGCGGCCCGCGCAGCGGCAGCACCCGCGCGGTCTCCCACTCGCGGACCGCGAGCGCGGCGAGCCCGGCGGTGACGAGCGCACCGGCGGCGACGAGCGGGGCGTAGGGAGAGGAGAGGGCGCGCGCGAGGCGCGGTCCGCGCGCGGCGAGCCGCAGCAGGTCCTCGAGCCGCCGCGCGAGCACGAAGGTCGCGACCACGGCGGCGCCGAGCGCGACCAGCGTGGCCACCATCGAGACCACGACGACCAGGCCGATCACCTTGCGGCCGGTCACGTACGGCACGGTGACGCGGTACGCGACCGCGAGCGCCGCGGCGACACACGGCAGCCCCGCGATCGCGAGCGCCAGACCGGCGAGCGCGTCGCGGGGATCGCGGTCGCGCCGCGCCAGGTGCTCGCGCCACGCGAACCGCACCAGGTCGCCGATCCGGGTCGCGCGCGACAGCAGCGCCAGCCCACCCGCGAGCGCGAGGCCGATCAGCGCGCCGGCCGCGGCGTGGATCGTGGCGACGAACGCGACGAAGCGCATCCGCGCGAGCGGGTCCGGGACGAACTGCGCCGCCGGTCCCCACGACCACAGCGCGTCGATCGCGCCCGCGGACAGCCCGGCGATCGCGCCGGCGATCCCCCCGGCGCCGAGCACCTGGCGGAGCGCGCGCTGGGCGTGTTCTCGGACCGGGGGCATCGAAGCCCGCGAAGCCTATAACATCCGGGCGCGCCGCGCGCCCTCGGGGCGGTCTCCTGGTTTCCAGCAGGCGCGAGCGGCCGAGCTTTCCACGCGCGGCCGGGCCGCGCCGCTCCGGCGCGCGCCACTCGGCGAAGTGCCCGAGGCTCCGTACTTCTACGAACGCCGGCGAGCGGCTCGATCTCGCCGGTTGGTGGTTCGGGTTGCCGGCGCGGTTCGGATGGGAATCCGTTGCGGCGCGTTCACCGACCGCGGCTCACGCGCCGGGGGGGTTCACCTGAAAGCCCGGCGCGGGCCTGGCGCCGTGGCTCGGCGAGCCTCGATGGTCGACCGAGTGCTCCCGCGCCGAGCGCAGCCGCGGCTGGCGCGGCGGTGGAGAACGTGGCTTCGTCGGCTCTGCGGGTTGCGGGTCTGCGAGCTCGGGCTGCGTGCCCTGCGGGCGCATGGCGCGGCTCGGTGGGGGCGTGGTGCGGCTCGGCGTGCTCGTCGCCCGCTCGCGGCAGGCTCGGCGCGGGCTCGGCGGCGCGTGGGTCTCGGCGGTCCCGCTTGGTCTCGGCCGGCGCCGCGCGGCCGGCGCTCGGCGTGGCTCGGAGATCGCCGCACGCCGCGCCGCCGTGCCGCGAAAATCGGCGCGCGCCGGCCGGTCCGGCCGGGACCCCGGGGTATTTTCCGCGCCATGTCTGTCCGCGCGCGCTGGCTGTTGCTCGCCGTCGCCGCGCTCGTGCTCGTCCTGCACTCGCTCGCGTACAACTTCGTCACCGACGACGCGTACATCTCGTTCGTGTTCTCGCGGAACTTCGCGGAGCACGGGCAGCTCGCGTTCAACCTCGGCGATCCGGTCGAGGGCTACACGAACTTCCTCTGGACGGTCGTGCTCGGCGGCCTGATGGTGCTGGGCGTCCCGCCGGAGATCTCGTCGCGCGTGCTCGGCACCGCGTGCGCGCTGGTGACCCTGTTCCTGGTGTTCCGGATCGTCGAGCGCGCGCTGCGCCGGCCGTCGCCGTGGTCCGCGGTCGCCCCGCTGTTGCTCGCGTGCTCGTCGGGGTTCGCGTGCTGGACCTCGGGCGGCCTCGAGACCCAGCTGTTCACGATGCTGGTCACCGGGGCGCTCGAGGCGGTGGTCGCCGCCGTCGAGCAGCCGCGCGCGCTGCGCCGGGCGGGCGCGATGCTGGCGCTCGCCGCGATGACCCGCCCCGAGGGGCCGCTGGTCGCCGCCGTGCTCGGCGCGGCGTGGATCGTCCACCGCGCGATCGACTACCGCGCGACCCGCGGCCGGATCGCGGTGCGCGACGAGCTGTTCGCCGCCGCGTGGTTCCTCGGCCTGTGGCTGCCGTGGTTCGCGTGGCGGTGGTGGTACTACGGCTGGCCGTTCCCCAACACCTACTACGTCAAGGCGGCAGGGCCGTGGGCCGACGCGGCAAGCGCGCACCCGCGGCTCGCGTCGCAGATGATCGACAACGGCCTCTACTACATCTGGGCGTGGCTCCAGCAGACGCGGCTGCTCTACGCGCTACCGCTGGTCGCCGCGGCGTTCCCGTCGCTGTCGCCGCGCTCGCCGCGGTTCGTGCTCGGCCTCGCGTGTGGCCTGCTCGGCGCGGTGTACGTCCCGTACGCGATCCGCGTCGGCGGCGACTTCATGGGCCTGCACCGGTTCATCATGCCGGTGTTCGTCGTCGCGGCGATCCTCGTCGTGCTCGGGCTCGAGTGGCTCGTGCACTGGGTGCCGCGGCGGCGCGCGCTGGTCGCGGCGATCGCGTGCGCGCTGCTGCTCGGTGGCTTCGCGCTCACCCAGTACCAGCTGACCCGCCGCTCGCTGCAGTGGGGCAACTTCGGCAACGACCACGGCATCGACACCCCGGCGTTCCTGATCGTCTACACCGAGGACCGCGCCCAGATCGGCCGCGCGATGGCGCCGTGCTTCCGCCCCGATGACTTCAGCATCGTCGGCGGGGCAGGGGCCCAGCCGTACTTCGGCCGGATGCGCGGGATCGACGTGTTCGGCCTGGTCTCCGAGCGGATCGCACACGAGGAGCCGCGGATCCGCGCGCGCGCGGGCCACACGAAATTTGGCGCGGACCGGCTGCTCGCGGACTACGATCCGACGTTCGTGTTCAGCTGCTACCGCCTCCACCGCACCGCCGCCCAGCCGCAGCTGCCCTGCGGCGGGTTCTGGCTCGGCCGCGGCTACGAGCAGGTGACGATGCACATCCCCGGCCTGCGCGAGCAGGGCGAGTACTACACGTTCCTCGCGAAGAAAGCGCGCGACTTCCAGTGTCCAGGCCGCGTGCACTGACCGATCCGGACGCGACGCGGATCACCGCGGAGCCGCTCGCCGGGGTGCAGCGCGGTCGCGGCGCGGCGCGGTTCTGGGGGGCGATCCCGGTCGCGATCGTGGTCGGGTTGTTCGTGCTGCGCGCCGCGCTGCACGAGCCGCCGCTCGATCGTCTCGCCCCGGTCGCCGCCGAGCCGGGAGATCCGCCGGGCACCACCGCGCGCGCGGGCTCGCTGTGGATCGACCGCGGCGGCCCGGTGATCGTCGGGTTCCAGAGCCCGCGGCCGGCCCGGCTCACCTACTCCGGCAAGGAGCTGCGCGGCGCCGGCCTGGTCAAGGAGCGGATCGTGGTCACCCGCGGCGCGGCGGCGATCCGATTCGCGGCGCCGCCCGGCGCGCGGCTGATCTGGAACCCGGTCGGCCGGCGCGGGGATCCGGAGTACGTCTCGGCGAGCTCGCTGTCGCCCGAGCAGCCGGAGCGCGCGACGTTCGAGCGCCCCGGCACGGCGTGGCTCGACGGCGCGATCGCGCTCGGCCTGCTGCTCACGGTGGTGGCCACGCTGTGCATCCTCGCGCGCCGCCGGCTCGCCGCGGTCTCGCGCCCGGCGTGGTACGCGATGGCCGTGGTGTTCGTGGGTGGGCTCGCGATCCGGCTCGCCACGCTCGGCCATGCTGGCCAGACCTGGGACGAGGACGTCAACTGGGGCGCCGGCCGCAACTACATCACGAACCTGCTCGGGCTCGACTTCTCGCCCGGCTCGTGGACCTGGAACTACGAGCACCCACCGGTGATGAAGCTGCTCGACGGGATCGGCGCGCAGCTCTCGGATGGGTTCGGTCCGGCGCGCGTGATGTCCGCGATCTGGATCGCGCTCGGCTGCGCGCTGCTGGTGCCGATCGGCGCGCGGCTGTACCGGTTCTCGGTCGGCGTGCTCGCCGCGGCGATCGCCGCGCTGCTGCCGCCGATGCTCGCGCACGGCCAGATCGTCGGCCACGAGTCGCCGACCGTGCTGTGGTGGTCGCTCGGCGTGCTGCTCGCGCTCGGCGTGCACGACTACCTGCCCACGGTGGGCCGCGCCGGGATGCGCACCCTGGTGATCCGGATCGCCGGCGTGGGCGTGGTGATCGGGATCGCGATCGCGTCGCGGTTCGTCAACGGCCTGCTCGGGGTGCTGTGCGCCGCGATCGTCGTGATCCAGGCGCCGCCGCAGTGGCGCCGCGCGACCCTGGCGTGGGGCGCGGTGGTGATGCCGCTGGTCGCGATCGCGACGGTCTACGCGGTGTGGCCGCGGCTGTGGGGCCATCCGATCGAGGCGCTCACCGCGTCGTTCAAGAAGCTCGACAGCCTGCATGCGATCGAGCCGTTCCTCGGCGCGCTCACCAACCGGCCCGGCCCGCACTACTTCGTGGTGTACCTGTTCGCGACCCTGCCGCTCGGCGTGCTCGCCGGCGTCGTCGCGTGGGCGGTGCGCGCCGTGCGCGAACGCGATCGCGCCGCGCTCATCGTCGTCGCGTGGCTCGTCATCCCGCTGGTGGTGACCGCGTCGCCGGTCCGCCAGGACGGCGTGCGCTACGTGATGCCATGCCTGCTCGCGTTCGCGGTGATGGCCGCCGCCGGCCTCGACGGCGTGGCCCGGCTCGTCGCGCGCCGGCTACCCGGCAAGCCCGTGTTCGCCTCGCTCGCCGTCGCGATGGTCGCGTATCTCGCGGCCACCGCCGCGCGCGTCCAGCCGTACTACCTCGACTACTTCGGCGAGCACGTCGGCGGCGCCGCGACCGTCCAGCGCCACCGCTGGTTCGAGACCGCGTGGTGGGGCGAGGGCCTCGACCGCGCCGTCGATTACGTCAACCAGCACGCCGCGCCCGGCGCCGCCGTGTACCGCGAGTGCATCGAGCCCGCGCATCTCGCGTGGTTCCGCCAGGACCTCTGGCTGCCGATGACCCGCGATCAGCGCCGCGCCGCGTGGATCGTGTCGTACGCGCCGGCGACCAAGATCTGCCCGATCGTCCCCGATGCCAAGAAGGTCTTCGAGGTCACCGTCGGCGGCGCGCGGCTCGCGGTGGTCTATCAGCGCGACCCGCAGGCGAGCCCCGCGCCGTAGGGTGGGGGAGATCGCGGACCGGGTGTGGATCCTGACGCCCGTGGACAACCGTCCGAGGTGCGTGCGATCCGGCAGGGGCGGTTGACCACGGGCTTGGACAGCCGCGCCGCGCGACCACGACGAGAGCCCGAGCGGCGGAGCGGGTGGCGCGCCTGTCCACAGCCTCCACACCGCCGCTACCACCACCCGGAAGTTTGATTTTCGAGGAGGACGAGGAAGAGAAGGCGGGTCGAGCGGTCTGTTCGGCCCAACTCGGGTCCGTGGGATATCGGCGAAATCAATCCGTGCGGGATATCGGCGAAATCGAACCTGCGGATTCGATCAGGTCGCCCGACCCGACCTCTCTCCTTCTCCTCCCCCGAAAATCAAATCTCCGCCGGTGGTAGCGGGGGTGTGGAGGCTGTGGACAGGCGCGCCACTCGCACGGCGTTTCGGGCTCTCGTCCCGACCACGCGGCGCGGCTGTCCAAGCCCGTGGTCAACCGCCCCTGGCTCACCGACCGCCACTCGGACGGTTGTCCACGGGCGTCAGGATCCACACCCGGTCCGCGCTCTCGACGGCCGCCGCGCGGCTGCGCTCACTGCTTCGGCTTGCTCGGCGTCGCCGACGGCGGGGCCTTGGGCCCGCTGACGTTCCACGACTGGGTGCACAGCGCGCGGCCGTTCGCGCTGTACTCGCCGACCATCACGAGGTGCAGCATGCCCTCGGGGGTGATCCGGCCGGCGACCGAGAACACGCCCTTCATGCCCTCGATCATCGTGCCGCCGGCCTTGCTCTTGGCGCTGACCTTGCCGTTCTTGGCGGGCACGCCGACCATCTCCGGAGTCCGGTCGATGTCGACGATCAGGCTGTTGCCTCGGACCTTGACCCGCAGCATGCCGGGTGGGTAGGTCAGGCGCTGCGTGGTGCAGTTGGTCGAGACTTCGTCGTACTTGACCTCGTAGACACCGGAGACATCGGCTCGGGCCGGCGCCGCCGCGAGCACGACGGCTGCCACACCTGCCAGGATGGAGAGGTTGGTGCGCATAGTCACTGTCTCTGACGCGTGGAGGGCGTCGCGATTCAGTGACGTATTCTGCCAGAGCCGCGAGGACTTGGTCGATGTAGGTCGTTATGCGTGCCGCGAACTATCGGCCCGCCGCGCTGCTCTGCGCGGTACGTGTCGGATCGCGATACACGAACATCGTCTTGATCGACTTCACCTCGGCGTTCGACCGCGCGACCACCGTCACCATGTTCGAGCCCGGCCACAGCGGCAGATCCGCGCTGAAGCTCATGGTCTTCGGGTCCTTGCCGTTGCGGTTCGACCGGTAGAACACCTTGCGGCTCTCCACCTTCGCGGTCTGGTTCGACACGAACACGTACACGTCCTCCACGTGCTGCTCGTCGGACACCGAGCCGGAGAGCCGGTAGGTCTCCCCGGTGGTCTCGAGGCCCTTGGTGGCGAGCGAGATCACCGGCGGCGTGGAGTTCCACACCGGGGTGAACGCGCCGCTGCCCGAGCCGCCCGCGGACAGCGCCGAGCTCGGGATGAACCCGCTCCGCGAGCCGTCCTTGCTCAGCTTCACCTTCGTGAACGCGCCGTACGTGCCGATCGCCGCGTAGCTGGTGCCGCGCGCCGCCGCGCCGACGACGCTCGCATCGGCCGAGGCGCCCGCGCGGATCGTCGTCGACGTCTTCACCGTCACGTCGCCCGCGATCCGCTGACCGTCGATCGGCGGCTGGATCTTGAACCGCAGCTTCTCCGAAGACTGCACGTCGAGCGCGGCGTCGTACGCCATCAGCTCGAGGATCAGCTCGTCGCCGCGCAGCGCGCTCGACGTGGTCAGCGGGAACGTGAGCTCCTTGACCTGGCCAGGCGCGATCGCGTCCTTGTCCGAGAACTCCTTGCGCGACTTGTCGAGCGTGACGCCATCACCGGTCGCGTTGCGGAGCAGCACGGTGGCCTGCTCGGTCGGGCCGGCGCCGGTGTTCTTGACCTGGACCTTCAGCGTGAACTTCTCGCCGCGCTGGACCAGCCCGTCCCCGTTGCCCTCGTCGATCAGCTGGTACGCGTACGCGAACACCGGGCGCGGGGCGGCCTCGATCGAGAGCTCGGTGGGCACGACCTTGGTCGGGGCGTTGCGCGCCTCCTTGACCTCGACGCCGAGCCGGTCCACGCGATCGAGCGCGTCGCGCGGCACCTTCAGCTTGGTCGTGAACGACCGGGTCTCGCCGGGCGCGACCTTGCCGATCGGCAGCTCGGCGTCATCGAACACCATGTCGTCGGCGTGGATCCGCGGCAGCACGCGGTACGCCGCGCCGGCGCCGGTGTTCTTGACCGTCGCCGTGACGCTCACGACGTCGCCCGCCCGGACACGCCCGTTGGGCGACGTGGTCAGCGCGACCTCGAGGTTCGCGGGCTCGGCCTGGCCGGCCGGCGGCGCCGACCAGTCGACGCCGATCGTCCCGAGCGCGGCCGTCAGCTTCTTCTCCTCGTCGCCGCGGATCTTCGTGATCGTGCGCGACGCGGCGGCGACCAGCTTGGGCCGCGAGTTGCCGGACACGCTCGACACCAGCTCCTTGGCGAACCGCATCTCGAAGTCCTCGACGACCTCGTCGGCGTCGAGCGCCTCGTCGTCGTCCTCGGGCTTGTTCGTCTGCGCCGGATCCGTGCCCGCGGTCGGCTTCTTGCGCTCGACCACGAACGGCACCTCGTACGCCGGCTTGTCGGTGTCCTTGGCGTACGACGACACCAGCGTCGCATCGAGGTCCTTCTCGCCGTAGGTGCGGGTCGGCGGCAGCAGCCGCACGAAGTCCTCGGGCGCGTCGTTCTTCTCGGGGATGTACATCCGCTGCAGCGCGATGTCCGGCACGATCCCGAGGTTCTGGATCGAGCGGTCGCCCGGGGTCAGGTACTGCGCGATCGTCAGCTTGAGCTTCGACTTGTCCTCGTTGTCGTAGAGCTCCTGGACGGTGCCCTTGCCGAATGTGCGCGTGCCGATGATCACGGCGCGGTCGAGGTTCTTGAGCGCGCCCGCGACGATCTCCGACGCCGAGGCCGAGCCGCCGTTGACCAGCACCGCGAGCGGGGCCGTGGTGTCGCCGAACCCGTGCTCGGCGCGCCGCGCCTCGCGATCGCGCCCCGACACCGTGGTCACCACGGTGCCCGAATCCACGAACAGGTCCGCGAGCTGCACCGACTCGTCGAGCAGGCCGCCCGGGTTGCCGCGCAGGTCGAGGATCCACGACGACGCGCCCTGCGCCGACATCTGGCGCATCGCCTCGGCGACGTCGTTCGCGATCCCCTTCGAGAACTGCTTGACCCGGACGTAGCCGACGCCCTTGTCGAGCAGCTTGTAGTCGACCTGCTGGACGCGAATGATGTCGCGGATCAGGTCGTACCGGGTGAGCCCCTGGACACCCTTGCGCTCGATCCAGAGCGTGACCGGCGTCTTGGGGTCGCCGCGCATCCGATCGACCGCCTCGTTCGAGGTCAGGTTCTCGGTGAGATCGTGGTTGATCTTGACGATGTGATCGCCGGTCTTGATCCCCTGGCGCGACGCCGGGGTGTTCTTCATCGGCTTCACGACGGTCAGCTTCTTGTCGATCATCCGGATCACGATCCCGAGACCGCCGAACTTGCCGCTCGTCGAGACATCCATGTCGCGCGCCTGCTCCGGGTCCATCAGGACCGAGTGCGGGTCGAGCGTGTTGAGCATGCCGTTGACCGCCGCGTACTCGACCTTCGCGAGATCGGTGCCGGCGTTCATGTTGGCCTCGATGAACCGGAACATCCGCTTGAGCTTCGCGGCGAGCCGCCACGGCGAGTCGACGTCCTCGGTGTCGAACACCTCGGGCCGATCGTTGACCGTGATCTTCACCTTGTGATGTGCGACGTCGGGCTCGACGAGCACCTCGGGGATGTTGAACTGCACGGACTCGAGCGCGCCGTACAACATCTTCCTCGGATCGACGCGGCCCGGATCGACGTAGCGATCCTTGATCCGGACGAGCGTCATGTTGAAGATCTTGAGCGCGGTCAGCTCGTGCTTCTGTTGCACCTGCTTGCCGGGCGCGGCTCTCACCACCGGCGCGTCTAGCTCGAGGGGGAACACGCCTTCTGGGGACTGTCGGACGAAGGTGAGCACGAGTGCAGCTACACCCGCCCCCACCACCAGGGCCGAATTCAACCGGCTGCGCATATCCACCGATTATAGGGTTCATTGAACGACGCGCCACCCGCCTCGTGGCGACGACCTCCCGTGGTGCCATGTAGTATGGTCGTCGCAGGAAATCGATGGCCGAGCGGAAGACCAGAGGCGCCGGCAGTGCCCCCGCCAAGCGCGGCAAGAAGACCAAGAGCAGCGTGATCGACGTGGGCGATCAGCCCGCTGAGAAGGACTCCGAGGACGCGAGCGCCGAACGCGACGAGGAGGAGACCGAGGCTGAATCCGAGGAGGGGGTCGACACCGATCTCGCGGCCGCGAGTGGTGCGATCGACGTCGGGGACGAGCCCGCGGACGAAGAGGACGTCGACAAGCCCGCGGAGGAGCCTCGGGAGCCGCGCGGCACCGGCTCGCTCGCGCGCCGCGATCCGATGGCGGCGTACATGCGCGAGACCCGGCGCTACCCGCTGCTCACTCCCGAAGAAGAGAAGGACCTGGCGGTCCGGCTGGTCGAGCACGGCGACACCGCCGCCGCGCGCCGCCTGATCGAGGCGAACCTGCGCCTGGTGGTCAAGATCGCGTACGAGTATCGACGAGCGCACAAGAACCTGCTCGACCTGGTCCAGGAGGGCAACATCGGGCTGATCCAGGCGGTGTCGAAGTTCGATCCGTACCGCGGGGTCAAGCTGTCGAGCTACGCGGCGTTCTGGATCCGCGCGTACATCCTCAAGTTCATCCTCAACAACTGGCGCCTGGTGAAGATCGGGACCACCCAGGCGCAGCGCAAGCTGTTCTTCAATCTGCGCAAGGAGCGGGAGAAGCTCGAGCAGCTCGGGTTCCAGCCGACCTCGGCGCTGCTCGCCGAGAAGCTCGATGTCCCCGAGAAGGAGGTCATCGAGATGGAGCGCCGGCTGGCCGCGCCGGAGGCCTCGCTCGACGCGCCGCTCGGGAGCGGCGACGAGGACGGCGTGCGGACCCGGCTCGATTACCTGCCGAGCGAGGACGAGCGGCCGGATCGCGCGGTCGCGCAGAGCGAGTTCAGCGAGCTGTTGCGCGGCAAGCTCGAGGCGTTCGCCGCGACGCTGCAGGGCCGCGAGCAGACGATCTTCCGCGAGCGCTGGCTCACCGACGAGCCGCTGACGCTCCAGGAGATCGGCGATCGCTACCAGGTCAGCCGGGAGCGCGCGCGCCAGCTCGAGAAGCGCATGCTCGATCGGCTCAAGAAGTACCTCGAGGCCGAGCTCGGCACCGCGGTCGACATCGGCGCGCTGACGCGCGACTGAGCGGACCGGTGACGGGCACGCTCTACGTGGTCGGTACGCCGATCGGGAACCTCGAGGATCTGTCGCTGCGCGCGGCGCGGATCCTGCGCGAGGTCGACCTGATCGCGGCCGAGGACACCCGCTCCGCCAAGGTCCTGCTCGGGCACGTCGACGCGCTCGGGGCGGTCCACCCCGGCCGCCGCGTGATCTCGTTCTTCGAGGGCAACGAGGCCGAGCGGGCAGGGGAGCTCGCCGACGCGCTGCGCGCCGGGCAGCGCGTGGCGGTGATCAGCGAGGCCGGCATGCCGGGGGTCTCGGATCCGGGCGCGCGGGCGGTCGAGGCGGCGATCGAGGCCGGCGCGCGGGTGGAGGTGATCCCCGGGCCGTCGGCGGCGCTCGCCGCGCTCGTGGGCTCGGGGCTGCCCAGCGAGC
>JBQCJR010000289.1:0-3848 GCA_051952595.1 Kofleriaceae bacterium
GCCGAGACCCGGCCCAGACTATCGAGCTCCGTCTCCTTGGTGACGCTGAGCCGGACCGTGCCGGCCGCATCGGCGATCGTCAGCGTGTTGCTGGCGACCGAGCCGTCCGCGCGATAGGTCGTGTCGCTGGACAGATCGCGCCAGCCGGCGAGCTCGACGTGCTCCTGATACGGGCGGCCCGCCGGATCGAACAGCGTGCGGCGATCCCAGCCCGCGCCACCGACGTGCGACAACCGGCCGAGCTGTCCCGGCGCGGAGCCCTTGCCGAGCTGGCCATCGTAGTCGAACGCGATGCTCGACGACGCCGTGAGGGTGGACTCGGTGACCGCCGTCGTGCGGCCGAACGCGTCGTACGTCGTGTCCGACGCGTCCACCACCGCGCCCGTGGCGTCGAGGTGTTGCTTGCGCACCGGCAGGCCGGACACCGGGTGGTAGGCGTAGGTCACCGCGCCCAGGCCAGCGCGCGCGATCTTCGACGGACGACCGAAGCCGTCGAACACCAGGGTCTGCGCGCCATCGGGCGTCTCGGCGCGGACCAGCCGGCCGAGCGCGTCGTACGTGTAGCGATGGGTGGTGCCGGTCTCGTCGGTCTTGCGGACCAGGCGCCCGGCGGCGTCGACCGCGGACTCGGCGGTGAACCCGCCCGGCTGATGCACGCGGGTCACCAGCTCGGCGCTGCCGAGCACCCGCTCCGTGGTCACCACACCCACGACGGCCTGCTGGTGCGTCGTGGTGGTCTGCACGGCGTGCCCGAACCCGGCACCCACGGTCTCGACCAGCGGCGTGCCAAAGCTGCGCAGGTCTTCGCTGGTCATCGCGGCGAGCGCCGCGTCGGACAGCGCGCCGACGAACGAGGTCCGCTGGGTGAGCGTGCTGCGATTCGAGATCGAAGCGTGGCCGAGCGCGAAGTGATCGCCGAGCCAGGTGCCGGTGACCAGAGGCTCTCCATCCGCGGCGACCAGCGAGACCGCGTGGCGCGTCAGGTTGCCATTGACGTCGGCGAGCACCCGATGATCGATCCGACCCGGCGCGGTGGCGGTCGCGTCCTGGTAGGTGTACGCCGCGAGCGGCGTCGCCTCGGTGGCCCCCGACAGGTCGTCCCACGACGACGCCAGCCGGTCGCGGCCGTCGTAGCGGAAGAACGTCGTGTGCGGCGCGTCCGGCCGCAGCGTCGCCAGCGCGAGCACGCTGTCGCTCACCGGATCGATCTCGTCGATCTGGGTCACCACCCCGATCGGATCGGTCACGCTGATCAGCCGGCCGGCCCCGTCGTGCTGCGCGGTGGTCGTGCCGCGGCCCGGCGCGCTGATCGTCCTGACGCGGCGCTCGGGATCATAGGTGATCTCCTGCAGCACCAGCGGCTCCATCAGCGGCCCGAGCTGGGTGACCCGCGTCACCTGGCCGACGTCGTTGCGCGCGAGGTCGACCCCGTACTGGAAATCGAGTGTGGTGTTGGTGTGGCTGCCGAACAGCCGCTGCGTGACCGGCAGGCAGTGCAGCGCATCGGGGATCGCCGGCACGCTGGTCAGCGTGCTCGTGCGGACCAGCTGGCCACCGGGAGACAGCGTCGTGACGACGGTGGGGCAGAACCCGCGCTCGTAGGTGTTGTACTGCGTGCTCGAAGCCAGCGTCACGCTGCCGTCGGCGCTGCGGTAGCCGGCCTCGGCCTGCGAGGGCCGCAACCAGCGCACGCCGTCGACCGTGACGTCCTGATACTGCTCGCGGCTGAACCGGACGATGCCCGGCGTGCGTGCGTCGGTGGTCTCGGAGAGCGCGCGCACCCCGGAGACGTCGTCGTCGTGGAGGAGCTCGACGTGCTCGGTGACGATCGGCGAGTGCTTGTCGACGCTGGCGAACCCGACCAGATGCTTGCCGGCGCTGTGCATCACCGGCGCGCCGTAGGTGTAGCTGTACGACACGGGATCGTAGCCCGAGGACTCGAGCGTCAAGCTCGCGAGCACGGTGGTCCGCTGCCGGATGCCCGGCACCGGGGCGCTCCGGCCGTAGCCGAACCGCGCCACCGTGCCCTTGCCGTCGTCGGCGCTCACCAGCAGGCCGGTCGACGGCGTGCTGAGATCGATCGCCTTGGCCTGCGTGCCCTGCACGAACATCACCTGGACGTTGCCGGCGCCGGTGACATCCGCAGCGACCGGCGCACCGAACTCCCAGTTCACCGCCGCGAGCCCGGGCACGAGCACCTCGTTGAGCTGGCGCCCGTTGTTGAGGAACACGTTGAGCGATCGGCCACGCGTCGTGATCACGTCCATCAAGCCGTCGTGGTTGACATCGACGAACGTGAGCTCGCGGTCCGCGAGGTCGCTGACCGAGGTCCCCGAGAGCGACTTGACGGGGATGGACTGCGCGGTCGGCGCGAACTTGAGCTGGCCTAGCCCGTGCCACACGGCGAGCCACGACGGGAACCGCATCACCAGATCGCCCTGACCGTCGCCGTTCATGTCCTGGACCCACGTCGTCCCGGGCGTGAACGAATCGGTCAAGCGGCGGACCGGGTGCGCCACGAAGCGGTAACCGGTCTCGTCGCTGACGTTCTCGAGGACCTGGTAGCCCTTCGAGAACACCTGGATCACGTCGGGGCGGTGATCGTGGTTGAGGTCGACGAGGCGCGTGGTCGGGCTCAGCGCCCATCCGCCCGGCAGCTTCTGATCGAGCTCCGGCACGCCCTGCCGGCTGCACACCAGCACGCGGGTCGTGTCGGTCCCGCCGTGATAGATCGTGCGAAACACCTGGGGCTCGCTCGCATCGGCCGTCATCCGCGTCAGCACGCGCGGCGGATTGGCCGACGCAGGCGGCGGCCGACACTCCACGATCGCCCCGGGGGCACTCGCGAGCGGCTCGAGCACGAACCCGCTGCCCTGCCGGCGGATCAGCGACTGATCGCGGGCGACCTCGAGCTCGACCAGGCCATCGTCCTCGACGTCGAGCCCCACCGACTTGTGGGGCTGTAGCGTGTCGCCGCCCACGGCGGTCAGCACCGCGTTCAGCGCCGGCACGTCGACCAGCCGCGCGGTCGCCCGCGTGGTGTCGCCGAAGTCGTAGCTGTAGCGCTGCGTCGGCTCGGCCACACCGGCGCGGTTGCGCCGGGTCACGCCGGTCAAGTAGAACGCCGCGCCGCTCGGGCTCGTCGTGTACTCGAGCTGATCGGTCCAGCCGGTCTCGAACCCGCCTGCGGCCGAGCGCACGCGGACCCGCGCCGCCTGGACGCGCCGATCGAGGGTCAGCAGCACCCCCGCGCGGTAGTCCTGGAGTGGGATCGCGAGGGTCTCGTAGTCGAGCTCGAGCCGGTACTGGTGCGCTTCACCGCGCCCGCCCCACTCCACCGCCGACACGAACGGCCGGCCGCTCGCGTTGCGCACGTAGCTGAACACCGTGGAGTCGCCGAGCACGCCGTCGACCCGGCTCAGCATCCAGGCGTGGCCACTGGCGACCACCTCGGTCGCCGCGAACGTGAAGCGGCTCCCGTCACTGGTCACCGCCTCCCACCCGCCGTTCACCCGGCGCAGCGACACGGTCGGCGCAGCGCCGGTCGGCGCGTAGCTCCCATCGCTGCGCTGGACCAGGCGCCCCCACGGGCTGACGAACTCGTCGCCCGCCGGGTCGATATCACCGACGATCGCCGACCGGCGAATGCTCAGGTCCAGCCGCCAGCCCATGCCCCACTCGGACTGGCCGTTCTCGGGCGCGTAGGCCGGCACGATGCCAACCAGCGGCGCGCCTCGCCCGCCGGGCAGCCCGATCGGCATCGGTAGGCTGAACCCGCCGCGCGCGAGGTTTCCGGGATCGAACCCGAGGTGGGACAGCTCGCCCGACACCGAGCCGCGCTCCGGTGC
>JBQCJR010000290.1:0-13128 GCA_051952595.1 Kofleriaceae bacterium
GACGTCGGGCTCGCCGCGGAGGGCGGCACCGTCGATCGCGAGAAGCTGCGCGCGCTCGGCGGCGGCGGCGCGCTCGCCGCGGAGCTCGGCCTCGTGCTCGACGACGCGCCCGAGCCGTTCTACCTCCAGACCGGCGCGTTCGAGCTGGTCGCGCGGATCGCGCGGTGGCTCGCGCCCGGCGGCAGCGCGGTGGTCACCGAGTTCGGCGACACCGCGGCGTGGCCCAAGCTGTCGAGCCACCTCGATCACCCCGAGCTATCGACCCACTTCGGCCAGCTCGCGCAGGTCGCGCGCGGCGCCGGGCTCGAAGCCAACATCGAGTTCGTGATCGACCTGCTCGACTTCGATCGCGCGCAGCAGGGCCTCGCGACCACGCGCAGCCACTTCCGGGCGCTGCGCGCGCTCGCCGCCGACGCCGGGGTCGAGCTGGCGAAGATCGGCTACACGCCCGCGCTGCTCGCCGAGGCCGTGGGCGACAAGCTCGATCTCTCGACGATCGGCGAGCTGCGCTGGGACAAGATCGAGGATCGCCTGATGGGCCTCGTGCCCCACGAGTTCAAGGCGCTGCTGATTCGTCGCGCGCGCTGACGCGCACGTGGCAGGCGCGCGCGGCCCGCGCTCCCGAACCGGCGTGGCAGCTGCGGATCTCGCTGGTCCGCTGCTTGCTCTGCTTCCGAACAACACGGAGGTATGCCCATGTCGAGTCGCACTGGACTGCTCGCCCTGGCCGCGGGGCTGGCGCTCGCCGCGCCCACGATCGCCGAGGCACGCACCACCACACCGACCGCCGAGCGGGACGCTGCGCGCTACGCCGAGCGCGAGGCCCGCGATCCCCGCGCCGCCGAGGTCGCGGACTTCGAGGGCGGCAGCACCATCGTCGTCGCGCTGTCCGGCAGCACGGTCGTCGTGCTGTTCCTGTTGCTGCTGCTGCTGTGAGCCCGGCCATGATGCCGAGATCGATCGCAACGCTGTTCGCGCTGGCGCTCGCCGGCTGTACATCCCTCGCGTACACCGGCGGCGCGCGGCCGGTCGCTCCGGAGCAGCTCGACGCCGGCTGGCTGCGCGCCGCGCCGACCCCGGTGGTCCGCCAGCAGCGCGCCGCCGATTGTGGGCTCGCCGCGCTCGCGATGATCGCGGGAGCGTGGGGCCGCCCGTGGACGATCGTCGAGCTCGATCGCGAGGTCCGCTCGACCGGCGGCGGCATCAAGCTCGGTGCGCTGCGCGACCTCGCGCGCTCGCGCGGGCTCGAGGCCTACGCGATCCGCGGCGCGCCGGCCGATCTCGAGCGCGAGCTCGCGCACGGGCGGCCGGTCGTGCTCGGCCTGCTGCTCCCGTTCGAGCGCGGGCGCGCGCGCCGCCACTACGAGGTGGTGGTCGCGATCGATCCACGCGATGGCCGGGTCGCGACGCTCGATCCTGCGACCGGCGCCCATCGGGTGCGCAGCCGCGCCGCGCTCGAGGCCGAGTGGCGCCCGGCCGACCACGCGATGCTGGTCGTGGTCGCCGACCGGATCGGCGCGCGCGACGCGACGCGCCGCCGCGGTTTCGCGACGCGTTAGCCGCGCCGTGCTACGCGCGATGCTCCCGCTCGGCTCATGAGGAGACTGATGCGGTTTGGAGTTTTGCTGATCGCGACCGGCCTGGTCTCGACGGCGGCGTGCCGGGATCGCTCCGAGCGCGCGGCGGAGAAGACCTCGGGCCGCCAGACGGTCCAGTACGAGGCGCAGGAGGCCACGCGCGCGGCTCCGACGCAGGAGCCCGCGCAGCAGGAGCCCGCGCAGCAGCAGCCCGCGCAGCAGCCTCGGTCGCAGGCGCCCGCCGGGCACGCCGACGAGCAGCGCCGCGACGACCGGCTGCGCACCCTGGTCGGCGAGTTCGCCACCTACGCGACCCAGCCGCTGCTGATCAACTCGATCGCGATGGCCACCCCGCTGACCGATCAGGCCCGGGCCGATCTGAACGAGAAGCTGCGGGTGTTCCAGCTCCAGGTCGACCAGACCGGGAACGCGATCCAGTCGATGCAGTCGGTCGAGCCCGCCGGGTTCGAGGATCGAGATCGGATCGCATCCGATGCACTGGATCGGCTCGCGGTTGCGCGCGACGACGCCTGGCGCGCACTCGAGCAGGGTCAGCGCACGACCGCGCCGCAGACCGCCTCGTGAGTCCTGGCCCGATCGCTGGGAGAGCGTGCTAGCGTCGCCTCGATGGCCAAGCCACTCGAGTACAACGCGACGCTGGTCGAGCGTGTCGATGTTACCGATGCGCTGACCTTGTTCCGGATCCAGCCCGACGTCGCTCCGGACGTGCTGCCATGGTTCGTGCCCGGGCAGTACTGCGTGCTCGGGATGAACAACCACGACCGGCCGGAGCTCGGCTCGGTGCGGCGATCGATGTCGATCGCGTCGGCGCCCGAGGACGAGGGCCCGGTCGAGTTCTACGTGCGATGGGTGGCGCGGCCGGAGTCCGAGAACCCGCTGACCCACCTGTTGTGGAAGCTCCGGAACGGCGATCGGATGTACATGCGCCCGGTCGCCGCCGGCGTGTTCACGATCAAGGACACCATCGGGGTCGCCGATCCGCGGATCCGCGTGATGGTCGCCGCCGGCACCGGCTCGGCGCCGTTCGTGAGCATGGTGCGCAGCGAGCTGCGCCGCGACGCGACCGCGGATCTCTCGAAGTGGGTGCTGCTGCACGGCGCGTCGTACCCGGCGGACCTCGGCTACCGCGACGAGCTCCAGCGCATGGTGGAGGTCCACCGGCTCCGCTACTGGGGCACGGTGAGCCGGCCGAAGGAGGCGCCCGACTGGAAGGGCGACAGCGGCCGCGTCGAGGCGTTCTTCGAGGGCGCCCGGCTCGATGATCTCGAGAACCGGCTCGGCCTGCCGCCCGGCGGGTTCAACCCGCACAACGTCGTCGTGTACATCTGCGGGCTCACCGGCACGATCACCGGAACGCTGATCCCGCTGATCGATCGCGGGTTCGTGCCCGACTTCAAGCGGATCCGCGAGGCGCTCGGCGTGCCGGCCGACACCAAGGACAGCGTGTTCTACGAGCAGTACGACACCGAGCCGGTGATCAACGTCAAGGACGAGTCGGTCGTCGAGCCGCTGCGCGAGCGCATGCAGGCCGCGCTCGCGAAGCTGGCCGGCCGATGAGCGCGTTCGTGCTCGGCGCGACCGGCCTGGTCGGCCGCGAGGTGGTGCGCCAGCTGTGCGTGCGCGGCGCGACCGCGATCGCCCACGTCCGCCCCGACTCGAGCCGGCTCGCCGAGTGGCGCGAGCGGTTCGGCGCGCTCGGCGCCGAGGTCGACGCCACGCCGTGGACCGCCCCCGAGCTGGCCGCCCGGCTGCGCGCGCTCGCCCCGGCGCAGCTGTACATCCTGATCGGCACGACCCGCCGGCGCGCCCGCGAGGATCGCGTCGAGGGCGATATCTACGAGGCGATCGATCTCGGGCTGACCCGGATCGCCGTCGAGGCCGCGCGTGCGTCCGAGGTGCAGCCGCGCGTGGTCTACCTGTCGAGCGTCGGCGCGGACGCGACCGCGCGCTCGGCGTACCTGCGCGCCCGCGGCAAGGCCGAGGAGGTCGTGCGCACCTCCGGCCTGCCGTGGGTGATCGCGCGGCCCTCGTTCATCACCGGCGAGCGCGACGACCGCCGGATGGGCGAGCGCGCCGCAAGCGCCGTCGGCGATGGCCTGCTCGCGGTGGCCGGCGCGTTGGGTGCGCGGCGCGCGCGCGACAAGTACCGCTCGACCACGGCGGACATCCTCGCCTCGGCCCTCCTCCGCATCGGGGAGGCGGCCGAGCACGATCGGATCGCCGAAGGCGCCGAGCTGCGCTGAGGCCCACGGCCGGCCTTGTTACGCTCCAGGTCGATGGCATTCGACCTGACGACGGTGTTTCTGGATCGCGGCTCCTCGAACGCGCCCGCGTTCGCGATGTTCGGGGGCCAGTTGGTGATGGCGTGGCAGTCGTCCACCCAGTCGCTGCTCCTGTCGACGTACACGCCCGCGCGTGGCTGGTCGACGCCGACGACACCACCGGAGCTGGCCGGCCAGCCGCCCGATAGCGGTGGGCCCGCGCTCGCGGTGTACGAGGGCAAGCTGTGGATGGTGTGGCTGAGCCAGAGCTCGTTGTACGTCGCCACGCAGTCGGAGGCCGGCGCGTGGACGGTCTCCGCGGTCAGCGGCATCCCCGCCGCGTCCGGAACCCCGGCGCTCGCCGCGTGCCGGGACCGGCTCTACCTCGCGTACACCACACCGGGCTCGTCCGGTCACCTGGCCCACCCCACCGTGCTGTGGTTCACCCCGGAGGGCGGCGCGACGCCGACGGTTCCGCAGACCGCCACGATCGGTCAGTTCTCGCTCAGCGGCTCGCCCTCGCTCGCTGCGATCGGCGGCGAGCTCTCGATGATGTGGCAGGGCATCGCCCCGAGCACCGGCACGGTGTTCCAGTCGACCACCACCGATGGCACGACGTGGTCCGCCGAGACCGCGGCGATGACCGACGACGCGACCGGGACCCCTTCGGTCGTGGCGTTCGGCAACACGCTGTACGCGACCGTGCCGCAGGCCAGCGGCGCGATCGCGCTCGGCACCGCCACCGCGGGCAGCACCACCACCTGGACGATCGGCACGACCGGCGTCACCACCGCGCAGAACGCCGCGAGCCTCGGCGTCTACACCGACGCGACCACCGCGACGCTGTTCCTCGCGTGGCCCACGTCGGGCGGCGGGCTCGCGTACGCCACGCTCGATGGCGCGCTGCCGGATCAGCCGCAGTTCACCGCGCCAGCGCAGCTGCTCACCGGAGCCGGCTCGGGCGCCGCGATCGCCCGCGCGCCGAACGGCACGCTGTGCGCCGCGTGGTGCTCGTCGAGCGGAACGCTCCAGTGGGCCAGCCAGGATCTCACCGGGGCCTGGACGGTGAGCGACCTGCCGTTCACGACCAGCCGCAACGCCACGCCGGCGCTCGTCTACTGGCAGGACCAGTGGTTCCTGTTCTGGATCACCTCGGTGGCCACCGCCCAGTACGCGGTGTCGTGGGCGACCTGTCAGACCGGGACGTGGACGGCGGGCAGCCCCGCGTTCCCGACCGCGAACCCGACCGAGTCGGTGAACGCCGTGGTGTTCGACGGCCAGCTCTGGGTCTCGTGGGCGGATCTCTCGCACGTGCTCAACGTGCGCTATGTCACCGGGACCTGGTCCAACAGCGGCGTGACCTGGACCGGCCCCACCTCGCTCGAGGCGGCCAGCACCGGGACACCGCAGCTCGCCGCGCTCGGCGGCACGCTGTACGCGGTGTGGAAGGGCTCGATCCAGGACAACCAGGTCTACTGGGGCTGGTTCGAGGAGGGCGGCACCAGCTTCATCGTCTCGCAGCAGCCGATCAGCACCGAGTCGACGGCGTACACCCCCGCGCTGGCCGCGTATGGCGACGCGATGTACCTGGTCGACAGCACGAGCACCGGCCTGACCTGCGCGGTGTTCCGCGACGGCAACTGGAGCACCAACGCGCCGATCCCGGGCAGCTCGCCGGCGAGCGCGCTGGTCGGCCCGGTGATCCAGCTCGCGCTGGGCAGCGACAGCACGCTCGTGATGTCCGCGCTGCAGGCGACCGACGCGACGCTCGTGACCTCGCAGCTGTCCGCGAGCGTGGTCGTCAACGCGACGCTCACCCAGGACTTCGTGATCGCCGCCGGCCCGGCCGCCGGGCTCGGCGTGGGCCGCGTGATCGCGCTGTCGCCGAGCGGCGGCGAGATCGCGGCGCTGCTCACCGGCAACGCGGCGCGGATCCTCGCGCCGGATCCCGACAGCGACACCGGGCTCGCGAACACGACGCTCGCGCTGACCGGCCCGGCGGCGACCGCGACCGTGCTGGCCGACGGCACCCAGATCGCGTTCGCGCCGTCCGGGCAGGGCTTCGCGTTCGCGACCTGCGCGCCCGGCGGCAGCTGGTCGACGCCGACCACGGTGTCGGCCTCGGGCACGGTCGGCGCGGTGGCCGCGCGCGTGCTCGGCGGCCAGCTGGCCGTCGCGGTGCTGGTCCAGAATGGCGCCAGCTGGAGCGCCTACGTGACCGCCAACTGGGATCCGGCGAACCCGGCGCTCGGCACCCTGCTCCAGACCGTCACCACGACGCGGATCGACGTCGGGACGTACAACGCGTCGAGCGCCCTGATCGGCTACGCGGGCTCCGCGATCTCGGTGTGGCCGTTCGACAACCCCGCCGAGACCCAGTCCATCGACTGCGGCGGGATCATCACCGGCGCCGCGGTGGCCGAGGGCCCCTCGGGCGAGACCCAGGTGCTGGTGCGGTTCCACGGCTCGCTGCAGCTCGTCGCTCCGCTCGCGAACGGGGCCACGATGTTGCCGCACCACGGCGAGCAGCAGCTCGCGCGCGAGGAGTTCCGAGATCTCGCGCTGTCGTTCGACGCCGCGTCGACCGCGCACGCGTTCTCGATCGGCCGGTCGGAGCACCAGCCGCGCACGGTGTACCACTGGGCCCAGCCGTCCGGCGGCGCGTGGCAGGACGCGCTCCCGATCACCGACCAGGCGACTTCGGTCATGGCGGTCTCGGCCGTGCGCGACGCCGATGGCTGCGTTCACCTGGTGACCCGCGACAACAACGGCGGGATGGTCCACGTGTGGCAGGGGAGCAGCGGCGACTGGTCGACCGAGCCGCTCGCGGTGCAGAGCGGCGGCGCCGTGCAGCCGACCTACTCGTACGCGCTCGAGGCGCGGCTGGTCGGCGCTGATGGCCACCCGCTGGCGTTCGCGCCGGTCGCGCTGACCACCCGCGCGCCGTGTGCGATGCGGGTCAACGGCCACGCCGCGGTCGCCGATGCCGGCGCGCCGATCGCCGCGATCACCGACGCGATCGGCCGGGTCAAGATCGTGCAGCCGGCGCTCGGACTCTCGACCGAGCCGGTGGTGCTGTCCGCGGCGGGGCTCGCCGCGCCCGTGCTGCTCGTGCCCAACGCCGACGTCGAAGCGCAGCTGCGCGGGATCTCGCTGAGCGGCGTACTCGACGCCAAGGCCGCCGGTAGGCCGCTGGTCCCCGGGACCCACGGCCAGCGCGAGCGCCGCGCCGAGGCGCTGGTGCCGCTGACCCGCGATCTGCTGATGCTCCTCCCCGAGGCCGCGGCCGGCGCCGCGACGTCCACCCGCACCCGCGCCGGCCTGCGCTACCGCGCTCGCCCGATCACCGCGCCCGCGCGCCCTGCCCCGAAGTTCGCCTGCTACGCCGATCTCCGCGATCCAGATGCGCCGCGCTACCAGCGGATCGCTCCCGCCGACGCGCCGGGCCTGATCGCCGAGCTGGTGGGCGGCGCCGACGGCTGGGCCGACCTCGCGTCGACCCTCGGCGACGTGTGGCAGGCGATCAAGTCCGGCGCCGCCGAGCTCGTGGGCCTGGTGGTCACCGCCACCGAGCAGGTCACCGCGACGCTGTCGCTGCTCGTCGACGGCGTGAAGTACCAGTTCTCGACCGCGGTCGCCGGCGTCGAGCAGGCGCTCGATCTGATCGAGGCGGCGTGGGGCCGCGTCCAGGTGCTGCTCGACGATCTGTTCGAGTGGCTCGGCCGGATCTTCGACTGGGACAACATCTTGCGGCTCCAGCAGGCGGTGAGCTGGACGCTCCAGCAGATGATCGAGCTGCCCCGGATCGCCACCCAGGGGCTCGTCGACAAGATCGATCACGGGCTCCGCGAGATCCGGGCCCAGGCGACCGAACAGCTCGACGCGTTCGCGGCGGACTTCGGCACCAGCACGATCGGATCGATCACCGACTCGGTGGGCCAGGCGGCGCCGGAGCTCGAGCTCGAGATGTCGAACCACCTGGTGCTCGAGGCGCTGTTCGAGCAGGTGAAGAACGGGACGATCGGCTCCCCGAAGGGCGACCCGGTCGATACCGACGCGCTCCAGAAGGCGCTCGACAAGCTCGAGAGCTTCACCCGCGACCGCACCAACAACGACGAGTTCAGCGCGCTTGACGCGGCGCTCGAGCCGTTCCGCACCGACGCCTCGACCATCCTCCAGCTGGGCGGCCAGACCCTGATCTCGGCGCTGTCGGCGTTCGTGCAGCTGCTGTTCGAGGGCATGGGCCACGCCCTGCACGCGATGTTCGACGTGATCGACCAGCTGTTCGCGGCGTTCGAGGCCCAGCTGTCGGCGGTGTGGTCGATCCCGTACGTCTCGGACGTGTACGCGTACGTGACCCAGAGCGAGGCGTTCCCCGATGGCCAGCCGATGACCCTGGCCGGCGTCATCGGGCTGCTCGTCGCGATCCCCGCCAACGCGCTGTACACCGCCACGCTCGACCGCGCGCCGTTCCCCACCCAGGCGAGCGTCGACGAGTTCCAGGCCGAGCTCACCGCAGCCAAGCTCGCCGCGGCGGCCGGCCTGACCAGCACCGCGGACGGCGCGGGCCTCGCGCTGCCGAAGGAGGTGAACGACATCCTCGCGATCTGCTACGCGGTCGTGACCTGGATGTACGGCGCGATCGAGGGCGTGCTCGACGCGACGATGCCGATGAAGAAGAAGGAGGGGCCAGCCCCGACGGTGATCGAGAAGGGGCTCGGGTGGCTCGACACCGCGGTCGGGCTGCTGGTCGTCGGCTTCGGCACGCCGATCAGCTCGTTCGCGCGCGATCCCGGGAAGCTGAAGAACCTCGAGATCTGGAACTGGGTGCTCGGCCTGGTGGCGCCGCTGATCAACATGGTCTCGCTCGCGGTGTCCGGCCGGCTCGCGCGGTTCGTCAACGCGATCACGGGGACGCTCTACAGCCTGTGCGGCGCGGTGCCGTGCTGGCTCCTCGGCTTGTACATCATGCTGGTCACCAAGAATCGGAACGAGAACGATCCGCGCACCAACTGGCAGAACTTCCTCGGGCCCACGGCGTCGGTGCTCAAGTGCACGCTGGCGACCAAGTTGCCCGCCGTGCGCGCGGTGGTGGTGGCGCTCGATCTGGTCTGCTGGGTCGGGGTGGGCGCGATCAGCTACAGCCGGGTCAAGTTCCCGGCAGCACAAGCGCCAGAGCTCGCGGCGGCGCCGGCGTGAGCTGTGGGTGGCGGAGCGACGGGGAGAACGGCGAAGCACGAGCCGAGCGGGAGGACGGCGAAGCACGAGCCGAGCGGGAGAACGGCGAAGCACGAGCCGAGCGGGAGAACGGCGAGGCACGAGCCGAGCGGGAGAACGCGGACACGCGCGCTGACGGCGGCGGGGTGGGCCCCGTCGCTCGACACCTGCGAGAGGCGGCGCCGGCCTGACAACGCCGACGGACGGCCTTACTCGCTCGGGACCCACCCCGTCCGCCTCGCGCGCGCGTGGACGAGGCCGCGCAGGCTCTCGACAGGGCCTCGAGTCCGGTGGCCCCTGTCCACGTCGTCGATCACGGACGGGATGGGCGCAACCGAACTGCCTGCTGGAGCTCGCGCGCCGGCGCCCCGTGACCGCGAGAGGCTGAAGAGGTGCTCGCGCATGAGGTCGCGGGTGTTCTCCTCACAACTTCTTTCGCGTTCGTGCTCTCCCGTCGCTTGTCTCGCAATATGGCGGCCGAGCGGTCGTGCCGCGTCATCGCGCGCGAAAGGCGGACGGGGTGGGTCCCGAGCGAGTAAGGCCCCCCGTCGGCGTTGTCAGACCGGCGCCGCCTCTCGCAGGTGTCGAGCGACGGGGCCCACCCCGCCGCCGTCAGCGCGCGTGTCCGCGTTCTCCCCCTCGGCTCTTGTCTCCCCCGGCCGTCAGCGCGCGCGCACGCTCTCGTCGAACCTGCGGGACCTCGACCAGCACTCGAGTCCCTCTCGGGTTTCGAGTGATGCGCGAGCGCGGTAGGATCTTCTGGTCTCGTCAACGCGCGACGGGGTGGCTCGAGGCCCACCAACGATGAGTTTCTGGTTTCTGATCTCGACGGGCATGGTGGTGTGGATCGCGATCAACGCGGTCCTGATCGTGATGCAGCGCCGTCCCGCCTCGTCGACGATCGCGTGGCTGTTGGTGCTCGTGTTCGTGCCGCTCGTCGGGCTGGTGATCTATCGCTTGCTGGGTCCGCTGAGCCTCGAGCGGCCGCGGCGCGAGCGTTCGCGAAGCAAGCGGATCGTCGATGAGGGGCTGCGCGGGCTCGCCGCACTCGAGGGTGACGTCACCAACCATCAACTCGCGCTGGTGTCGCTCGGGCTCGCCGGATCGCCGCCGTATCGCGCCGCGGCTGCGGACGTGTACCTCGATGGCGCGAGCGCGTACGAGGCGCTGCTATCGGCGGTCGCGGGCGCGCGCGACCACGTGCACCTCGAGTATTACATCTGGGAGCCGGACGCGATCGGCACGCGGCTACGCGACGCCTTGATCGAGCGGGCGCGCGCCGGGGTGAAGGTGCGCATGATCGTCGACGCGGCAGGCAGTTACGGACTGCGCCGGAAGTTCTTGCGGCCGCTGAAGGAGGCAGGCGTCGCGTTCGCGTGGTTCAACCCGATCCAGCTGCGTACGCTGAGGCGCCGGCGCGCAGACTTTCGCACGCACCGCAAGATCGTGATCGTCGATGGCACCGTCGGGTTCACCGGCGGCATGAACATCAGCGATCTGCACAGCGCGGAGCTGTCGGACGCGTACTGGCGCGATACGCACCTGCGGCTCGTCGGGCCGGCGGTGTGGCCGCTGCAGCGCGTGTTCTTCGAGGACTGGTACTTCGTCGCGGGCGAGCTGCTGCCGGTCGAGCTCGCGACGGTCCCCTCGCCGACGTGCGAGGGCGAGCACCTGGTGCAGGTGATCGCCTCGGGGCCCGACTCGAACGACTTCGCGATCCACAAGGTGTACTTCACCGCGATCACGCAGGCGGTGCGCCGCGTGTGGCTCACGACCCCGTACCTCGTGCCCGATGACATGTTGCTGGCGGCGCTGGTCACGGCGTCGCTGCGCGGCGTGGACGTGCGGCTGCTGGTGCCACACCGGAGTGACAGCCGCCTCGTCGATCTCGCGGCGCGCAGCTACTACCCGGAGCTGCTCGCCGGCAAGGTGCGCGTGTTCGAGTACCAGCCGCGCTTCATCCACGCAAAGACGCTCGTGATCGATGACGACATCTCGCTCGTCGGCACCGCGAACCTCGACGTGCGCAGCTTCCGCCTCAACTTCGAGGTCGCCGCGCTGATGTTCGGACGGCCGGTGAACCAGACGCTCGCGGCGGCCTACGAGGCCGATCTCGCGGAGGCGCGCGAAGTCACGCTCGAGCAACTCGCGTCGTACTCGTTCGTGCAGCGCTTCGGTCAGGCGTTCGCGCGGCTGTTCTCGCCGCTCTTGTGAGAGCCGATCGCGCTAGCATTCCGGCACACGACCTTTGCGCATTGGAGGACCTCATGAGCAAGTCGAACGATACGAAGCTGACGACCGCCTTCGGCGCTCCCGTCGTCGATAACCAGAACAGCATGAGCGCTGGCCCGCGCGGGCCGCTGCTGATGCAGGATGTCTGGTTGCTGGAGAAGCTGGCCAACCTCAACCGCGAGATCATCCCGGAGCGCCGGATGCACGCGAAGGGCTCCGGCGCCTTCGGCACCTTCACGGTCACCCACGACGTGACGCGGTACACCCGCGCGAAGATCTTCGAGAAGGTCGGCAAGAAGACCGAGATGTTCGCCCGCTTCACCACCGTCGCGGGGGAGCGCGGCGCGGCCGATGCGGAGCGCGACATCCGCGGCTTCGCCCTGAAGTTCTACACCGAGGAGGGCAACTGGGACCTCGTGGGCAACAACACGCCGGTGTTCTTCTTGCGCGACCCGCGCAAATTTCCGGATCTCAACAAGGCGGTCAAGCGCGACCCGCGCACCAACCTGCGTAGCGCCACCCACAACTGGGACTTCTGGACCAGCCTGCCCGAGGCGCTGCACCAGGTCACGATCGTGATGAGCGATCGCGGCATCCCCGCCAGCTACCGCCACATGCACGGCTTCGGCTCGCACACGTACAGCTTCACCAACGCGGCCGGCGAGCGCTTCTGGGTGAAGTTCCACATGCGTACCCAGCAGGGCATTCGAAATCTCACGGATGCCGAGGCGGCCGAGCTCGTCGGCCGCGATCGCGAGAGCCACCAGCGCGACCTGTACGAGGCGATCGAGCGCGGCGACTTCCCGAAGTGGACGCTGTTCGTGCAGGTGATGCCGGAGACCGACGCGGAGAAGGTCCCCTACCATCCCTTCGACCTGACCAAGATCTGGCCGAAGAAGGACTATCCGCTGATCGAGGTCGGCGCGTTCCAGCTCGACCGCAACCCCGAGAACTTCTTCGCCGACGTCGAGCAGAGCGCGTTCGCGCCCAGCAACCTGGTGCCCGGCATCGGCGTCTCGCCCGACAAGATGCTGCAGGCGCGGCTCTTCGCCTACTCCGACGCGCAGCGGTATCGCCTGGGTGTCAACCACCACCAGATCCCCGTCAACGCGGCGCGCTGCCCGGTGCACAGCAACCATCGGGACGGCACGATGCGCGTGGACGGCAACTACGGCAGCACCCTCCACTACGAGCCCAACAGCTTCGGCCAGTGGCAGGAGCAGCCGGACTTCCGCGAGCCGCCGCTGAAGATCCGCGGCGACGGTGACTTCTGGAACTTCCGCGAGGACGACGCCGACTACTACAAGCAGCCCGGCGATCTGTTCCGGCTGATGACGCCCGACCAGCGCGAGGCGCTGTGCCAGAACACGGCCCGCGCGATGGGGGATGCGCCCGACTTCATCAAGCAGCGCCACATCGACAACTGCGCCAAGGCCGACCCCGCGTATGGCGCCGGTGTGGCGCGCGCGCTGAAGATGGCCTGACTAGTCGAACCGCGGCCACGGCGGGACCTCGACCACCACGACCTCCGCCCCCGGCGGGATCGGCACGCACCGCACCTCGATCTTCGCCATGTGCTCGCTGATCGAGCGCTCGAGGCTCGGATCGCTGAGGTCCGGCGGCAGGCCGATCGCACACGCGGTCGCGGCGCCCTCGGGCACGCCGCTCACGCTCGCGAACAGATCGCCCCGACGCGCGGCGCCGACCACCGGGGGCGGCGCGGGGTCGCCCGCGCTCTGGCGGGCCCGCCGGATGTTGGCGTACTCGGAGCGCTGGGTGTTCGCGAGCAGGGTGGGCGCGGCGCGCCCCCCCGGGGCCGC
>JBQCJR010000291.1:0-20092 GCA_051952595.1 Kofleriaceae bacterium
GGGGCACCCCGGGGCATCGGGCTGCGACGCCGGGACGGACGGCTCGCCGCCGCCATGCACGAGCGACGAGGCGTGCATGGCGCCCACGGCCGTGTGCGAGCTCTCGTCGGGGGCGTGCGTCCAGTGCACGGCTACCAACGACGCGGCTTGCACCGGGACGTCACCGGTATGCGGCAACGAACACGCGTGCCGTGCGTGCCAGGCTCACAGCGAGTGCGCGACGAACGCTTGCCTGCCGGACGGTTCGTGCGCCGACGAGGCGAGCGTCGCGTACGTCGATCCAACCGCTACGAACAACCCCGCGTGCTCTCTCTCGACTCCTTGTAACAAAGTTGCTAGCGCGCTCTCTACCAATCGGCCGTATGTCAAGATCACCGGCACCATCGACGAGGCGATCACGCTCGACGGCACCCGAACGGTAACGTTTCTCGGAGCGCCGGGAGCGAAGTTGACGCGCACGAACAACGGCCAGTTACTTCGGATCGCCGACGCGGCGCGGGTCGCGATCTACGACCTAGAGATTAGCGGCGCGCTCGGCGCGAACGTGGGCATCTCGATGTCGCCTGGCAATACCGCGGCGCTCAGCCTCGTACGAGCGAAGGTGATCGGGAACACCGGTGGCGGCGTCTCCGCGTCGGGCGGCTCGCTCACGATCTCGCAGAGCACGATCGCAGGGAACGCGGGCGGCGGCGTCAAGATCGACGGTGCGCAGTTCGACATCACCAACACGATCATCGCGAAGAATGGCAGCGTCTCGACCTCGTACGGCGGCATGCTGGTGAGCCAAACCAACACCGGCACACGGCGTTTCGAGTTCAACACGGTCACCGAGAACGGCGGAATGACTGGCGCAACGACCGGGGTTCTCTGCAACCTGATCGGCCAGCCGATGACGTTCTCGAACAACATCATCTATGGCAACCAGGTCATCGCGCCTGGGGCGCAGGCGGGCGGCGTCAATTGTACCTGGACCTACTCGGACATCGGCCCCGATGCGGTGTCTGGCACCGGCAACATCAACGCCGATCCGATGTTCGTGAATGCCGCGCAAGACAACTACCACATCGCCGCCACTTCACCCTGCAAAGACGCAGCCGACCCGGCCGCGACGATCACGAGCGACATGGACGGCGAGACGCGCCCACATGGCCCGGCTCGTGACATAGGGGCTGACGAGGTGGTTCGGTGAACAAGTCCCCGGTGTTCGTACTCGTGCTCGTCGCAAGCTCCGTGGCGCCTACGCCGACGTTTGGAGCCCCGCACGAAAAGCAGACCATCGTATTCGAGTCACACGTCGGCGTGCGGCCAGCCAATCTCGCGCCGTTTCTTCACGCCGTCAACGACCTCCTTGAGACGCGCGGCTACGCTGCGTTTCCGGCGACGGTGCTACGTCTCGCCGGCAACAATCTCCCTCGTCCGGGGATCCTCGATTCGAAGCTCACGTCACCAGGGCTCGCAGAGCTGCACAACGGAGCGTTCGCGCTGTACAAGGCTGCGCAGTGGAGCGACGCGTTGCGCCAGCTCGTCGATGCCCGCGACAAGTCGCAGCGCAATCCCGCGCTCGTAGCGAACGACATCGGCAACCATGACCAGATGTTCCGCACGCTCGTAGCCATCGCGGACTGCTACAAGCGGCTCGGCGACGAGAGGGCCGCGCTCGAAGCGATGAAGGAAGTCCGCCGCGTCTACCCGACGCGCCCCGTGTCGCGTACCGACGCGTGGGGGCCGAGCGGCGAGCAGCTCTACATGACGGTCGCGCTCGATGAACGCGGCGTGCTTCGCGGCCGGCTCTCGATTGCCGCCGGGGATCCGAACGCACAGATCGCGGTCGAAGGCCAGCTCCGCGGAGTCGGCAACGTTTCGCTCGCCGACCTACTACCGGGCGTGTATCGCGTGTTCATCCGAACGTCCGCGCGCGATTCGGGTAGGCAGTACGAGGTCACGGTGAAGCCCGGCGAAGAGACCCGGTTCGTCGCCGACATCAATCGTGACGAGCTGCTCGACGCGAGTAGTGAGTACGTGGCACTCACGTACCCGAGCGAGGGCGCCCGCAAGGACGAGTGCAAGCTCGCCAGCCACTTCGCGGAGCGCTGGACGGCAAGCGGAGCGACGCTCGTGCTCGCGAGCGGACAGGAGAACGGACGTCCGATCGTGACCGGAATCCGCTGCCGCGACGGCGTGCAGGTTCGTCGTGCAACCATCTTCACCGACTCCGAAGACTCCACGACGCCCGAGAAGCTGGTCCCGTTCCTCGATGACCTCACCGCTGAGGGACCATCGTGGCGAATGCGTGATGTTGGCACGAGCAAGGGGCCGCGCTGGCCCAAGCTCGCGCTGGGAACCAGCGCTGTCGTGCTCGCAGGGAGCGCAGCGCTCTACCTTGCATGGCCCAAGGACGATCACATCCAGCTCGAGTTCGACGACACGGGCAAGTCTATCGCGACGCACGCCTACACCGGGGCCGCGATCGTCGCTGGGGTTGGCGTATACGGCTGGCTCACGGGATCGCGTCACATGAGGCGGTGGCCGGCCGCATTGTTCAGCGCGAGCACGACCTCGCTGCTACTAGCTGCATTCTACATTCCCGCCGACGAAGACCCGGACAACGGATCACTGCCGGACGGGTATCAGATCCGACCGCGCTACCTCGACTCCGGACCGACCGGAGTGGTCCTCCTTGGTGCGGGCGTCGGACTCGCCGTGGGTGGTCTCCTCGCCTGGCGCTTGGGCACCGAGCCGAGCTCCGAACCGCCGAAACCCGCCGCCGTTCCTGTAGTCGCTCCGACTCACGAGGGCGTATCGGTCGGCTGGTCATTCACTTTCTGACGATGCCATCGAGTCATGTCGACTCCGCCGGCCAAGACCCAGGCGAGCGCGGAATCGGCGGCCGGGAAGGTTCCGATCGCATTGGCGAGCAGCGGACCGCTGGCATCGCGGAGACGCTCAAAACGACTCCGCGAGCAGAGACGTGCGTGTTCGGGGCAAGCAAGAAGCAGTCGAAGGGCAAACTCTGCGTTGGAGAGCCCGCAAGCCAAACGGACCACTGACACCACAACCACCTGCTCGTCGTGAATCTGCAATGCCCATTGCAGCGATTCCAGACACAGCTGGGTCTCGTCCAGCTGATCGCGAGCCAACTCATAGAGATAACAGCAGCGAACGACAGTCGAGCACTTCATTTTGCCACCCCAGACCACAAATCGCCCACGCTGTCGACCTCCCTACTGGAGAGTCAACGAGCGCATCTTGAACTCATTGGCCCAGCCGGGCCACATCACTCATCGACTCAGAACCAGACTCGCCAGCAATAACGTACTGAGACAGATCCGCCAGACTGCAAGTCCGACCGATCGATTCGGGGTCATGCCGATCACAACCCCGAACGCCCCGAGTGAGATCGTCGACCACGGATAGTGTCGCGGCCAAGCGCCGCCGACCAACTGCACATGTTCCGTTACTATCACGACAACCAGGGCAGCTAGCGCTGTGTTCACGTAACCAATGGCAAACCGAGCTACGTCCCCTCCCCTCCAACGCCGTGACGGACTAGACTTGGACGCTCGATCGCTCAAAACAGATCTTCCCATCCTAAGCACGCATCTGCACCGTTCTAGTCGTCACGCAGCGGCATCTTTGACACCTTTTCAATTGCCGACGCCATCTCAGAAATGGCACTCGCCCTATCTGCCGGACTGTCAGCCTCGCGGTACCTCGCCACGGCAACACTAAATCGAGTTGACAGTGCGCCGATTTCCGACTGACTCTCCGCGCGCACGCTAGTGCACAGCCTGAACTCGCGCAGTATCCAATACGACGCGGATGACCTGGCCTCGAGAGAGGAACCACCGAGCTCGCGTGACTCTCCAAGCAGGGCTCCAGGCTCGGCGCCATACTCAGCAGTGTTCCCGGCTCCAATCGCGGCTTCCCTGATGTCCGCCGCAAACCACTCGCAGAAGGTCGCGACCTGGCCTGACACATGCTCACCACGACCACAGGCCGAGAGTACAAATATCGCGCCCACCGAGATCACTCGCGCCATGGACATGCTGGGAGGATACACTAGTCGCCACCGAACCACATGGCATGGAGAACACTCGCGTGGTCAGAGTCCAACGCGGGAGCCTCCCTCTTGGCCCTCGGCTGAGCACCATCGGTTCCTCGCCCGCCTGCGCCGACCGCCGCGGGTCCTGTTGGCGCCGAGCTGTGGCGAGGCATGTACCATGAGTCATCGATCATCCGCGACCCGGGGGCCTCCGACCAGGTCTTGATGTGGCGCTCCACGGCCACCAGCCAGAACTCTTGCGGCACGGGGCGGTCCAGCTTCGGATCTTTGTAGATCGGGTCGCGAGGTCCGAACGGCATCGGTCCTCGATAGACCGGGTCCAACGGATCTCCCGGCTTGATGACATTCAGGTTTCCGGGATGACCGTCGTGGTACTCGTACCACAGCTCCGACGGGCGCCCGGAGGCGAAGCCGACCCACACCACACGCGTATCCCGATGGGTGTCAATCGTCGGTGTCTCCTGGTCCTTGTAGTATGATTGCGTTCTGCCGATCGACGTCACACCACACTTCTCGAACCGTTCCAGTTTTTCGGCCAGAGCTTGCTTGTACGCGTCGTAGTTGTGCTCGGAGGGATCGAATGCGTCAAACATAGCCATCAACTCGGAGTCGCTGGCCCTCGCGGCAACACTGTCTGCAAGCAGCTTGAACGCGATTACGACATTGGACCGAAGCTGACCAAGATACGACTGAGTTTCTCCCTTCTGCGTTCGCTCGGGAGCATTTTGGGTCGCAGTAGCAGTGCGCTGAACAGACTTTTTTGCCGGATCCACGACCGCCTTTGCTGCGGTCTTTGTCTTGTTCTCATCAATTCCCCTCAGCGCACGTTGTGCACCAAATATAGGCGCCCTTTCATTCATCATGCCGTGAGCAGCACGCTCCAGCGCGACGTTATCAATACTATTAATAGCTGACTTGCGAAGCTTACCTGCCGCGTTTTCTACTGCGGATGTAAGCCGCGAGCTGGCAATATCGATAACGAGCGCCACCGCCCAGTGCAGATCCGACTCCTTCTTAATGAGGTGCTCTATTTTGAGCTCCTGGATTGCGCTGAAATACTCGACGCCAGCATCCCGAATACGCTCACGGACAAGCCCAATCAATCTTGTTCGCTGATCGGCATCGAGGTAGCAGTCATCGGAGTCAGGATTCACTTCGCACTGTGCGCCTGTGACCGCGTAGGTCATCCCGTCTGTTCCGTCGAGATTGATATCATTTGACGAAATTCCCTTATCCACGATCCCTTTGGCCGTGGCGTACCGTCCGACCGACTGAAACCTACCAGCTGCGGCTTGTGACTCAACGGCGGTACTGGCTCCTCCAGGACCGCTCATTCAAGAACTCCGCTCAAGTTTCAAATATCGCAGTGAACTAAAGGCAAGTGTATTAATCATCGCGCTGATCAAGCCTTTGGTAGACGGGAACCGATCGATCGCTTCTGCAAGGAGGGCATTGCTTCGATTCAGTATATCGCGCAGGCTATGACAAGCCTCGACGACCTGATCCGACTGATACTCCGACATAATATGTATCGCAAACTCGGAACCTGCAATCGCGCCAAACAATCGTGCGCAAACTCCAGGAATATCTCCGCCGTCGCCAGCAAGCACAATTGCAAGCAAGACTGTCTCGGAGGTCGCTGCTGCGAGCTGCTCCTGAAACAGAACCTCAGAGTAATATCTGTACGTATTTATCATTGTCATTCCAGTTGGCGCAGGACCCACACACGCATTATTAGCTGGAGCAACTCATCGCCCTACTTGGGCACGGGGGCGCTCGTTCATGTTCGGAAGGCGCGGGCTCTCCGTCGCTGGCGACACATCCAGCAAGACCGCCAGCATCCGGCATGCCAGCCGGAACCGTTCGGCCTCAACACTGGATCCCCACAAGAGGAACGCCACCACGGCAGGCTCTCGCCCGATCGCATCGATCGAGGATTCCGCCGCGACGACGGCGTGAAGCGCCTCGGTACCCGTATTTCGTCGACGGTCGGAACGATACGCGGCCTTGGCGCGACGGACCGCGGAGGACACGTATGTGGACAGGTCGGAAGCGGACGCGAACGCGCTCGACGGCCACCTGCAATCGAGAAGATCACGCTCCGCGATCGTCAAGTCGACGAGCTTCTGCGCAATGATCGCGCACCTCACGCGCAGCGCGGATTCCCAACGCTCGATCGAACTCGTCGCTTCGGTTCCCGTCTTGTTACCACCCATGGCTCCCCTCTGATTCGAGTCGCCTCTCGAGCGAGGCTGTGTGCTCGGTTCTACGGGCGCCGCTCCGAGAGTTCCCGCAAGTCCGCAGGCTTATCTCCGCAAATTTCAGTGCATCGGGCTCCGACTCAAGGGCGATGCTGCACTCTGGCAGTGCATCAGGTGCTCGCGACAGGCCGATGCTGCACCGCGAGATGCTCGGGCACGGGGTGATCTCGTTCGCCGCGTTCGATACGCTCCACGGTGGATGGCGATCGCGACGCTCACCGACCCGACCTCGATCGAAGAGACGTACACCGATGAGTTGGTCCAGCTTCGTCGCTGGGCGACGACCAAGGACCCGATAGAGCTTCCCGAGTTAGCGGATCCGCGGCGGCGCGTAGAGTACGAGATCGGCACCGACCCGAACTGCGATATCCGCGTCGTCGATCCGGACCAGCTCGTGTCGAAGCATCACGCGCGATTGGTCCACGATCAGGATGGATGGAAGATCTACGACAGGGACAGCAAGAACGGTCTGTACGTGGATCGCCAGCGCTGCGCGTGGGCACCGGTGCGAGCCGGCACCGAGGTCGGGCTCGGGCAGAGGTTCATCTTCATGGCGGAGAGCGCGCGAACGATGGCCTTGCGCGGCTTTCTCCAGCGCCTCCTCGGCTGGGGAGACGACCGTGCATCCACAATCGATCTCGCGTTGCGCAGCATCCTCGCCGTCAAGCCGGGGCGCGCGTTTGCGGTCGTGTCGAAGTCCGACCCCGTGGCCATCGCCTACTCGATTCATCGGCTCGCCGTGGGCACCAAGCATCCGTTTATCACGTCGGATCCGAAGCGAAAGATCACGAACGAGACGGTTCGCTACACAGAGAACTACAACGAAGGAGCCGCGGCGCTCGTGCGCGCGGCGGGAGGAACCTTGTGCGTGGTCGCGTCGCGCTTGCCTCGCGACTACGACAAGATCTGGGCTGCACTGATCGAGCCGACCGCGGTGGCGCGGCTCGCCGTGTGCGCGACGGAACCGATCGACGGAAAGAAGTTCCTGACCGCACCGATCTTCGTCCCACCGCTGTCGGAGCGCTCGCGTGATCTGAAACGCATCATCCACGACTACGCCGTGGATGCCGTCGCTGAGCTTGGGGGGCGCCGCGAGGACCACCTCCTCGACCAGGATCTCGAGTACGTCCGCCTACACGATGCGGGTTCGCTCGCTGCAATCGAAACGGCAACCTTGAGGCTGGTAGCGCTCCGCAAGTTCCCCAACATGAACCAGGCCGCGGCGCGGCTCGGGATGACGCGCACATCGCTGATCGCCTGGATCAAGCGCCGTGGTATTTCGATCGACAGCGAACGATGACGCCACCAGATCAGCTCCCCTCCGCTGTCACTTCACTCCTTGAGCTTCCTCCGGTTGTCCGGAACGCGCTCGGCTTCTACGTCCTCGCGACCGCGCTGGGATACCCTGAGGAGAGTGTCAAACTCGTCGTTCAGATCCGCTCACCGGAGGTCGCGCATCCGGCCACTCTCGGTACCGAAGGCCCAGCGTTTGCGAGGCTTCTCGTCGAGGATCGTGGGTTCATGTTCCCCATTGGCCAGCCGGTCGACCGACTGCTCGATTGGGCGGGCCGGTCCAAGGAGCTTTGGCGAACCGCGACATCGGAGGAGCGCGCGGAGCTGTGCGGGTCGCTCGCGATGTTTGGCGTCGATGAGTTACGGCGGCTGTTGCGCAAGCTATCTGAATCAGGTCTGCCACCGGTGTACCCGATGGGGATCGTGCTTGCGCGGTTTGAGGCGCTCGGAGTCGCGGATGCGCTCCGTCGCCAGCCGCCAGAACCACAGTGGCTAGCGAGCTCGCGGCCTGCGACGTCTGCCCCCTCGAAGGCCCCGCGTCCACCGGGGGCTCCGCTTTTCACGATCGGAAAGATCGAACGGCTCGCCGATACTGAGGGGCACCTCGCTGGTGTCGACATCGACGAGGCACTCGCGCGCCACGCATCAGGCGACTGGGGCGAGTCGTCGTACCTAGAAGAAAACGAGCGCGCGCTCGCCAGCGACCGCGCAGTCATGTCTGTGTTCCGCACGCCGAAGGGAAGGCACTATGTGATCATCACGGCGTCGGGTCGCTCGGTCACGTCGGTGTGGCCCTCCGCGCCCTGCCACGACGACGTCCCCGAGCGCATGCTGGTCGATCTCGTGTGCACGTACGTCGGGACGGGGAGAGCGAGTGAGGTACCGGACGCGCCGTGGGACGGGTGGTGCTGTTCGCTTCCGCTGGTAGGCAGCGGCGAGGCGCCTGGAATCGACGAGCACATCGCGGCGAGGTCGCTCTATGACAAGATCACCAGCCTCCCGCACGGCTGGGCTCCGGTCAGGTTCGAGCGGAAGATGTGGGCCATCTGGAATGCCGTGTATGGCGTCGACTTCCGGCCTCTCACCACGAACGGAGAGCGAGTGCCGGTGGAAGCGCCCGACGCGATCTGGGAGGCAGCAGCACAGCGCTGCGTCGACGAAGGCATCTTCGCGTGGTTCTCTGTGCGCTGGGAGAGCCCGTTCGTCGCGTGATCGGGAGGTCGCGGACGTGGGTATCAGGGCGTGCGTGCGCCTGCGCGCCACCCTGTGTCCTGCCGCCACCACTCATCGGGCGCGCCTCAAGCAGTCCTGCACAAGCTGTCGAAGCTCGGACGTAAGGTCGGCCGACGCATAGACGAGGCGCTTCCGCGCACGATCGTAGGCGGACTCGTTGAGCCCCGTAGCCTTCATGATCTCATCGCGCTCGACGAGTCCGCGCTGCCATGCATCCACGAGAGCCACGCAGGCGCGGTCGCGGAGGGTTGCCTGCTGGAGTTCGTGACAGACGCGCGCAACCAGTGCAGGCATGAGGACCGAGCTGACATCACCCGACGGCGCGAACAGGCTCTCCACGATCGCCGCCTGGACTCCGCGCTCATGATTCTCGTTGACGGTTTTTGCGTCGAGCGACACGTAGCGAGGCGCCTTCTCGATCTCCTTTCGAGTCCGCGTCTTGATGGCGGTACGCAGGTGCCTCACCAGCGAGCAGCGCTGCGGATCCCACGCCAGGTCACCTACCCACGTGTCGGTGTACGCATCCTGGACGAGCTCGCGCGCATACTCACTCGGTCGCGGGCAAGGGCGCCCACTGTGCCGGACCATGCGCGCGCGTTGTTCGGCGTAGCGTTGGATGTCGTTCGCAGCAGTGCGCGTCCACTGATCGCGAAGCGCCCGCGTCACGTCGGTGTGGTGAGCAACGACTGCTGCCGCAAAGGCGCTCGCCACGGCGCATAGGCCAGCTTCTTGCGGCTCGACATCGTAGTCATCGGCGCCGGATGCGCTCGGTTGCGTGGTACTGCCGCCCTCATCGCCGCGATCCTGTGTCAGCGCTGGCGGCCGTTCAGACGCCTTGTTCTTCGTCCCGGCCATACGTCTCAACCTGACACACGTCGAAGCAACTTCCAGGAGCCGAGCAATGACCTCGTGATGCCAAGGCGCATCGCGCGAGGTCGCGCGGCCGTGACGCCGCGCAATTCGACGACGGTGCCACGTTCACGACCACACGCGGCGCGATTTCGGGCAACCCCAGCGCGCTGCATCGACACTTCATCGCGCTGTCGGTTGCTGCCGCAGCGTTCCGCGTACCGCGCGAGCGGTGCGTGGAAACGAAATCGTCAGGCGACCTAACTCGTTGATCTCGAGGAGGTCTGTAAATCGTGGCGCAAAATGGCGAGGCATTTCTCGACGCGAGAAGGCCGCCAAAGCGCGAGCACATGGACGACGGTCTCTTGGTCCCCAAGGGACGGAGCACCACGATATCGCCTCGCAGGCGCAAGCGTCGTGACGAGGATCGCTGGACGGCACACGAGAAGTCCCCAGCGCGGAGCATCCTTGTTTCAAGCGGGGGACGGACCGCAGCAACAAGCGTCCCCGCGCGTTCCGGTCACGCACGCAGGCACGCAGCACAGACTCGACGAAAGAAGCGCGCCAAGAATCTTGGGCGATTTTCTCGGCTGAGCCGTCGAGCCGGACATTACGAGAGTAGAGCCCTCGATCGACGCCAATCCGATGGCGCGGAGGGTCTGGCGACGTCCGCCTCCCGGACGTCGCGTGGCCCCTAAGACCAGGAGTCAGTAGCATCGATGTCCCCACTCGCGTTCGATAGGCAAGGCAAGTCCTTCTCGTGGCACCGCAACGCGAAGCAGCTCCTCGTCCGGATGTTCCGGAACCCAGCCGCGCGCGGCACGTGCTGCCAGGTGCTCGACGCGACCGGCCGGCCGCTCTATCTCGACGCCGAGACGGACTACATCGAGTTCCGCAAGGCGGTGGGCAACGTTCCAGGCCTCTACCGCCTCGACCAGTGCGACGAAGATGGCGTAGAAATCGAAGGCGCGCCGCCCGCGTACGTGTCGATCGATCTCACACGCAACGCCTCCACGAGCAGTGACGGCGATGCAAACCCGCTGGTCATCATCGAGCACATGTTCGCGATCCACGCGGACGTGATGAAGACCATGGCGACGCAGCAGGCGAGCCTCATGGCCGCGAGCGCCGAGATCTTGCGTGCGCCGTTCCGTCCCCCCCCGCCTCCGGCTCCCGTCTCCGCAAAGGGCCAGGCCGATACCGAGGACGAGGACGAGGACGAGGACATCCATGGAGTTGACGAGGACGAGACCGCGCCCGATCCGTGGGCTGCGTGGCGCCCGCTCATCAAGATGGCCGAGCCCCACCTGCCCAAGCTCGGCGAGTTCCTCTATCACCAGTTCGTCGCGTTCATGACGAAGACCGCGACGACTGCACAAGCGGGCCCCAGCGCTTCCGCTGGCGCTGGCGCGTCAGCATCGCCGAACTCGCCGGCCAGAGCTGCTGCCGGAACGAGCGCGAGGGAAGCGACCACGACCTCCAGCACCACCCAAGTCGCGAACGCGGTGCCCACCGCGACGGCACATGGCACGCCGCGCACGCAGACACCCCCATCGAGCGCCGAGAACGTGCGTGCGCACAGCTCCCACGCCCCTCGCATGGAAGCCGCCGGCTACGAACCCGATGCCGAAGGCGCCGATTCTGCACCGATTCCGACGGCAGACGCCTCGTCGATGTCAACTCAGCCGGCGACCTCTCCGGAGAGTGGCGCCGCAACGAACGTCGAAACGAACACCGGATCGAGCGATGCACCGCCGGTGAGTGACGCGCTCGCGGTTGCGGTTGCTCCGTCCCCTGCGTCCGCAGCGACTCGCAACGCGACGCCGCTTCCTACGCCCGCACAGATGGCACACCTCGCGGCGATCCGCGAGCGGCTCTCGGCCAGGGAGTGCGCGATCGCCGAGAACGCGATCGCGCGCATGGCTCCAGACCTGCTCGCACGTTGGCTCGCCGAGCTGTGTTCTCTATCCGTCGACGACGCGGCACACGCGATCCGCGCCATGATCGGGCGGCTGCGCTCGACCTCAATCCCGGAGCGCAGGTGATCGATGCGCCCGATCCGCGAGAGCGTGCGCGTCGTCATCCGACGCCTGTACTTCACCGAGCGCCGATCTTTCGAGCAGATTTCCGAGCGGCTTGGTGTCTCGACCCAGACCGTTCGTGACGCCATCGTGCTCGACGGCGGCGCGCGCCCACCCCGCAAGACCGGCCCTTTCCACCCTGGAGAGTGACTCATGATCGCCAGCCCCCACAACGATCAGGCATGTCTCGAGCCCGCCACGCGGCAGGTGATCGCCGAAGTCGAGTCCCGGAGTCCCGCGCTCGTCGATATCGCCGAGCGCTTCGACAACACAGACGACCTCGCCACATGGTTTCGCTCGCTGCCACAGCGCGATGATGAGGGCCTGCCGTGCGATGGACCGAAGGTGACGGAGTGTCGTCCACCGCAGCGCCTGCGGTTCGATGCGGCGGATCCCAACTGTTTCGAGCGCGCGGCCCGGTGGATGGGTGCGGCCGAACTCATCGATCCCGATCGTATCTATCGGCTCGCCACGGTCTCGACCGAGAACGGCTTGCACACGTTCCCGACGCGGGATGACATCCCGGTGATCCTCGATCCGGCGCAGAGCCGCAATGCGTTGCGCGCAGGCTTGTGGCATGCGACCCGCAACGCCGGACCGGTCGCGCTAACGCCAAGCCAGGCCGTCGATTGGCTGGCCGAGCTGGCGATGGAGCCGGCCGCGCGGTTCCGCGATGGCGCGCGCCGCGTGCAGAACGGCCACCGCGCGATGCTTGGCGTGCTCGTGCTCCGGCCAATCTGCGTCGCCGATGTCCGCGATGTTGCATTCTTGCTTGCACTTGCCGAGCGCGAGGCGCGGCGCTTTGGCTCCCCGGGACTCCGCATCATCCACTCCACCGCACACGCGATCGATGCACTCGACCGCATCGCGGCCGACCGCTGGCTCGACGCCCAGCGCGCCGAAGAAGTCTCGACTACGGCACGCAACGCGGGTCCGTTCGAGCTGCGAATCGGAGGCGTCAAACTGAGCCCAAACATCCCGCTACTCGGCTCGCTTGCGCGTATCGGCGGGCGAATCGCCGGAAACGTCGGGCTCGAAGCGCTCAAGGTCAAGCTCGCCACGCTCGGCGTTGGCGCGCCCGTCCTCAGCTCGATCGAGCGCGAACTCAACCGCGAGGGACTGTCGCTCGGCCCGATCGCGACTCCACCGCCGATGCTCGGGTCGCTCGGCGCGATGACGCCCGAGGCGCTCGCCGGGCGGTGGATCGCGCAGAAGCTCTAGCCTCGTCCACAACGGCAGACCCTCGGTCTGTCGACTCCCCTGTGAACCAGTGCCGCGCGCCGATCGTGCGCGGCGCAACGGTCGGGCCTTGCCCGCACCGAAGGAGTCATCTCATGCCCACCTCTCGACATCGGTCACCCGACACTCCCAACACTGCCTCGCGCTACCCCGTGCGTCCTTGGATCCACGGCGGCATCGACTACGGCCCCGCGATCGTCGCGGTGCACGACCTCGTTGCATGGGCCTTCGATGTCGCCGCTCGCGGCGTCGACGGCTGGCCAGACGGGAGGCGGCGCATGCTTGCTGCGCGCCGCTTCGTGCTCGCGCGACTTCGAGGTACGCGCGCGCGCCGCGTTTCGTCCGAGGATGTTGTGTTCACCGCGGGCCTACTCGCGCGGATCTTCGATGAAGACCTCGCGCTCGGCATGTCCGAGGCGGTCACCATCCTCGACGCGATCGGCCTACCGACCGACGTGGTGCCGTTCGTGCCGCGCCCGCCCGCTGCGGGCAAGGTGCGCCCGATGCCGGACCTGCCTCGTCGGCCGCGCCCGCCCGCGATGCCCGACGACGGCGACGGCGATCACGTCCCCTCGCTCGCCCATTGGCGCTTTCGCGATGCCGCGTAGCGCGCCGCACGAACCACCTACCAGGAGGCATCCCACGTGAAGATGAAGAAGAAGCACCGCCGTTCTCATCCCAAGGCGCACCGCAACGCGGCCTCGTCGGCCGCGCCATCACGCGCGCGCCCCGCGCGCCTCCTCAAGCGCGCCCCCGCACCACCGTGGCAGACGATCGCCGCCGCAGTCGCGGGGGGCGCAGGCGGTGCCGCACTCGGCGGGCTCGTCGTCAATCAGAAGATCCTCTCCCCCGAGGCGGTCGGCCTCGGACTCATGCTCGGCGGCGGCGCCACCGCGTACTTTGCCGAAGGCACCGCGCGCGTGATCGGCACGAGCATCGCCGCCGCGGGCGCAGGGCAGCTCGCGCTCTCGACGATGGCCAAGCAAGCGCTGAAAACGGAGCAGCCCTCGGCGCCGGGCACCACCCCGAGCGCGACCACTCAAGCGGCACTGCCGCCGCCGCCCCCCGTCGCGCCGCCGCGCAAGAGTGCGACCGGCGGAGGCGTCGTCGTCGATCTGTTCCGCGACGCGGTCACCGATCTCGACCTGATCGAGGACCAGTGGCGCTACGGGATGCGCGACTACGCCGGCCAGTCCGGCACCGCGAGCGAGGGTTCCGAGCCGATCGTGATCGATCTCGACGAGGCGGCGTAGCCAGAGGAGAGGAGAGGAACGAACGGATCGGTGCCTGGCGTCGCGCGAGCGGCCTCGGCCGCCGCAATCAGAAAGGAGCACGCATGGACTACGACGTCATGTACATCGATGACGAGCGGAACGCCTCCGATCGTGACCATCGCACGCAGGGAACTCGCCCCGCCATGGTTTGGGGTCCGCGCCCCGCGGCGAAGAGACCGCGAACGGTCGTGGTTCCGCCGGGCAGCCGTCCGACGGTGATCACGAGCGGCGCGAGCACGCCCACGGCCTACCGGCCGATGGTGTACCCGCAGCCGCAGGTGGTGTATGCGGAGCAGCCCTCGCTCGCATCCCGGTTCGGGATGTCGACGGGCGAGCTGGTTGACCTCGCGATCCAGATCTTCGCCGCGATCCTGCCGCTACCCCCCGCGCCGACGGCGCAGGGTGAGGCGGCGGTCGATGTGGAGAACCTGGTGACCTACGAGGGCGCCCTGTGGCAACACGCCAAGCGCAACGAGCAGCTCCGCACCGTCGGTGGCGCGCTCAAGCGCATCCTCAAGTAGCCGGAGGCACCACCGATGAACTTCCTCAATCGCAATGTTGTCCCGAGCTACAAGGGGGCGCAGCCGCAGGGGACGAGCGGACCGCTCGCGGGTCTGTTCGAGAACCTGTTCGGCGGCAAGACGCCGAGCTACAAGACCGTGGACGGACGCGGCGCGAACGCGCAGCGCTCGTTTCCGAGCTGGTGGCAGGCGCTGTCGCCGAGGCCGTCCTACAGGACGGCACCGGCCGCCGCGGAGCAGCCCGCGCACGTCGCGCATGACCCCGACGCCTCGCCCGCCGAGTGCGGCCCCGAGGTGGAGGGGACCTGCGTGTGCGCCCCCGAGGACGCGACGCAGATCGTGATCCTCGAGTGACGTCGCTCGTGAACGTCTGATCGAGAACGACCCTAGCCTAGCTAACTGACCACCACCCTAGGCGGTTCTTGGGGTCGCTCGCGCGACACGAGGCTCCGATCCTCATTCCTCCTCTCTCCCCCAACGAAAGACGAACTCCATGCCGAATGATCAAGACGCGCTGACAACCGGCGTGCTGCTCCTAGGCGGTGGCGCCGCCGGCTATGCCGCCGGCCGTTGGATCGCTGCGCGCGTGCTCAATGCGGATGCGGACGCGCGCCCCGCGCACGCTCGTTCGATCGCTGCGCCTGCGACGGCGGCGAGCTCGCCGGCCGCGAGCCCCCCCCTTGCAGCGCCGCGGGAAGCCACCTACGTACCGCCGCGCGTGACGTCGAGCGCGCACGCCTCGGCGCCTCTGGTTCCTCTGCGCTCGGTACCTGCCCAAGCGTCCGGATCCGGCCCGCCGGAGCGCGCGCAACCGATCGATCCGTACGCCGATATCGCCCCGAACACCAAGGCCATGCCGATCGTGAGCACGCCGACACCCGTGGCGTCGATGGCTCCGGACCTACCGACCGGGCCGCTCATCAAGCCCTCGCAGGTTTCGGGCACAGCACCTTCTCGCATCCCATCAACCGCGCCTCGCGCACAGACCGGACCGATCACCATGCCATCACAGACGGCCGATCCCAGCACCTCGTCGCCTCTCACGCGTCGCTTCGATCCAGTCTTCGAGCGCTACCGCGGTGCGCTCCCGATCGAGTACCTGCGAGCGCTCGTCGAACGCGAGTCGAGCGGCCAGCCCGCAGCACGCACCGGGTCGGCGATCGGCCTCATGCAGATCATCCCCGTTGTGCTCGACGACTACAACAAGCGCCACGGCACGACCTACAAGCGCGAGCACCTGGTCGATCCGGCCACGAACGTCGCGATCGGCTGCGAGCTACTGCGCTTCATCATCGAAAGCTACCGACGCAACCACCCGCGCATCCCGAACTTACAACCGGGCTGGGACAATCCCCGCTTCGCCGAGCTTCTCACGTTCGGTTGGAACGCAGGATTCTCGGAAGCAGGCGGCGTCGGCCGCGTCGTCCGTCACCTCGCCGCGCTTGGAGCGATCGACATCACGATCGATCTCGTGCACGCACACGCGCGCACGGCCGGCGCCAGCAAACACCTCTCGAACCCGGCGAAGGTGCGTTGGTGCAAGAGCCTCGTTGCGCTCTACATGCGCGAGCGCGCGATCACACAGCCCGCGCGCCTTGCGTGAAGGAAACACCATGTCGAATGGACGCTCCGCGATCACGTTCACGCTCGGTGCCGGAGGTGGGCTCCTTCTCTGGTATCTGAGGCGCGCCTCGCACTCGACCGGCTCGCCGCCGAGCCCGCCAGCTCGCGGAGCGACCACCGACACCGCGTCGGCAGGCGCGTGCGTGCTACGGCTGGATACGAACGGGATCACGGCGGACGGCGCGCACGTTGGGATCGCAGACGTGGTCGCGCGCTGCAAAGCCGCCGGGCGTGCCGACGTCACGATCGTCGCTGGAGTACCAGCGGCGCTCTATCGCGATGTGATGAGCGCGCTCGTGCACGCGGGTGTTCCGACGACCGCTCACCGCAACGCGCGCCCGCGCCCCCGCGCGGCTCGCGGGGAGCGACGTGCCAACGAGCCTTCGCCCAACGCGGAAAGGTCGCAAACCTTCACGCTGATCACCTACACGCAAGGTTTCAAGTCCGCCCCACGGTTGCGCTGGTTTGTCGCCGAGACGCCAGTGACCTGGGTGGACGCGTACGACCGGCTCGCAAGCGCCGGTCTCGATCTCGCTCTCGCCGGCCGCACGCGGGAGCCTGGCGGATGGCTCCTATCAACGGAACCGCGCCACTTTCGTCCCGATCGCGCCGAGCCGATGCCGGGAGGCACCGATGGCTGATCGTGAGCGACACACCGCACGCCATGTCGCGCTCCTCGGCGGCGCGGCCTTCCTCGCGTGGTGGCTGCTGCGTGGGAAGGGCTGGGGGCTCGGGCACGACGGACAGGGATCCCGTGCAGGGGCGCCCCGTGCCGCGCAGGAGCCCCCGTGCCGCGTCTGGATCCGGGCGAACCGGATCGAACTCGACGGGGCTCCAATCGATCTGCCGACGCTCGTGGCGCGCTGTCGCGAGCGCGGTCGTGCCGAGGTTCGCGCGACGGGCGATGCGATCACGCGATCCATCGCCGAGGTGCTCCGCTCGCTCTATGCCACGGGCATCGAGATCGATACGTCACCTCACCTGGCAGGGCTCGGCGCGCCCGAGGCGACACGATGAGCCGAGACGCCGCCATCGTGCCGCTGGTCCTGCTCGGAGGTGGCGCGCTCGCCGCGCTCCTGGCGCGAACGCGAGGGAAGCGCGCCGAGAGCGCCGCACTCGTACCACCGACCGCGGCGTGGGTGTTCCCGGTCCCGAGTCTCGGCGATCGCCACCCGGTGACCTCGGATGGCTTCGGTTCGCCGCGTACGCGCTCCGACGGCAAGAGCGAGAAGCACCTTGGCGCGGATCTGATGTTTCGGCGACGTGACGCCCGCGATCTGACTACCGTCTATCCACCCGGCACGGTCAATGGAACCAAAAGCTACTTCATGCCCGATGATGTACCCGCGATCGCGGCCTCGGCGGGCATCGTCGAGTTCGCGCGCCGGACGCCGACCGGCGGCTCGATCGTCATTCGGCATCCGAGCGGATGGGCGACGTACTACACACATCTCAGCTCGCTCGCGGTCGCCAGTGGAGCGAGTGTCACCGCGGGACAGCCGCTCGGAACGATCGGCGGAAGTCCTGCCGATGGCGCGCACCTCAAACACCTTCATTTCGAGCTATGGCAGCGAGGTACGAGATCGGGCGCAGTTGATCCGGCGCCCTACCTGGCCGCGTGGACGCGCCTGGCGATCCCTCGGTGGACGGCGGGCCAACAGATCGCGCCCACGCCGCGCAATGGGGGGCTCGTGTATCGGCCCGTCGGAAGTCAGGGGGAGGCGTACCCTGAGTGGCTCCGCCGCGCGCGCGGGTCGTCCGGCGTCTACGTGATCCGCGAGCGAGGTGGCCCCGTCCTCTACGTCGGCCAATCTTCCGCAAACAAGCTCTATGAAACGGTCACTCGACATCTCCAGCAGTGGCGCCGCTTCAAAGGCTTTTGGCGCGGTCAGTACGCCGAGGGCCATGATCCGGGGTTGACCTACGATCGCGATGGCGTGGAAATCGCGATCAAGATCACGCCACCGGCCGACGCGCTCGACGAGGAGGCTCGGCTGATTCGCCGACTACGCCCTCGCGACAACCTTCTCGGCCAACCCGAGCTCGAGGACGCTCCGTTCTGACCAGCCACCCCGACCAAGGAGGAACTGATGAACGAGTTGATCGAACACATCCGCGCCGCGGTTGCGGCAGGCGCCACGGCCGCGCAGAAGGCGATCGGCGCACAAGCGTGTCGCACGATCCAGACGGCACTCGAAGCAGAGCCTGGCAAGCCGATCGTCCTGCCGGGCGCGCCTGCGCAGACACCGTCAGCGAGGGTCTCGCTCGACCAGGTGCTCGATCTCGTGATCGCGCGCCTTGCCGCGGTGGCCGCGGCGCAGGACTCCAAGCCCCCGCACGCAAGCCCCAGTCCGTCGCGCGGCCTGCGCATCCCGACGGTGCAAGCAGCGAAGCCTACACCGAACACGTCCGCCCCCCCAACGCGCGGCGAGCGGAGCAAGCCATGAGGCCTGCGCTTGCACAGCCCTCACGTTTGCACTACGTTGCATTGCATGGAGAAGGACGCGCAGATCGTATTTCGCGCCCCGCGAGCCCTGAAGCAAGCACTCTCGAACATTGCAGAGTCCGAGCACCGCTCGCTCGGCCAGCTCTGCACGCTGGTGCTCACGAAGTACCTCGAGGATCGTGGTGAGTGGCCGCCCCGCTCCTCCACAGGAGACCGGCCCCAAGCCCGACGCGCCCGCAAATGACGATCGGGACGCTCGTGATCGCGAACTTCTCGACTATCTGATCGAAGCAACGTGGGCCGCGTGCGTGCGCAGGCTCCGCAGTGAACGTGAAGGAGAAGGAGGATAGACGGACATGCATCCCAAGCTCACTACCGGACGAGTTGCGATTTACGCGCGGTACTCGTCGGACCTTCAGAACGAAGCGAGCATCGAGGACCAGGCGCGACGTGCCCGTGAAATGGTCGCACGTGCCGGCGGAGTTCCTGCCCAGGCGCGAGTGTTCCCCGACTACGCGGTGTCAGGAGCGAGCCTTGATCGGCCCGGCGTCGAGGCGTTGATGCGCGCCGTCGACGCTGGCGAGATCGACGTGATCTTGACGGAGGACGTCTCGCGCATATCGCGCGATGTCGGCGACGCCTCGCACATCTTCAAGCGACTCCAGTTCGCGGGCGTGCCGCTGGTCAGTATGTCGGATGGTATCGACACCAGTCAGAGGAACGCGAAGCTGAACTTCACGGTCAAGAGCATGCTCGCGGACCTCTATCTGGACGACCTCCGCGACAAGACGCTCCGCGGCCTCGAAGGCAGGGCGCTCGCCGGGTTCGCTACCGGCGGAGTCCCATACGGTTTTCGCACCATGGCCGAGACCGGCGGCTCCGGACGCACCCTCGGCCATCGCATCCTGATCGACGAGGCGCAAGCTCGGATCGTGGTCCGTATTTTCGAGGAGTACCGCGACGGCGGAGCGCTCCACCGCATCGCTCGCACCCTCAACCAAGAGGGGATTCCGTCTCCGCGCGCCGGTAGCAGGCACAAGCGCTACGGCTGGGGACCGACAACGATTCGCGCGATCCTCCACAATGAGAAGTACGTCGGGACGTGGCGCGTCAAATATCGCCAATGGGTCAAGGTGCCCGGCACGAATAAACGCCGGCCGCGCCCCCGCGCAGCAGATGAGGTCATGTCGAGCGAGCGTCCGGACCTGC
>JBQCJR010000292.1:0-7463 GCA_051952595.1 Kofleriaceae bacterium
GCGCGGCGGCGCGACCGCGCGCTGCTGATGGCGGATCGCAGCGGGCGGCGCGACGAGCGCTCGGAGATCGCGGTGGACGTGCCGCCGCCCGCGCCGGTCACCGCCACGCTGGGCTGCCGGACCGGCCTCGCGCCGCTGCTCGCCGAGGAGCTCGCCGCGCTCGGGATGGCGCCGGCGCGCCGCGGCGATGCGGTGGAGGTCGCGATCGCCGGGCCGTGGTCGGCGCTGTTCGCGTCGCGGCTGTGGGCGACCGCGGCGATCGAGCTGCCGCTCGACCGGGCGGCGCGCGGCGGCGATCCGGACGCGATCGCACGCGCGATCGTCGGCGCGCTGACCGCGCCGGCCACCCGTGCGCTGCTGCGCGCGTGGACCCGCGGCGCGATCCGGTGGCGGCTCGGGTTCACCAGCGGGCACAAGCGCGCGATCGTGTGGCGGGTCGCGCGCGACGTCACCGCGGCGGCGCCCGAGCTGATCAACGATCCGACCACGACCACCTGGGACGTGCGGGTCGACGAGGCGCGCGGCGCGCTCGCGCTGATCCCGCGCCGGCTCGACGATCCGCGGTTCGCGTGGCGGGTCGCCGAGGTCCCCGCGGCCTCGCACCCGACGGTGGCCGCGGCGCTCGCGTGGCTCGCCGAGGCGCGGCCCGGCGACCGGGTGTGGGATCCGTTCTGCGGCTCGGGCGCCGAGCTGATCGAGCGCGCGCGGCGCGGCCCGGTCCGCGCGCTGCACGGCAGCGATCTCGATGCCGCCGCGCTCGACGCCGCGCGCGCGAACCTCGGCGCGGCCGCGATCACCGCCGAGCTGGTGCGCGCCGACGCGCGCCACCACGCGCCCGGCCCGGTGGAGCTGATCCTGACCAACCCGCCGCTCGGCAGCCGGGTCCAGGTCGACGCCGCCGCGCTGCTCTGCGAGGCGCTGCCGAACCTCGCGCGCCAGCTCGCGCCGGGCGGCCGGCTGGTGTGGATCACCCCGGCGCCGCGCCAGACCACGCCGGTCGCCGAGCGGCTCGGGCTGCGCTGCGCGCGCAGCCTCGCGGTGGATCTCGGCGGCGTGCGCGGCCGGCTCGAGCGCTGGGATCGCCCAAAGAGGTCGTGAGCCGGAAGGCTCACGGCCGCCAAGAGCGGTACTGTGCGCCGGCCGTGAGGCTCGCGCTGCGCACCTACCTGAGATACCTCGTGCCGCTCACCGCGCTCTCGGCGGTGGCGCTGGCGCCGTGGTGGCTGGTCGCGCTGCGGGTCGCGCCACCCTCCGATCCGGCCGGCGCGCGCGCGGTGCTGCGGCTCGGCTGGATGCTCGCGGCCACGGCGTGGATCGGCCAGCTCGCGCTCGTCGGCGCCGCGGCGCCGCTGGCCCGCGCGCTCGAAGCCGGGCGGCCACTCGCGCAGCTGCGCGCGCTGCGCGACGGCGCGGTGCAGCTGGTGCGCGGCGCGCTGCCGTGGCTCGCCGCGGTCGCCGCGATCGCGATCGGTGGGCTGGCGCTGGTCGTGCCCGGCGCGGCGCTGCTCGTGCTGTTCGCGCTCACCACGGCGAGCACCGAGCGCGGGATCCCGGCGCCGCTGCTCGACAGCGCGGCGATCGCCCGGCGCGACCTGGCGCGGGTCGCCGCGGTGGTCGGCGCGATCCTCGTCGTCGACCTCGCGATCGCGTTCGCCGCGCAGCGCGCGCTCGCCCCTGCCCCGGTGCCGAAGAAGCTCTCGCCGGCGCAGCTCGCGAGCTACGCCAACGGGCTGCGCGCGATCGCCGCGGCGCTGATCCTCGGCTCGCCGATCGCGGCGGCCGCGCTCGCCGCCCTGCACGCGCGTGGCGCCCGGCGCGCCGCGATCAGCTGACGGCGCCCCAGCGCACCAGCGCGGCGCGGACCTCGCCGGCATCGCGTGCGATCGCCACCCGCGGATCGTCGACCGGCGCGGCCCGCCGGCCGTACCAGATCGCGCGCCACCCCGCGCCGAGCGCACCGGCGACATCGGCCGACCACGAGTCGCCGATGTGGATGCCCTCGCGCGCGTGGACCAGATCGATCGCGTGGTCGAAGATCCGGCGATCCGGCTTCTCGATCCCGAGCCGGCCGGAGTCGATCACCGCCGCGAATGGATCCGCGATCCCGATCTCGGCCAGCAGCTCGGCGAGCCTGCCCTCCGAGTTCGACACCACGGCGACCGGCGCGCCGGCCGCGGCGAGCTCGCGCGCGAGCGCCACCATGTCGCCGATCGGCCGTCGCCACAGGTTGGCGCGCCGCTGCTCCGCCCACAGCCAGTCGACGAGCGGCGCCGGATCGGCCACGCCCGCGCCCTCGAGCAGCGCGGCCATCAGCTCGTGCCACGGGTGCCCGCGCTCGGCGTCGACCAGCTCGTCGTAGCGCCGCCACGCCGCCGGCGCCGCGCGCTCGAGCGCCCCGGGTGCGACGGTCGCGCCGCGCTCGTCGAGCCGGCGTGCGAGGAAGTCAAGATCCAGCTCGACCAGGGTCTGGCCGGCGTCGAAGGTGATGAGCGGCAACAACGGCTATTTGTAGCGCGTGTGGGTGGCGCCCTCGGAGCTATACTGACGCCCATGCCGGATCGGCTCGACGGATCCCCGAGCTCCGGCGCGGCGCCCGGGGTGGTCGTGGTGTGGACCGGCGCCACCCCGACGATCCAGGCCTACCGGATCCCCACCTCGGGGCTGGTGATCGGGCGCGAGCTGCTCGAGCAGACCACCGACGACCGGATCAGCCGCCAGCACGCACGGGTGGTGTGGCACGAGCGGCGCTTCGTGGTCACCGACCTGGGCAGCCGCAACGGCACCTACGCCGGCGGACACGCGCTGGTCGACCGCGAGGTGAGCGTCACCGCGCCCTCGGTGGTGCGCACCGGCCGCACGGTCTCGGTGCTGCTCGACGACATCCGCGGCTTCGAGGGCGCCGCGGTGGCGACCACCGACGACGCGATCATCGGCCCGAGCACCGCCGCGGTGTGGACGGCCGCGGAGCAGGCGGCGAGCGACGGCGTCAACGTGGCGATCCTCGGCGAGCCCGGCACCGGCAAGGGCCGGATGGCGCGCCGCTACGCCAAGCTGCGCGGGCGCCCCGAGGCGGTGTTCGATCCGACGATCCAGGCGGTCCCGCTCGAGCGGATCGCGGGGCCGGCGATCGAGACGTTGATCCTCGCGCAGCTCGGCAAGCTCGGCGCGGCGAACCTCGCGACCCTGATCAAGCTGATCGAGACCCGCCCGGCGCTCCGCGTGGTGACCACGTCCACCGTGCCGCTCGACCAGCTCGCGATCCCACCGGAGCTCGCTGCGGCGCTCGGCGGGCGCGTGCTCCACGTCCCGCCGCTGCGCGACCGGCCGGACGAGATGGCGTTCCTCGTCGACGCCGCGGTGCGCGCCGCCGAGCCGGCGCTCCAGATCCACTCGACGCTGGTCGAGGCGTGCCTGCTGCGGCCGTGGCCGGGCAACTCGCGCGAGCTGCTCGCCGAGGTCAGCCGCACCGCCCACACCGTCGCGTCGCAGGGCAAGAACAACCTCCGCGGCGAGGACCTCGACAACGACGCCGGCCACCTCATGGTCGGCGCGCCGACGATCAACGCCGCGGTGCAGCCGACGGCGATCGGCAAGCAGCTGCGCAGGCGGCGGTCGTCTCCGCCGAGCTGAGCCCGCGCGCGCAGATCGCACACGCCGCCTGGCGTCTCCGGTATCGTGCCGCGATGCATCGGGTCGCCGTGGTCGCGTGCTTGCTCGTGGGTTGTGGATCGAAGCCTCCGCCGCGCCCCGTGCCGCCGCCGGACCACGGGCGCGCCTCCGAGGCCGCGCTCGCGGCGGAGTGCGATCGCGACCAGGTCGCCGCGTGTATGGAGCTCGCCACGCGGCTCGCCGATGGCGAGGGCGTCGAGGTCGATACGCCGCGCGCCTCGAAGCTGTTCGATCGGGCGTGCCGGCTCGGCGATCAAGACGGCTGCGCGCGCTACGCGATCGGCGTGGCGCAGGGCTTCGTCGAGGGCGACCTGGCGCGCGCGTACGGGCTGGCCACGACCGCGTGTGCGAAGGGGTTCCAGCGCGGCTGTCGCGGGGCCGGCTACATGCAGCTCGAAGGCAAGGGCACGGCGCGCGACGAGGCCGCGGCGATCGCGACGCTGACCACCGCCTGCGAGGCCAAGGATGGCTCGTCGTGTGGGCTGCTCGCGATCGTCCAGCTCAACAGCGGGCAGGACCCCGAACAGGCCCGCAAGCTCGCCATGCGCGGTTGCGATCTCGAGGCGGCGATGGCGTGCTACGTTGCGGCGGCGGCCACCTCCGAGCCCACCGCGTCGTTCGCCCTGCTCGACCGGGCGTGCGATCTCGGCGATGGCGAGGCGTGCACGCGGTACGGCGCGAGCCTGCTGGTCGGCCACGGCGTGCCGGCGGACGTCCCGCGGGCGATCCAGCGGCTCGATCGGGGCTGCCATCTCGGCGCGGTCGAGTCGTGCCGCGCGCTCGGCGCTGCCCTGCTCTCGTCGACGCCCGGGGTCCCTCACGACGACGACAAGGCCGCCCGCGCGCTCAAGCGCGCGTGTGACGGCGGCGATCTCGCCGGCTGCGGCGCGCTCGGGGTCGCCTACGCGACCGGGCGCGGCGTCGAGAAGAGCCCCGTGCTCGCCTACTCGCTACTCCGCAAGTCGTGCGACGAGGGCACCTCCGAGGCCACCGCCTCCGGCTGCTACTACCTCGGGCTCAGCCACCTGCGCGGCGAGGGCGCGGCGCAGAGCTATGCCGAGTCCGCCCGCTACTTCGAGCGCGCGTGCGATCGCAAGTGGGGCGAGGCGTGCGCCGCGCTCGCGGATCAGCACGCGCTCGGCCAGGGCTTCGCGGTCGACGTGCACCAGGCGGCGCAGCTCCACCGCCGCGCGTGCGAGCTGAACCACGCGCCTTCGTGCACGAAGCAGCCTTGAGCCGCGATCACGGCTTCGCGAAGCACGCCAGGATCGCCGGCGTGGTCGCCGCGTCGAGCACGATCATCTTCGGAGCGTCGTTCGGATAGCACTCGCCGGGGTCGTCGGGGCCGAAGTACCCGGGCGGCGGGCCGTCGCAGGTCGGAACGAGCGCCCACGCGGCGATCGCGGCGCGCTTCGCCAGCAGCTGCGCGCGCACGACCGCCTTGCCACGCCGCGAGGTCGCGCCCTCGCCGATCTCCTTGCGCACCAGCTCCTGGGTTCCAGCGCGCACCTCGAGGAAGATCTTGCCGGTGCGCCCACCGCGCTGGTGGGTCCAGGTGCTGCGGACGGTGCAGCCGCCCGCCGGGCTGGTCGCACCGGCGGCGAGCGAGCGGTACCCGCGCTTCTCGAGCGTGGCGGCGAGGCGCCCGGCCGGCACCGAGGTGAACTTGCCCTTGAGCTCGGTCAGCCGCTGGGCGGTCTTGCCGCGCGCGCTCGCCAGGACCTCGACGATCTCGTTCTTCAGGTTGCGGACCTCGAAGAAATCGAACGAGCCGCGCAGCTCGGGGTCGCCGGTCTCGACAGGGTCCTGCTCCTCGCACCAGCGGTGGTGCGCCGGGACGACGAACGTCTCCTCGGTCTCGGAGAACCAGCGCGGCGGGTCGTACAACGTGCCGACGTTCTCGCAGAGCCCGGTCGCGCCCGCGGTTCGCGTCGCGAGCGCGAGCGACGCCGCCGCACCCAGCATGGCCAGCTTCACCCACATGGGCGCGACACTAGCGCGTCTGCACTAGTGATCGTGCGCGACCGCGCCGGCAACCGCGGACAACCGATCCTCGTGACGCAGCCCACATTGGTGCACCTCGATCGTCAGGTGCGCGACCGGCAGCGACTCGAGCACGCGATCCCGATAGTACGAGACATCGCGCGGCTGCGAGGTGACCAGCGAGACGATGCAGCTGCGCCGGCCGGGGCCGAGCTCCCAGACGTGCAGGTCCGCGACCCGCACGTCGTCGATCGCCTCGAGCACCTGGCGGACCTGGCGCTCGTGCGCGGGCGACGACACCACGTCGAGCAGCTGGCGGCTCGCCTGCCGGCACAGCCCGATCGCCCACCACGTGATCACCAGGCCACCGATGATGCCCATCGAGGGATCGAGGAACCACAGGTCGGCCCACTGGCCGAGCGACAGCGCGAGCACGGCGAGCAGCGAAGTCAGCGCGTCGGCCAGGATGTGGATGTAGGCGGCGCGCAGGTTGAAATCGAGCGTGCCGGCCTTGGGCTGCTGGCCCTGGCCGTGGTCGTGTTCGTGACCATGGCCGTGGCCGTGATCGTGCCCATGGCCGTGGTCGTGACCGTGGTGGTGATGGTGCCCGTGCCCGTAGTGATGATGATTCCCCAGCAGCAGCACCGACGCGCCGTTGACCACCAGGCCGAGGATCGCGATCGGGAGCGCCTCGGCGTAGTTGATCTCCGGGCGATCGACCAGCCGCTCGATGCTCTCGACGCCCATCCACACCGCGACGAGCGCGAGCACGATTCCGCTGGTGAACCCGGCGAGCGCGTAGACCTTGCCGGTCCCGAAGCTGAACGAATCGTTGCCGGCGCGGGTGCGCGCGTACCAGTACGCGGCGAGCGTCAGCCCGAGCGCACCGACGTGGGTGCCCATGTGCCAGCCATCGGAGGTCAGCGCCATCGACTTGCTGAGCCAGCCGACCGTCAACTCGCCGACCATCATCACGAGCGCGAGCCCGACGACGATCAGGGTGCGGCGCTCACCTCCGCGGTTGAACGGGCCCTCGTCCTCGTGGTGGGCGTGGGCAGACAGATCGTGCGCGGGCATGGAGCGCGCACAGTGTAGCCGTATCATCCGTCCGTGCCCAAGCATCCGGTCACCATGGCGATCCGCGCGCTGCGCGCTGCGGGGGTCGCGTTCGAGCCGCACCTCTATGCCTGGCAGCCACACGGGGGGACGCGGGGCTCGTCGGAGGCGCTCGGCGTCGACGAGCACGCCGTGATCAAGACCCTGATCTTCGAGGACGAGCGCAAGCAGCCGCTGTGCATCCTGATGCACGGCGATCGCGAGGTCTCGGCGAAGAACCTGGCGCGCGCGATCGGCGCCAAGGCGGTCGCGCCGTGCGCCCCCGAGGTCGCGGATCGCCACTCGGGGTACCAGGTCGGCGGCACGTCGCCGTTCGGGCTGCGCCGCGCGATGCCGATCTACATGCAGTCGACGATCCTCGATCTGCCGGTGATCTACATCAACGGCGGCGCGCGTGGATTCCTGGTCTCGCTCGACCCGCGCGACGCGCAGCGCGTGCTGTCGCCGACGCTGGTCGACGTCGCAGTCTGACGCGCGTCACGCGGTGCGCCGCGCGATCTGCGGGCGCAGCCGCGCCTGCTCGTCGCGCAGGTCGCGGCCGAGCTGGGCGCGCTCGTCGGCGGGCAGTGCCTCGATCACCGCCGGGAGCAGCTCGCGCTGCTCGTGGGCGACCTGGTGCTCCCACAGCCGGCGCGCCACGGAGACCGCCGCGCGCAGCTCGGGGCCGGGCCGCAGCGCGAGCAGCTTGTCCAGCA
>JBQCJR010000293.1:0-3609 GCA_051952595.1 Kofleriaceae bacterium
GTATTGGGCAGCCTTGGAACTGATTGCGAGTTTCGACTATTGGGCTTGGATAGTCAGCAAAGAGGACGCATGTATGTCATGCGAACGGGACGCAGTCATTTCCTCGCTGAGGAGTACGAGAATGAAGGTGCGCGAGCTGATGATGCTTCTGGAAGAACTGGACCCGAACGCACAGGTGTTCATCATGAGCCCGATGCACTGGCCCGTTGAGTACACGGTGGATGGCATCGCCATCCGCGAAGAACTTCAAGGCGACGACGACGAGGGCTTGGAAGAAGGTACCTCCGCGAGCGACGTGTTCATCGTGGAAGGTGATCGGCAACGCTAGGTTCGGGGATGCCTGGCGGGCCGCGGGTCGCTGAGAACCACCGATCGCGAGTTGGGTCTTGCTCAGGGGCGGGCTTTTTGGTGTAATGTCCGATGCTTATGCGTCTTGGATTCGAGGCTTGCAGCCGTCCATGCCGCGATCATTCGTGAGTTGGGTCTTGGACGTCATGGCCTCCTGATACCTTCGAAATGGAGGTACGCCGCTATGGCAAAGCTGTCTCATCGCCTGGATCGCGGTCCACTCGGAACCGGTCGTGACCGCAACCCAGACATCGCCCTGGGCGATCGCATCGAGAGGATTCGGTGCCGAATCGATCTGCGCGATGCCTCACCGGAGTGGATTGTACGCGATGCGGAGCAAGCCCGCACGCGGACTCCGCCACTGGCGACCGCGCGCTACCTCGGCGTCTACATCGGGTACCACTACTTTGCAGCGAAGACGGCGGAATAGCGCGTGCTGCACAACCGGCCGCGTGAGACCTCCCCTCGGGTCAATCGCTGCGACTAACGATGAACGGCTCTGCCCACACCTCGACCTTCGATGAAGCGGCGTCGATTGCATCTTGCAGCGATCTACGTACGGCGACATCACCATTGAATACACCGGTCCAGTCGTGCGTTCCGGAGTTGCTGGCTTTTGTGTGCGGTCGGCTGAGGATACTCTCCACATTCTCGGAGAGCCAGAATGTCCACTCATCGAGGAGCGTAATCAGGTCGATCAATGCTGTCAGTCCTGTCGGCTCTCCGCTCTTGATGCCCCAGTGGATGCGTATGTCCATGAGTGCGTTGTTCGCGGCTGAGGTTGAGTCGCCTATCTCGATCTTCCAGCTCTCAATCCTGGCGACGACCGCAGGTATCTGGCGCGAGAGAACATTGCGGATGTTCTTCGCCTGATCTGCGACATGGAAGCCGGTCATGATGGCCGCACGGCATTGCATAGCGGCCTTGAGCGCGCGCGACGCGATGTCGTTTCTTGTGGCGCGCGAGAGCTTGACACGGCCGTTTGGATCGATGTCACCAGTGGAGTGCGCCCGGCGCTGTAGGTCAACCGCATCCGCTTTCCACTGGCGTAGTTGAGCTGCTGTGTAGGCGGTCGGATCATTGTCGACGATGCGCGCGTGCTTCGCGCAACAATGGATCCCGTTCTCGTTGCTCGAGCGTTCGGCGGGTGTCAAGGAGGCATCGTATCGTGGACCACCCGGCGCCGCGGCAGTGATATGCGCCGCCACGCCTGAGTTGCTGACGCCTCTTGGCTCGGTATCGCTCGGACCTATCGTTGGGACTCCGCAGTCGGGCATCGAACAGCGGTAACCCACCTCGCCCGCGAGCCGCTCGCGAACGGATTCCGAGAAGTTGTCGCGCGTTCTCTTCGCCTCTTGAGGGGTCGCCATGTGAATAGGATAGCTCATGAGGCTGACAGCCGAGACGGAGTAGCCTCGCTCAGCTGCTATCGGTTGATGCGCTTGGAGAGCGAAGCAAGCGATGCCCAGAGTTCGAGAGTCCCGCGCCCCCGAAACGGGCCGGACCTGGGGGCGACAGCCGCGCCGGCCGACCGGACCTCTCCGAGGTGGCGCGCTCAGCGCTTGGCTCGGGCTCCGTCGCGTCACGACGCCCGCTGTCCTGCGAGGGACAGGTCACCACTGTACGCGCCACATCCCGCCACCCGTGCACGAGCCGCAGTGCTGCATCACCTTCCACTCGCGGGTTCCGCCCTCGATGCGAGCGATGCCCTTTCGCGCTTTGTCAGCCTTCGCTGATCCCTGCCAGGAGTTGTGACCGCAGTCTGCGACGAGAATCATCACATCGTGCGACGGCGTGTCGTATCGCTTCTTGTAGAAGCGAACCTCTCCGTCCTCGGGCGGTCGATCTGTGTCGTCGCTCTCCGGCAGGTCTGGCTCGAGCTCGGCGCCATCTTCCGTGCTCGCTTTCGCCTGGCCGAGATGGAAAAGAAGCCCCCGCTTCTCCGCTTCGAGGCGTCGCACTTCTCCTCGGAGATCCTCAAGCTCGTTTTCGCGTGCGGCAAGCTCGATCTCGCGTGCGGCAAGTGCGTCTTTGAGCGTGTCGTTGTCCGCTGCGTACGAGTCAGCGAGCGCCTTGAAGTCGTCGAGTGAGCTCGCGTTCGCCTTGAGTGTTGCGTACTCCGCGCGCACGGCAGCGCTCTTGATGTCGTCTATCTCGGACGGGCGAACGACGCTCGCTGCTGAGGCCCTCATGATGACTGAGCGCAACTGCCGTCGAATGCGCTCCAACGCCGTTCGCTCGTCTTCGATGCTCTGAAGCGATGCAGCCGTCCAACGCTGGTGCCGGTAGGGGGAGTCGTGAGCCGTGAGGCGGGGCCAGTAGATCCGAATCGTGCCCCCGTAGCAGGAGAACGGCTTGCGGAGAGCGTCGGTTAGTGCCCACGACGCGTCCTCGTCAACGCTGTAGACGTTGGCCAGGCCGGCGAGGTCGTTCGCGAGCTTTTCGTCGAGCATCGGAAGAACGGGTTGCCCCTCGACCTTCGAAACAACCACGAACGGTATGGTGCGATGGGAGTTCTGGATCTCAAGCGCGAGGGATTCGCCTTCATCGAAGCCATTCACGTTTGAGAGCACTCGCAGCGGAGATGCACCGTGATGCCAGGAGCCTGGTTGGGCAAGAAGTTCTCGAACGAACGTGGGGCAGCGAGTGTCCACCTCAATGCGGGTGATCAGACTGGAGGCAGACCCGACCTCCATCGTGATGAAGAGGACGACGTTCTTGCTCCCAACGGTCACGGACACGGTCGTGACAAACCTGCGCTCCTCTGTCGTGACCTCGATGAGCTCGAACATCGTCCACGAGCGATCCCCGTCACTCGCATTGGCCACTCGGTAGGTCGCGTCGCTCCCGTCAACGGCAGCGTAGGTGCCCGTTGCGTCGACGGACGATGATGAGCCCTTGCTCTGGAGCCATTCCTCGATCACCGCACGGATGCGGTCCCCCTCGGCTTTCCTAGCCTCCGGCGACTGAAGAGCCTCGGTTCGTTCCAGGATGTAGGCAGCGACTTTCTGCATGTGCTCTCGGCGGCGACTAAGGACCGCGCGCTCATGTTACCGACTCCCCCCGTTGTCCGCCGCCGGAACAGGCCTCGAAAGTGCTCATTCTGTTGGGTGTTCCTTTGTGGGGGCAATATCCTGCGTAGTAACAAGGTCTTATGCGGAAAGTACGCTCGTTCTCGTGATCGATTTGCGAAGCCATTCGTTCTAAGTAGGATGAATCGCACGGCATTCGATGGTCCGACACGCTGTGTGTTTGATCTCG
>JBQCJR010000294.1:0-26813 GCA_051952595.1 Kofleriaceae bacterium
TCGAGCGGGCTGATCGAGTGCCGGCGGATCCGGGCGGTCGCGCGCGCGCGATCCCACGCGAGCAGCCCGTCCCAGTCGGCGATCGCCGGGCCGGCGGTCACCGTGGATTTCGGGCCGAGCATCAGCCGGCCGGAGCCGTGCTCGTCGAGCGTCGCGGCGGCGTCGCGCACGACGATCTGGGTCGGCTCGAGCAGGATCTTGGGCGTGAACTTCTGCGGCTGCGGCAGGTGGAGGAACGCCTCGGCGGGCACGCCACGGCGCGCCGCGAACACGCACGACCACACGAGGCGCGTGCCCCGCGGGATGCCCTCGGCGCCCGCGAGGGCGACCATGCGGAAGTCGAACGACGCCGAGCCATCGAGCAGCGCGCGCTTGTGCACGCCGATCACCGCAACGGTGAGCGCCTTCACGGGCCGCGGCGCGCTCTGCCACAGCAGGCGGGCGAGCAGCGCGTGGTCGCCGCGCGCGATCGCCTCGCGCAGGCCGCGGCTGATCAGCCAGGTGCGGTGGAGGAAGAACGCGAGCCGGCGCGCCGAGAACTGCTCGCTATCGGCGAGGAACCGAGCGCACTCGTCACCGGCGTAGCGCAGCGAGGTGGCGAGCCGCAGCAGCTTGAGCCGCGAGGCCTCCTTGAAGCTGGCGTCGAGCCGCGCCTTGGTCGCCGCGGTCGCGGTGGTCATGCCGGAGCCGATCAGGCCCTCGACGAACCCGGCGAGCTCGTCGAGCACGGGGACCAGCGCGCGGCGATCCTCGGCGGCCCCGGGAGGAGGACCGGGCTGGGCCGGGCCGGAGGGCGGCGCTCGCGGCGGCTCGCTCGGGGCGTCGGGCGCATCGGCGCTCGGCGCGGCGGGCGGGCCGAGCTGGTCTGCCGCGAGCTCGAGCGAGACCACGCGCTCGAACACCCGCGCGGCGGTCTGCGCGCGCAGCAGCGCCCGGGGCGCATCGGCCTCGGCTTCGCGTGCGCTGCGCACGAGCGCGCCGATCAGCTCGGCGACGTAGCCGGCGCCGGCGCGGCCGAGCTCGTCACCGATCGCCTGCAGCCGGCGGAGATCGTCGGGGCCGCTCGACGCGAGGCCACGCACGACGAGCTCCTCGAACGCCTGCTGCAGCGCGACGAGCGCTGCGACGACCTCGGCGAGCTGCTCCCTCACAGCGCGTAAAAGTCCTCCGGGATGGTCTCGGTGGGCCGCCAGTCGAGCTCGCCGGCCTCGGCGCTCTTGTAGCGCACGAACGTCGCGGCCGCGGCGTCCTGATCGAGCGCGGGCTTGTGCCGGCGGCTCGCGGCGGCCCACGCGTGTGCGAGCTCGGGCGCCAGCTCGCCCGAGCGCGCGAGCCCGATCAGCAGCACCAGCAGGTGCTTGCACAGCGCGCCGCGCAGCCCGCCGCAGTGGTTGAGGTTCTGCGTGCAGCAGAAGAACCCGCCGTTCGCGGCGAGCCGGCACGCGTACACGAGCGAAGCGTCGGTCTGGCTCTTGACCACCCCGGTGACGTGCTCGGGGGTCACCTCCGAGAACAGCTGGAACCGCTCGGCCCGCAGCATCTTGGTCACCTTGCCCATGCGCGAAGGGTCGGTCGCCGCGGTAAGGGTCCCGACGAACCCCGCGAGATCGATCGTGCCCGGTGCCGCCGGCGGCGCGGCCACCACCCGTCGTTTCGCCATGGCCAGGAACGTTGACACGCCGGCCGGGTGGTTTGAACTCCGGGCACCTGGTTTTCCGCCGCGCGCGCCGGATTCCTCGCCTGCGGCTCGGATGGCCACGACCGGGCTTCGCCGGTCCCGTTCGCTTCGCGCCGGCAGACGCTTCGCGGCTGGTGTCCATTCCTCGGGCGCGGCCGAGGGTTGCGCCGCGGGCGCGGGTCGCCGGGGCGGCGCGGACTTGTCGCGTCCGCGAAATGAATCTAGATTCATGTGCGTGAACTCTGGTTCATCCACGCGCGGCCCCCGGGCGAGCGGCCCGCGCCGCAACCTGCGCGCGCAGCTGCGCAACCAGGTGCGGACGACGATCCTCGACGCGGCCGAGGACCTGATCGCGGTGCGCGGCCTGCACGGCGCCGCGCTCGCTCAGATCGCCGAGCGCGCGGGGCTCGCGGTGGGCACGCTCTACAACTACTTCGCCGACCGCGACGCGATGATCCAGGCGCTGTTCGAGACCCGCCGCGCCACCCTGCGGCCGCAGATCGCCGCGGCGGTCGAGGCCGGCGAAGGGCTCTCGTTCGAGCCGCGGCTGCGCCGGTACACCCACGACGTGCTCGCGGCGTTCGAGTCGCACCGCCGGTTCATCAAGGTCGCGATCGAGGCCGAGCACCTCCGGCGCGCGCGGTTCTCGACGATCCACGACCTGCAGCACGGCGTCGATCAGCTGGTGGCCGCGGGCGTCGCCGAGGGGGTGTTCTCGCCCGAGCGCGGCGAGCTGTTCGGCCTGTTGATCGTCGGCGCGCTGCGCGCCCTGGTGCACCGCCGGATCGGCGAGGGCCGGCCGTTCGCCGACGACGCGGACGCGATGGTCGATCTGCTGCTCGATGGCGCGCGGAGCCGCCGATGAGCGATGCGCCACCACGCGAGGTCGGCAAGTGGACGGTCGCGATGTCGATCGCGTTCGGCTCGCTGAGGGCGACGATCGACACGTCGATCGTCAACGTCGCGATCCCGCAGATCCGCGGCCAGCTCGGCGCGTCGCTTCAGGAGATCACCTGGGTCAGCACCGCGTACATGATCGCGATGGTGCTGGTCATGCCGCTGACCGGCTTCCTCGGCTCGTTCTTCGGCCAGAAACGGGTGTACCTGGCGTCGCTGATCGTGTTCACCGCGGGCTCGGTGCTGTGTGGCACCGCGCGGTCGCTCGAGATGCTGGTGCTGTGGCGGGTGGTCCAGGGCCTCGGCGGCGGCGCGCTCCAGCCGACCCAGCAGGCGATCATGCGCCAGACGTTCCCGCCGAAGGAGCAGGCCATGGCGATGGCCGTGTTCTCGATGGTGATCATGGTCGGCCCGGCGCTCGGACCGGTGCTCGGCGGCTGGATCACCGACGACTACTCGTGGCCGTGGATCTTCTTCGTCAACCTGCCGGTGGGCGTGCTCGGGATCTACCTGACCTGGCGCAACGTGCACGAGCCAGCCGACGTGCTCGCCGCGAACCGCGCGCGCGCCGAGGTCCAGCGCAAGCACCTCGACTGGCAGGGCATCCTGCTGATGGCGATCGCGATCGGCGCGCTCCAGTACGTGCTCGAGGAGGGTGCCGCGGAGGACTGGTTCGAATCCGAGGCGATCGTGATCGGCACGTACGTGGCGGGCGTCGCGCTGGTCGCGTTCGTGATCCGCGAGCTATCGGCGGAGGCGCCGGTGGTGGATCTGCGGCTGTTCCGCGATCCGACGTTCGCGTCGGGCACCGCGATCGCGGGCGTGGTGTTCGCGATGCTGATGGGCTCGATGATGCTGCTCCCGGTGTTCACCCAGGAGCTGATGCACTTCTCGGCGACCCAGTCGGGCGTGCTGCTGCTGCCGCGCACGATCGCGATGATGGTGGCGTCGCCGTTCGTCGGCCGGCTCTACAACCGGGTGTCCCCTGCCCTGCTGGTGGCCAGCGGCATGGCGATGGCGGCGATCGGATGCTGGATGCTCTCCGACATCACGCTACAGACGGGGACCGGCGACCTGCTGTGGCCACTCGCGATCTCCGGCGCGGGGTTCGCGTTCCTGTTCGTGCCGCTGACCACGGCGGCGCTGTCGAACATCCAGCGCCACGAGCTGGCGGGCGCGGCGGGCGTCAACAGCTTCGTGCGCCAGGTCGGCGGATCGATCGGCCTGTCGATCTTCGCGACGCTGTTCTCGCGCTACGGCGTGCACGCGAGCGCGGGCCTCGCCGGCTCGGTCACCGAGCTGCGCCCCGAGGTCGCCGCCGAGCTCGCCGCGACCAAGGCCAAGCTGATGGCTGCGGGCCCGGAGGTCGCCAACGCGCTCGCCCACAAGGCGATGGCGGGGCGGGTCGCGCTCCAGGGCACGGTGATCGGCTTCGAGAAGACCTTCGTCCTCCAGACGATCGCGTTCGTGGTCGTCCTGCCGCTGCTGTTCTTCCTGCGCGTGCGCCGCAGCTCCGCGCCGGCCCACGTCGAGCTGTCCATGGAGTGAGAGAATGGAATCCGCGATCTCTGATCCCAAAACGGCCGCCCGTCGCCGGCGCGCCAAGAAGAGCTACCTGATCCTCGCCGCGGTCGCGATCGTCGTGGCGGGCGGCTGGGGCGTCCTGCGCTGGCTCCGCGCCGGCAAGCAGTCCACCGACGACGCGCAGATCGAGGCCGACGTGGTGCCGGTCGCCGCGCGCACCGGCGGCGTGATCCAGGCGGCGAAGGTCCGCGACAACCAGGTGGTCAAGGCGGGCGACGTGCTGTTCGAGCTCGATCCGGCGGACCTCGATTTCGAGGTGGCGCGCGCGGAGGCGGAGCTCGAGGGCGCGCGCGAGCAGCAGGCGGTGGCGAAGGCGCAGGTCGCGATCGTCGAGCAATCGTCGTCGGGCGGGCTGTCGTCGGCGCGCGCCGCGCTCACCGGCGCGGGCGCCCAGGCGCGCAGCGCGGGCGACGCGGTGCGGGCCGCCGAGGCGGCGGTCGCGAAGTCGCGCGCCGAGCTCGCCACCGCGGTGTCCGACCTGGCGAGCGCGCAGCAGCTGTTCGCGAAGGAGGCGATCACGCGCCGCGATCTCGAGCACGCCGAGCAGGCCCACGAGGTCGCCCGGGCGGCGGTCGACGCCGCGAACGCCCAGCTCGGGGCCGCGCGCGAGCAGCGGGGCCTGGCGCAGGCGCGGATCTCCGAGGCGGAGGGCCGGGTGACCCAGAGCGCCCCGATCGATCAGCAGATCGCGGCCGCACGCGCCGCCGCGCAGCTCGCCGCCGCGCGCACCAAGGGCGCCGAGGTGGCGCTGGCGCGCGCCAAGCTGACCCGCTCGTACGCGACGGTGGTGGCGCCGGTCGACGGCATGATCTCGAAGCTCGGCGCGCACCCCGGGCAGACGATCGCCGCCGGCCAGACCCTGCTGATGCTGGTGCCGAACGAGACCTACGTGGTCGCGAACTTCAAGGAGACCCAGATCAGCCACATGAAGCGCGGCGATCAGGCCGACATCGAGATCGATGCCTACGAGGGCACGTTCCACGGCGTGATCGACACGCTGTCGCCGGCGACCGGCTCGCGGTTCTCGCTGATCCAGGCGGACAACGCGACCGGCAACTTCGTCAAGGTGGTCCAGCGCGTGCCGGTGAAGATCACCTGGACCCAGCCGCCCGGCTTCGCGCTGCGCCCGGGGCTGTCGGCCGAGGTGACGGTGCACGTCGACCGGTGATCTGCAGCCGCGCGGTTGCTACGCTGCGGGCCATGCGCACGCTCGCCGTGATGGCCGCGCTCGCCGGGTGCAGCTCCAGCATCGGCGAGCCGTGCTCGCTCGAGGAGCCGTGCGGCGAGGGCGCGGTGTGCGACCTGTCGAGCGACCACCCCGGCGTGTGCATCGACGCCGAGGGCGACCTCGATGGCGACGGCCTGCGCAACGACCGCGACTTCTGCCACGGCCAGCCGGGCGGCGCGTACGACGAGGACCGCGACGGGATCGGCGACGACTGCGATCGCTGCCCGATCGCGCCGCCCCCGGCGACCCCGGATCGCGACAACGACGGCGTCGACAGCCCGTGTGATCCCGAGCCGACGCTCGACGGCGACCAACTCGTGGTGTTCGAGGGCTTCAACGGCGACGCCCTGCCCGCCGGCTGGCAGGTCACCGGCCCGTGGGAGCTGCGCGGCGGCGAGGTCGTGATCTCCGCGGGGGACAGCCTCGCCCTGCTGACCGCGCCGCTGCCCCTGGTCTCGAACCACATGGCGGTGCTCGGCCAGTACCGGATCGACGCGACCGCCACGCCCGCCACCCAGAACTTCGCCGGCGTCGCCGCGCTCGATCGCCGCCCCGCCGGCGTCTCGGTGGTGCAATGCGGCGGCTCGCGCGCCGGCGCGGCCGACAGTCTGTTGCTCGACTCGGACATCGGCGCCGCCGCCAAGCCGTTCGACAACCTGTTCGATCCAGCGAGCCTGTACCGGGTCGCGCAGAAGATCGACAACACCGTCGCGGCGTGCGCGATGGTCGCCGACGCGCAGTCCGGGGCGGTGCAGCAGGCGACCGGCGGCGAGGCACCCACCGAGGCGGGCCTGGTGGCGCGCAATGCCACGGTGCGGTTCCAGTATCTGCTGGTCGTTCAGCGGCCCAGTCGCTAGTGCGGGGCGCTGCCCATCGCTGTGATGCGCTGCACACGGCGCTTCTCACCGCAACGCTGCGACGCCGCCGATCTACTAGCCTCGGAGCCATGCATCGCTCACCGTTCGCGTGTTGCCGAGCCGCGGTTGCCGGATTCGCGCTGCTGCTCGTCGCCGCCGCGGGCTGCTCTTCGCAGCGGGACGATCTCGCCGAGGTGCGCCGCGAGCGCTGCGTACTCTTCGAGGGCGTGAGCAAGACGATCCCACCCGGCGGCGTGCCGATCGTCGTCGATGTCCCACGGCAGTGGACGCGCACCGACAGCGAGGACGGCAGCTGCGATTTCCGTCCGGCGAGCGGGAAGACCGGGTTCATGAGCGTCCGTCTCGAGTTCTGTGTCGAGCTCCCCAACACACAACCATGCGACGCCCATCTCGCCATCGAGGGTCCGCGCCGGACCCGCGAGTACGAGCTCCTGGACCAGCACGTGCGGACCATCGAGATCCGCCGCGCCGATCCGCAGAGCCACCACGTCGCGGTGTGCTCGGCCACGATCCAGGGCACCGAGCTCACCGAGGCGATGGCCCGCCGACAGGCCAAGCTCGTCGAGCTGTGCGAGGCGTTCGCGATCGCGCGCTAGTCGCAGAGCCCTGTGGACATGACGCGCCTGTGACCTACCATCTCTGCCCCTTGTCGCTCACGATACATTCGCGACTGCGGTCAGGATCGGCCGCGCCTCGACGAGCGACGGCGCGAACAGCGATGGCTGGTCCGGATCGGCGAACACCGCGGCGTAGTCCTCGGGGCTCAGGGCGCGCGCGAGCCGCGCGGCAAACGTGTCGCGCAGCACGCGCACGTAGTGCTCGACGTCGTAGTCGCGCGGGTCCTCACGCGGCGGCTCGCCTTCGAGGTCGCGCGGCGAGACCAGGCCGGCGCGTCCGCCGTGGGCGCGATAGACGTGGACGCGCTCGTCGCGCGACCACGCGCTGCGGCCACTCGCGAGCACGGCCTCGTACGGCAGCTCGCGGCGCTGGGCGCGCGTCGCGAGGTATTGCTCCGGCGGCTTGCTGAGCCGCACCCGCGCCGCCACCTCGCGCGTCGGGATCGCGCGGCCGCGCAGCGCGCGCACCGTGGCGAGATAGGCGTCCTGCACGCCGGCCACATCGTCGACGAGCAGGCGCGCGATCGCCCGGCGCAGGAAATGCTCGCCATACGGCTCGGCGCGGCTCGACCGGAACGCGACGCCGCGCAGCAGCAGCGGCCCCTCGTACGGCAACAGCGCGTAGTTCTTCGGCTCGTGCGACAGCATCGCGGCGTACCGCCCGTCGAGCTCGAGCTGCACGCGCGAGGGCAGCAGCGCGGCGACCTCGGCGACCACGCGGCGCTCGTCCTCGACCGTCCAGCCCTCGGGCACCGCGAAGTACACGCCATCGGTGTCGGCCTCGAGCAGGGTCACGCCGCGCGCCGCGAGCTCGCGGCACATCAGCGCGAGCACCGCGCGGCCCTGCCGGGTGACCTCGTTCGCCGCGTGCACGTCGGAGAACCGGGTCAGTCCGGCGGCGCCGAGGTAGCCGTACGCCGAGTTGACCACGATCTTCATCGCCGCCGAGACCGCCTCGTGGGTGTGGCGCTCTGCCGAGCCAGGCGCCGCGGCGCGGGCGCGCGCCTTGGCGGCCAGGCGCTGGTCTACCAACCGATCGACCAGCGCGAGCAGCGCGCCGAGCCGGTCGCGCGCCGGGCTGATCCGGTACTCGCGCATCAGCGACGGATACAGGCTCGCGACGTCCGCCTTGACGATCCGGCGCGCGACGCCGGTCGCGAACAAGTGCAGCGCGGCGCCGCTGTGCGGCGTGCCATCGCCCGGCTCGTGCGCCGGCAGCGCCGCTCCGGAGCGCAGGTACGCGCGGACGAGCAGCGGATCGATCACGCCGGTCGCCGGCCCGGCATCGGCGAGTCGCTCGTAGCGCCGCGGCGCCATCCGGGCGAGCGCGAATGCCGCACCGCCGAGCAGCCGCGACAACCCGGCGACCTCGGCGACATCATCCGCGGCGTAGCGGCGCACGCGCTCCGGATCGCGGAGATACACCGCGTGGACCTCCGCGCCCGGTACGTACTCGCGCTCGGCGCGCGCGAGTCCGAAGTGGCGCGCCACCCGCTTCCGGTCGTGCCCCGCGAGCTCGCGGGTCGAGAAGTCGTGGCGCAGCACCGCATCGAGGGTGTCGATCAGCTCGCGGCCCGGCACCGTGAACCGGACGCGCGGCGCGTCGTCGCCGTCGAGCGCGGCGCCTCTGCGCGCGGCCCGGCGGCGCAGCCCCGGCGCCCCCGCGCGGCCGAGCGCGAGCGGCACGCCGAGCAACCGCGCGCGACGCTCGAGGAACGGCAGGTCGAACCCTTGCAGGTTGTGGTTCTCGATCACGTCCGGATCGTGCGCGCGCACCCGCTCGACCACCCGGCGCACCAGCGCCGCCTCGCCCGCGTCGCCCTCCCCGTCTGCCTCGACGATCTCGGTGTGGCCGTCCGGATCGCGGATCGCCGCCAGGAAGATCCGGTCGCGCACCGGATCGAGCCCCGTGGTCTCGAGATCGATCTGGAGCCGCCGCAGGTCGTCGAACCCGAGGTCGCGGAAGTACGTGCGGCCCGAGGCCACCAGGTACTGCTCCTCGAGCGGCAGCACGAGCAGCGCGCCCGGACCGAGCTCGCGCAGGTGGCCGAGCGGATGGCCCAGCCGGCGCGCCGCGCCGCGCTTCACCGCCGCCTCGAGCGTCGGCAGATCGTCGGCGCGCACGATGAACCGCAGCGCGCCCGGACCCGAGAGCTCGCGGAACGTCACCGCGCCCGCCACCCAGTCCCGCTCCGGCCGCAGCTTGGCGCCGAGGTACGCCAGATCGTCGATCCGATCGAGCAGCAGCCACGGCCGGAACCGCACCTCGTCGCGGATCAGCGCGCGGGTCCGCGGATCGCGCCGCCACACCAGCGCGCGGCCATCGGGCTCGGCCCACACCGAGACGATGCCGGGCGTCTCGTCCCAGCCCCACAGCCACTCGTCCTCGATCATCGGACCAGCCAGACCAGGGCGATCGCGGCGGCGATCAGCGCGAGCGTGCCACCGATCGCCCACGCGCGGTGGCGCGGCCGCAGCGCGGTCCGGGTCGCGAACGCGATCAGGCTGCCGCCCGCGAACGCGGTGAGGCTGTCCTTGATCGCCAGCAGCGGCGAGTGCCCCGGCGGCGTCGACAGGTACACCGGCTCCCACGCGTGCGGGCGGAACTTCGCCTTGAACGCGCGCAGGCCGTGGAAGTCGTACAGCGGCGCGGACACCGCGCGCGCGAACCGCAACCAGCCGGTCACCGCGCCGGTCAGCGGTGCGAGCCCAAGCGTGACCTCGGCGTGGCCTCGGACCTTCGCGCGGCGCATCGCCAGATCGATCAGCAGCTCCAGCGTGCCGTTCGGCGCGCCCGGATCGCGCACCAGATCCTCCACGAACAGCCGGCTCCGCGCGAACACCGGCACCGCCGACAGGAACCCCACCACCTCGTCCCCGCGGGTCGCGATCAGCAACACGCGATCGAGCGGGATCGTGAACGGCTCGAGCTGGACCAGGAACCGCATCTCGGCCATCCGCCGGCTCGCCACCCACCGCAAGAGCAATCGATCGATCGCGCAGCGCACCGGGTGGTCCGGATCGAGCCGCTCGTCCTGGGCGAGCACGCGCACCGCGACCCCGCTGCGGGTGGCTCGCCGCAGCTGGTAGCGCAGCGACTGCGACCGCGCGAGCACGCCCTCCCACTGCTCGACGTCCCATACCGGCTGCTCGCCGATCGGGATCGATCGCAGGTCACACGCCGCGCCCTCCGTGCCGAAGAAGCACGCCCTGCGCCCCGAAGCTCGCGCCGCATCCGCGAACCGCCGAGCCAGCTCGCCGCGCCGCGCCTCGGGCGCCAGCGGCCCACCCGCCGCGACCCACGCGCGCCCCGTGTCGACGTAGCCGACCATCGCGTCCTCGTCGAACCAGTAGCAGAATCCGGACTCCAGGATCTGCGAGGAGACCGTATCGCTGCCATGGCGGCGCAGGATCGCGAGGGCGCGTTCGTGCTCCGACATCCGCCGAACCCTAGTACATCCACCGCGCGCCAGCTTGCGGCGCAGCGTCGCAGAATCGAGCCGATCTCGGCTCGATCTCACGGTCGCCGATAGCGGAGCAGCTCGAGCACCGGGTGGATCGCGTGCTGCTCGACCAGCGGCCCCAGCGAGTAGACCTCCTCGTAGTGGTCTCCCTCGGCCTCGACGATGTATGGGTTCGCCGGATCGAGCGCGTAGTTGTACGCCGGCACGATGTAGCCGATGTAGTCCTCCGCCATCCCGGCGACCACCGGGTAGCGCACCCCTTCGTGAGCGAGCACCAGATCACGCATGTACGGCGGCGGCGGCGCCTCGTCGAACCGCGGCAGGTTCGCCTTGGTGTCGTCGTACAGCGGCCAGCCCCAGCTCCACGAGCCATCGTAGCCGCCCACCCACAGCTCGGGGTGCAGCTCGCCCGGCACCGTCACGAACCCGAGCGGGCCGATCTGCACGAACGTCGAGCGGATCGGCAGCCACGGCAGGTTCCCCACGTCGATCGGCTGCTCCGGGTCGTAGCCGACCAGCGGATGCGGGCCGATCAGGTCGATCAGGAACGCGACGTGGAAGAACACGTTGTCGATCCGCGCGTGGAACATCGCCGACTTGATCGAGAGCGGCAGCTCGCCGACCGACTCGCCCGTCGAGGCCAGCGCGGCGAGCGCGACCGCGGCGGCGTTGGTGCCGATCGCGCGATCCATCGCGTGGCTCACCTCGGTGATCGGCGTGCCGTCCGGCCCGCGCGGATGAGTGCCGCGCAGCGAGCCGATCTGGCCGCCGAGCGCCCCCTGCACGAACACCGTCACGCCGCCGAGCCCCGGCAGATCCGTGGCCGCGTACGAGCTCTGCTGCATGGTCACGCCCTGCTCGATGTGCTCGCGCAGCCAGTGTGGATAGTGCGCCGTGATCTCCGAGCCGTCGGTATCCGAGAAGTGCGAGACCTCCGGATGGTTCGCCCAGTTGACCAGCGTGCCGATCGTCGCGCGCGGCTCCGCGGCGCGCACGAACCGCGCGATCGTGATCGTCGGGTCGAAGATCACCGGATCGCGGATGTCCTTGTTCCAGTCGTCGGTGAGGCCCTGCGGGTTCGCCGGATCGTTGAGCAGCTTGGTCGACGCGATCACCATGGTCGCCGGCTCGGCCGACTCGACCGCCTGCTTCACCGCGTCGGCCGCCGCGTCGTACATCGCCTCGAGCACGAACGGCTGGCGCCCGGTGGACGTCGCGTCGGCGCCCCACAGGCCGATCGTGTCCGGCGTGTCGTGCGCGTGGGTGGTGCCGATGACGAGGTGGTCGATCGCGAGCCCCGACAACGCCGGGTGGCGGCGGATCACGTCCATGTCGCCCGAGAGCAGGCCGACGCTGTCGATGTACAGCACGACCACCGTGGTGTCGCCCTGCACGAACGCGAGCGCGCGCGCCTCGATCTCCGTCTCCACCGCGAGCGCCGCGCGGCCGCCGCCGAACAGCCACACGCCATCGAACTTGCCGTTGCCGTTCAGATCGGTGAACGGCTCGTCGCGCTGCCACTCGCGATCGCCGTTCTCGTCGGTGTAGGTCTCGAAGTTGCGCGGCGTGTACGCGCGCTTGCCCGCGCCCACGCGGAGCACCCCGTCGCCCTCGCTGCGGCAGCTCGGATCGCCCGGGCACACCAGGTCCGGGCCCTGGAATCCCTCGAGCGGACCATCCGGCGGCGCCGGCCCCGCGTCATCGCCACACGCCGTCAGCCACGTGCACAGACACAGCGAGAACCAGAGCCCACGCGCCATGCCGGTTCGTACCGCAGCTGACCGGAGATTCGCCAGCGTCGCGGCATGCCGCGTGCTCCAGAACCTCGCAGGAGGGACCGATGGCGCAGGGCAAAGGAAAGCAGCAGACGCAACCGAACATCGTCTTCATCATGGGAGACGACATCGGGTGGTTCAACATCGGCGCGTACCACCGCGGCATGATGGCCGGTCGGACGCCGAACATCGATCGGCTCGCCGCCGAGGGGATGATGTTCACCGACTACTACGCGGAGGCGAGCTGCACCGCGGGTCGTGCGAACTTCGTCACCGGCCAGCTTCCGATCCGCACCGGGCTGACGACGGTCGGCCAGGCCGGCGCGAAGATCGGCATGCCCGTCGAGGCTCCGACGATCGCCACCGCGCTCAAGGCGCAGGGCTACGCGACCGGCCAGTTCGGCAAGAACCACTTCGGAGACCGCAACGAGTACCTGCCCACGGTGCACGGCTTCGACGAGTTCTTCGGCTACCTGTACCACCTCGACGCGATGGAGGATCCCGCGCACCCCAACTACCCCAAGGAGCTGCTCGACAAGGTCGGCCCGCGCAACATGCTCCACTGCTGGGCGACGAACACCGACGACCAGACCGTCGATCCTCGGTGGGGCAAGATCGGCAAGCAGCGGATCGACGACGCCGGCACGCTGTTCCCCGATCGGATGGAGACCGTCGACGACGAGATCCTCGATCACATGTTCGCGTTCATCGAGAAGGCGGCCGCCGCCGGCACGCCGTTCTTCGCGTATCACAACCCGACGCGCATGCACGTGGTCACGCACCTCTCGGAGAAGTACGAGAAGCTGCGGACCGCCGAGAACGGCTGGGGCGTCTACGAGGCCGGCATGGCGCAGCTCGACGATCTCGTCGGCGCCGTGATGGCCAAGCTCGAGGCGCTCGGGATCGCCGATCGCACGATCCTCGTGTTCACGACCGACAACGGCGCGGAGAACTTCACCTGGCCCGATGGCGGCCAGACCCCGTTCGCCGGCGGCAAGGGCACGGTGCTCGAGGGCGGGTTCCGCGCGCCGTGCATCGTGCGGTGGCCCGGTCAGGTGCCCGCCGGCAAGCTCGAGAACGGGCTGATGTCCGGGCTCGATTGGTTCCCGACGCTGGTGGCCGCCGCCGGCAACCCGAACATCGTCGAGGAGCTCAAGGCCGGCGCGCCGGTGGCGGGCCGCCACTACAAGGTCCACCTCGACGGCTACGATCAGACCGCGCTGATCACCGGCAAGGGGCCTTCGCAGCGCCACGTGATCTACTACTTCGCGGAGTCGACGCTCGGCGCGATCCGGATCGACGACTACAAGTACCGGTTCATCGATCAGCCGCAGGGCTGGCTCGGCGGCACGATCAAGCCCGACTGGCCGCTGCTGATCAACCTGAAGCTCGATCCGTTCGAGCGCACCGGGCTCGGCCAGAGCCTCGAGAACGAGGGCTGGTTCAAGTACGAGTTTTGGCGGTTCGTGTTCGTGCAGGACGTGGTCGCGAAGTTCGCCGAGACCTTCGTCGAGTACCCGCCGCTCCAGCGCCCCGCGGCGTTCAACCTCGATGCGATCAAGGAGCAGGTGCTGCGCGGCGCTCGCTCGCACGCCGGGGCGTGACCGGGCGCGCGCTCACAGCGCGCAGCTGACGCCGGTGCCGCCGAGCCCGCAGTATCCGCGCGGGTTCTTGCCGAGGTACTGCTGGTGATAGTCCTCGGCGTAATAGAAGGTGGGCGCCGGCAGGATCTCGGTCGTGACCTCGCCGTAGCCCGCCGCGGCGAGCTGCTTGCCGTAGCCGACCCGCGACGCATCGGCCGCGCGCTGCTGGTCGGCGTCGAACGTGTAGATCGCCGAGCGGTACTGCGTGCCCACGTCGTTGCCCTGGCGCATGCCCTGGGTCGGATCGTGGCTCTCCCAGAAGATCTGGAGCAGCCGGTCGTACGAGATCTGCGACGGGTCGTAGACGACCAGGACGACCTCGTTGTGCCCGGTGAGCCCGGAGCAGACCTCCTCGTAGGTCGGGTTCGGCGTCAGCCCGCCGGCGTAGCCAACCGCCGTCGAGTACACGCCCGGCGCCTGCCAGAACTTGCGCTCGGCGCCCCAGAAGCAGCCCAGGCCGAACATCGCGCGCTGGAGCCCCTCGGGGAACGGCGGCGTGATCCGGTGGCCGTGGACGAAGTGGCTCTCACCGACCTGGATCGGCGTGGACCGGCCCTCCAGCGCTTCCTCCGGGCGCGGCATCCTCGACTTCTTCGATGAGAAGAACATGAGGATGGCGTACCACGCGGCCCGCGCGCCGGCTGCCGAGCTACCCGCGCATCGCCTCGACCGGCGACACCCGCGACGCGCGCAGCGCCGGGACCAGCCCGCCGATCAGCCCCATCACGCACGAGAACACCAGCGAGCCGATCACGACGCCCGGCGTGGCGTGGAAGCCGATCACGATCTCGGAGAAGGTCTGGAAGTTCATCACCGGGAACGTCTTGAGCGACAGCAGCATCACGAACGCCGTGCCGACCGCGCCGCCGACCAGGGCGAGGCAGATCGCCTCGAACACGAACGACGACAGGATCGCGAGCCGCGAGAACCCGAGCGCGCGCAACGTGCCGATCTCCCTGGTCCGGTTGGCCACCGCGCCGTTCATCGTGATCGCCGCGCCGATCATCGCCGCGAGCGCGAACAGGATCGCGATCGCGAGGCCCATGCCCGACAGGAACCCCGCGGTCTGCTCCGACTGCTTGCGGAAGTAGTCGAGCTCGCGCTGGACCTTGACGTTGAGCCGCTTGTCGGCCTCGACCGAGGCGCGGAACGCGTCGAACTGGCCGGGGTTGGCCAGCCGGAGCCGCGCCGAGGACACCACGCCCTCGCGCCCGAGGTACTTCTGGATCACCTCGAGATCGCCCCACACCTCCGACTCGTGCGACGAGCCGCCCGTCTCGAACTCGCCGACCACGACCAGCGGCCGGTTGCGGCGCAGATCGAAGCGCTGCCCCGGCGCGATGCCCTTGAACCGCCCGCTGATCGCGCGGCCGACGATCACCTCGTGGGTGCCCGGCTTGGGCGCGCGCCCACTCACGATCCGGGCCTCCGGCCGGAACGCCATGCCCGAGGCCGGCATGCCGCGGACGAGCACGTTGGACGCGCCGCTGCCATCGGCGATCTCGCCGGTGACCACGATGACGAGCTCGCCGATCGCGCCGTTCGGCGCCAGCTCGGGCCGCCCCGAGAGCAGCGAGAGCGTCTCGTGGTTGACCGTGCTCGACAGCTCGGCGTCCGAGCCCTTGCGCAGCACGATCAGCGTGTCGGCCCGGCCCCCGACGGTGAACGCGCGCTTGGTGCCCTCGCCGAGCATCAGCGCGGCGGCGAACACGAACACGACGAGCGCGATGCCGCCCGCGGTGGCGAAGGTCGTGGCCTTGCGCACCATCAGGCTTCGCACGTTGTATCTGAGCGGCACCATCAGTCGACCCTCCTCAGCGCGTCCGTCACCCCGAGCCGCGACGCGCGGATCGCCGGGTAGAGCCCCGCCAGCGTGCCGAGCACCGCGGCGATCCCGATCGCGAGCAGCATCAGCCACGCCGGCGCGGCGAAGTACGGGAACATGCCCGCCATCGACTCCTCGATCAGCGGGCCGAGCCCGTGGTTGATCGCGAGCGCGGTGAGCCCCGCGCCGAACAGCCCGCCCACCAGCGACACCAGCATCGACTCGCCGAGCACGAACCCCACGATGTATTTCGGCGAGAACCCGATCGCGCGCAGCACGCCGTACTCGTGGGTTCGCTCGCGCACGCTCATCGCGATCGTGTTCGCGAGGATCAGCATCATGATCAACAGGATGATCAGCGACACCAGATCGAACGCGCCGAGCACCGCCGCGAACGCGCCGAGGAACGACAGCTGGAACGCGCGCTCGCTCATCGTGACCGTCTGGTCGTCGCGCTCGTCGAACAGCTTGTCGATCGCACGCGCCACCTCGGCGCCGCGCTGCGCGTCCGAGACCCGCGACAGGATCCAGCCGACCTGCTCCTGGGTGAACGCCGCGCGCGGATCGTTGTTGAGGTAGTCCCAGCGGAACACCAGGGTGTTGCGATCGACCGTGCGGCGCAGCGGCTGGTAGATCCCGACGATCTCGAACTCCCAGTCGCCCGGGTAGATGTCGCTGGTGATCACCAGCTTGCTGCCGACGTCGACCGACAGCGTCTTCGCGAGTCGGTCGCCGATCACCGCGCCGTTCGGCGTCGCCTTCCACCTGGCGAGCTGCGCCGGATCCACCGCCATCTCGTCCATCACGGTGAACCAGGTCTCCGGATCGGCGGCGAACGCGGCGAAGAACGGCGTGCGCTCCTTCGGGTCCTTGGCGGCGAACCAGTTCGCCCAGGTCGCCGACGCGACGCCCGGCACGGCGCGCAGGTCGTCGATGTAGCGCTTGGGCAGCTGCATCGTGATCGAGACCTTGTGTGTGGTCGCGAGGCGGTCCTGCGCCGCCGCATCGGCGCCCGCGCTCCACATCAGCACCACGGTGCGGATCGCGCTGAAGATCAGCACGGCGACCGCCACCGCGATCACCGTGAGCACCGTGCGGCCTCGTCGCCGGAACAGGTTCCGGCGCGCGTAGGTCGCGAGGTTCATTGCAGCGCTCCCTTATCGAGCTTGCGCTGCACGGTCGCGCGCTCGGCGGCCGACGGATCGTGGGTGACCATGAAGATCGTCTTGCCGAGCTCCTTGTTGAGCTTGTCCATCAGCGCCAGCACGTCATCGGCGCTCTTGCGATCCAGATCGCCGGTCGGCTCGTCCGCCACGATGATCTTCGGATCGTTGACGATCGCGCGCGCGATCGCGACGCGCTGCTCCTGGCCGCCCGAGAGCTGGCGAGGATAGTGGTCCATCCGCTCCTCGAGCCCCACGATCCGCAGCGCGGTCTGGGCGCGCTGCTTGCGCTCGGCGCCGCTCAGCCGGGTGAGCAGCAGCGGCAGCTCGACGTTCTGCGCCGCGGTGAGCACCGGGATCAGGTTGAACGACTGGAACACGAACCCGATCGTCTGCGAGCGCCACTTCGCGAGCTCGCCATCCGACATCCGGGTCAGATCCGCGCCGGCGACCACGACCTGGCCGCTCGACGGGCGATCCAGTCCGGCGATGATGTTGAGCAGCGTCGACTTGCCCGAGCCCGACGGCCCCATCAGCGCCTCGAACGAGCCGGACGGCACGTCGAGATCGAGCTTCTCGAGCACGTGGATCGGCTCCTTGCCGCGATGGAACGTCTTGGCGATGTCCTTCAGTGTGACGATGCTCTCCGCGCCCATCAGTGCTCCTCCTTGACCTTCTGTCCATCGGTGAGATCGGCGGGGGGATCGAGGACGACCTTGGTCCCCGCCGGGATCTCGGTGAGCAACTCGCGCCCGTCTCCGAACGGCGCGCCCGCCTGGACGGTCACCATGCGGACCTCGCCGTCGTCGAGCACGAACACCACCTCGGCGCCCTTGCGCTGGACCACCGCGCGGGTCGGCACCACCAGCTTGGGCGGCACCTGGAGCGACTTCTCGTCGAGCGCCTCGCGGAGGAAGCTCACGCGCGCCGCCATCTCCGGCAGCACCTCGGCCGGGCGATCGATGAACTTGACCTTGACCGGCACCGTGGCCTTGGCGCGATTGACCCGGCGACCGATCTCCTTGACCGCGCCGCGGTAGCGCTTCGCCGGATACGCGTCGAGCACGATCTCCGCCGGGCGATCCACCACCACCTGCGAGAGCTTGCTCTCCGGCACGTCCACCTCCACGACCAGCGAGGTCATGTCGATCACCTCGACCACTCCCGGCGTGCCGAAGCCCGGCGAGACGCCCTCGCCCACCTCGACCAGCTTGTCGACCACGGTCCCCGCGATCGGCGTCGTGATGAGGTAGCTGCCGAGCTGGACCTCGAGGCTGCGGGTCTCGGCGTCCGCGGCCGCGGCCTCCGCCTCCGCCGCGCGGATCGACGCCGCGAGCGACGCCGCGCGCGTCTCCATGTCCTCGACCGGCGCGCGCGCGATCACGCCCTTGTCGGCGAGCGCCTGGTCGCGCTCGAGCGAGACCTTGACCTCGGTGAGCGCGCCACGCGCGATCTGTACCTTCGCGCGCGCCGCCGCCGCGCGGGCCCGGGCCGTCGCGAGGGCGCTCTTGTGATCGACGTCCTCGAGCCGCGCCACCTTCGCGCCCTTCTCGATCACCTGCCCCTCCTCGACGAAGATCTCGGCGATCCACCCCGGCACCTTGGCCGCGACCTTGGCCGCGATCTGCGCGACCACGTAGCCCGTCGCGGACAGCTCGACCTGCGCCTGCGCCGGCGACACCCGCGCGATGTCGCCCGTCTTCACGGTGGTGGTGAGGAACTTGTCCCGGATCTTCGGGACGACGAAGAAGTAGCAGATCGCGCCCGCTGCACCGAGCAGCAGGGCGATCCACAACAGCGAACCTCGACGACCTCGCGGCGACGTACTGCGATCGATCTTCAAGGACGCCAGATCTCGTGAGAGCTGGTCCTGCTGCACGGCGAGCTCGTGCCCCCCCTTCCGACTCCGGTAGTGGAACACGAGACGACAAGAGCCTGTCAATGTCGCGGCCCTGTCGGGGTCTCGAACAGCCCACTCGGGAGCGGGTCACCGCGCGCAGATCTTGGTAGCTTCGTTGCCCATGGAATTGCTCGGGATCTGCGGCAGTCTGCGCAGCGCGTCACTCAACCGCGCCCTGCTGGTAGCGGTCGGCGAGATGTTGCCGTTCGGCGCGAATCTGACGATCTGGCGCTCGGTCGATCTTCCGATCTTCAACAGCGATCACCCCGATCCCGCCGCCGTGACCGAGCTCAAGGCCGCGATCGCCGCCGCCGATGGCGTGGTGTTCGGGGTGCCCGAGTACAACTACAGCATCCCCGGCGGGCTCAAGAACGCGCTCGATTGGATCTCCCGCCCCCCGCCGCTCTCCCCGCTCCGCGGCAAGCCCGTTGGCATGGTCGGCGCGGCCACCGGCATGAGCGGCACGATCCGTGCGCAGACGCACCTCCGCCAGATGCTCGTGTTCAGCGACACGCCCTGCCTCGGCCAGCCCGAGGTCCTGATCCCGCGCGCCCACGAGCGCTTCGACGCCGAGGGCCGCCTCGCCGACGACTCGACCCGCGCCCTGCTCGCCCGCTTCGGCGAGGCGATGGTCTCGTTCGTGCGCCGCTATCCACGCCCGGCCGCGGCGCCGTGAACGAGCGCCGCCGTCACAAGAACGAGTCCTGATACTCCGGATCTTCGATGTTCATCGCCGCCGCGGTGGTGCGCAGCGGGGCGAACGTGTCGGCCATGACGGCGAGCTCGTCGGTGCGCGTGGTGCCGATCGACTTCTCGTAACTGCCGGGGTGCGGGCCGTGTGGCACGCCCATCGGGTGGTGCGAGATGCTGCCGGGGCCGACGCCGCGACGCGAGGTGAAGTTGCCGTCGCAGTAGAAGATGATCTCGTCGCAGTGGGTCGAGCTGTGCGGGTACGGGCACGGGATCGCTTCGGGGTGGAAGTCGACCAGGCGCGGCACGAAGCTGCAGATCAACACGCCGCGCGCGGCGAACGTGCCGTGCCACGTGGGCGGCAGGTGCACCGAGCTGACGCGGGGCTGGAAGTTGAGGATCGGGAACGCCCACGGATAGACCGAGCCATCCCAGCCGACGGCGTCGAGCGGCGAGTCCTCGAGCGCGAAGCCGTGCCACACGCCGCCGCGCCGGACCACGAGCTCGCGCAGGCCCTCGTCGAGCGGGCCGGAGAACTCGGGGCGCACGAAGTCGCGGTGCGAGTACGGCGCATCCATCCGCAGCTGGCCGACCTCGTTGCGCCACTGCCGCGGCACGTGCACGCCGCCGATCATCGAGAACCACATCCAGTGCTGCGCGACCGACGCATCGGGCAGGAACCGATGGATCAGCCCGCGCGGCACGTACACGTAGTCGCCCTGCGAGAACCGCAGATCGCCGAGCACGCTGCGCAGCCGTCCGCCGCCGCGGTGGATGTAGATCAGCTGGTCCGCGTCGCCGTCCGACACGTAGACCGGATCCTCGGCCGTCGGGAACGCGACACCGGCGATCAGGTCCTCGTTGAACATCAGCGGGACGCGCGCATCGATCTGCGGGCCGGACTCGCGCGACAGCTCGCCGCTGCGGTAGTGGCGCTTGGCGAGCGCGCGCTCGCTGGTGGCCACCGGCGCCGCCCAGCCGTGGCGCGCGGGCGCGAGCCGCTGGGTGTGCGGCCGCCGCAGGTGATACAGGATCGTGTACGGACCGTCGAAGCCGTCGCGGGTGAAGCACTCCTCGTGTCGCAGCGCGCCGTCGGGGCCGCGCAGCTGGATGTGGTGCTTCTTCGCGACCTCGCCGACCTGCATGCGGTCGAGCATCAGGCCCGTCCGGTCTTCTGCTGCTGCTCGCGCTCGATGCTCTCGAACAGCGCGCGGAAGTTGCCCGCGCCGAACCCGCGATCGCCCTTGCGCTGGATGATCTCGTAGAAGAACGGGCCGGCCTTCGGGTCGTTGTAGAGCCCGGCCGACTCCTTCAGGAAGATCTGCAGCATGTACGCGTGGTGGTGGTCGCCGTCGACCAGGATCTCCAGATCGCGGAGCACCGCGATGTCCTCGTCAATCGCCCCGATCCCGGTGCGCTGCAGGCGCTCCGGCAGCAGGTCGTAGTAGCTGCCCGGGGTCGGCATGAAGCTGACGCTCGACCCGCGCAGCCCCTTCACCGCCTCGATGATGTTGCCGACGGTGAACGCGACGTGTTGCACGCCATCGCCGCGCAGCTCCTCGTTGAAGATGTTGATCTGCGAGCTCTTGAAGAACGGGCGCGCCGGCTCGTTGTTCGCGAACTTGGTGTTCGACGCCGGATCCCACATCACGATCGACTTGAGCCCCGAGCCGGTCTTGCGGCTCGGATCGACATCGGACGTGTGGAAGCCGACCTCCCACATCTGCTCGAACCCGAGCACGTGCTCGAGCCACAGCAGCATCGGCTTCATGGTCTGGAAGTTCGAAGTGACGTGGTCGACCTCGTCGAACCCGAACTTGTTGTTGCCCCCGCCGCGGTGCGGGACGGCGCCGGGATACAGCGAGCGGAAGCCGCGGCGCTCGCGGAACCGGAACGTACAGTCGCCGAACGGGGTCGTGATCGCGAACTGGCGCAGCGTGCCGCCGTCGTCGGTGAACGTCTGGATCTCGTCGAGCGGGGTGCCGCCGCGCTCCTCGATCAGCGCGAACGCACGCGCCGCGTCCTCGACCTCGAAGCTCAGCGTGCCGACGCCGTCGGGGTGCTTGGACAGGAAGCGGGCCGCGCGTCCGCCCTCGCCGATCGGCGACGAGCACACGACCTGGATCTGGCCAGCCTCGAAGCACGCCGAGCGCTGGCGCCCCTGCTGCTCGAGCTCCGGCGAGCTGCGCCAGGTCTCGGCGAAGTCGAGCTTGTCGACGTAGAACCGCCGCGACCGCTCGAGGTCGTACACGTAGTAGTGGATGCCTTCCAGGCGCTTGATTCCAATGGGAGAGTTCTTCGACATCGGTTCCTCACGTACCGGCCGGGACGCGGTCGGGTTGCTGGTCGGGCCTCGCGTCCGCGAATGCGGGCAAGGCAAGGCAACGGGTCTCGATCTCGAGCAGCAGCGGGAGCGCCGAGAGATCGACATCGAACCGCCGGGCGGCGGCGAGCTGCGGCACCAGGCAGCAGTCCGCGATCGTCGGCGAGTCACCGACGCAGAACGCGCCGGCGGTCTCCGCGGCGGCGCGCGCGAACGCCGCGAGCCCTTCGGAGATGAAGCCCCTCACCCACGGCGCCGGATCCGCGCCGAGCGCCTTGATCCGGTTCGTCGTGGTCAGGTTCTGGTGCGGCTGGATGCCGGAGTTCACGATCTCGGCGAGCCCGCGGGTGCGCGCGCGCAGCCACGGATCGCGCGGCAGGAGCGGCGCCGCGGGCCAGCGATCCTCGAGGTACTCGAGGATCGGCAGCGACTGGTGAATCGTCCGGCGCGCGCCATCGTCCTCGATCACCTCGAGCGCGGGCACCTGGGCGAGCGGGTTGCGCGCGAGGTGCGCCTCGGCCGCCTGATCGTTGCGCAGGATGTTCACCGCGACGTACTCGTACGCGAGCCCCTTGAGCCCGAGCCCGATCCGCACGCGGTGGCTCGCCGAGCTGCGCCAGTAGTTGTGGAGGACGAGCTTCACGAGACCGCTCCCGCGCTGGCGCCCGCGGCGACCACGCGCTGATCGATCTTGCCGAACGGGCTGACGCCCGCGTCGTCGTACGCCTCGATCTCGATCCGATCGCCCACCGCCATGAACGGCGTCGACGGCGCGCCGTGATCGATCGTCTCGATCATCCGGCGCTCGGCGAGACACGACACGCCGCGCCGCCGATCCGCGTTCGAGACCGTGCCGCTCCCGAGGATCGTCCCCGCGGTGAACCGGCGCGTCTTCGCGACGTGCTGGATCAGATCGTAGAACGAGAAGTGCATCTCCGGACCGGCGTCGCAATCGCCGATCACCTCGCCGTTGTACGTCGAGCGCACCCGGAGGTGCAGCCGGCCATCGCGCCACAGGCCCGCCGCTTCGAGCTCGTCCGGCGTGACCGCGAACGGCGAGAACGCGGTCGCCGGCTTGCTCTGGAAGAACCCGAAGCCCTTCGCCAGCTCGGCAGGGATCAGGTTGCGCAGCGTGCAATCGTTCGCGAGCAGGACCAGCCGCACGTAGCCCGCCGCGTCCGCCGCGCGCGTGCCGATCGGCACGTCGCCGAGCACGACGCAGACCTCGGACTCGTAGTCGAGCCCCCACTCCGGATCGTGCAGCTCGATCGGATCGCGCGGACCGAGCAGGTCGCCCGAGCCGCCCTGGTAGATGAGCGGATCAGTCTCGAGCGTCGCCGGCGGCTCGGCCTTGCGCGCCTTGCGCACCAGGATCACGTGATTGAGGAACGCCGAGCCATCGATCCATTCGTACGCGCGCGGCAGCGGCGCGCCGAGCCGGTGGGGATCGATCGGTGACGCGTCGATCGTGCCGGCCTCGAGCTGATCCGCGATCGCGCGCAGCGCCGGCTCCGCCGCCGACCAGTCGTCGAGCGCGCGCTGGAGCGTCGGCCAGCTCTCCGGAGACGGAGCGCCCACCTCGCCGTCGCGCCTGACGACGACCAGCCGTCCATCACGAGAGCCGTCACGCAGGGTGGCAAGTTTCATGGCGCCGCGACCTTAGCGCTATTGGCCGTGGTTGTGGAGAGCGCCGTCGACCAGCATCACCGAGTGGGTAGGCCCTGGGCCGTCGGAGTCCCGCCCACGACAGGAGTGCCGCACGATGTCATGCCTCGGACGCCTCGCGCTCGCCGCCCTCGGCCTCACCCTCGTGGGCTCGCGAGCCTACGCCGATGTCGAGGTCCCCGGTGGGCCGGTGGTCGACCAGACCTGGACCGCCGCGGGGAGCCCGTACATCGTCCAGGGTGACATCACCGTGCCGGCCGGGGCGTTCCTCCGGATCGAGCCGGGGGTCGAGGTCCGGGTCGCTGCGAACAGCGACGATCAGCTCGGCGGCGACGATCCCGGGCGGGTCGAGATCATCGTCGAGGGGACGCTCGAGGTGCAGGGCACCGCGGCGGCCCCGGTCGCGATCGGCTCCACCTCGGCCGGGAGCTGGTACGGCGTGGTCGCGCGGGCCGGCGCGACCCGGGTCCAGCTGTCCCACACCACGATCCGGCACGCGCGGTTCGGCGTGGCGAGCCAGGCCGCCGGGACCGCGCTCGCGCTCGATCGGCTCACCGTCGAGGCGCCGCAGAGCGACGGCCTGTGGCTACGCGCCGGCACCCCGACCGCCACCGGCGTCGCGATCACCGGCGCCGGCCGCCACGGCGTGTACGTCTCCGGCACCGCTTCACCCACGCTGCGCGGCTGCGTGATCCGCAACGCCCCGGTCGGTGTCCAGATCGCCCACGAAGCGGCGGCCCGCTCGGTCGCGCTCGATCACTGCACGATCGACCGCAGCACCACCGCCGCGGTGCAGACCGCCGCGGCGTTCGGCAACGGCGCCTCGGTCTCGATCGTCAGCTCGATCCTCAGCAACTCCGGATACGGCGTGAACCGCACCGACGCCGCGACGATCGTGGTCACACACTCGAACGTCTGGAACAGCACGAACAGCAACCTGCGCGACGTCACGCCCGGCCCCGGCGTGATCTCGGCGAACCCGCTGTACGTGTCGACCACGGATCTCCGGCTCACCTCGAACTCGCCGTCGCGGTTCGGCGCCAGCGACGGCACCGATCAGGGCGCGCGCCCGTACGACTCGATCGAGACGCCCGGCCTCTACGGCGTGTTGTGGTCCGACACGACCCTGAGCATCATCGGGACGCCGTACATCGTCGGCGGCGATCTCACCGTCGCGCCGAACGTCACGCTCTCGATCGATCCCGGCGTCGTGGTTCAGTTCGCCACCAACACCGACCTCATGAAGTCCGGCTCGAACCCGGTCGCCAGCGAGCTGCTCGTGCGCGGCAGGCTGGTCGCCGATGGAGCCCCGGCCGCGCCGATCGCGTTCGAGGGCACCACCGAGATCGGTCGGTGGGGCGGGATCGATCTGCAGGACACCGCGCACGACGTCGTGCTCGACCACGTGGCGATCCGCCAGGCGCTCACCGGCGTGAGCTACCGCTCGACCAGCGCCAACCACATGCTGTCGCGCATCACCGTCGAGTCACCCGCGTCGTCCGGGTTCTCGCTGTCCGCCGGCGCGCCGCGCCTGACCGACGTCGAGGTGATCCGCCCCGGCGTCGACGGGGTCTACATCAGCGGCTCGGCGTCGCCGACCCTCACCCGCTGCCTGGTCCGCAGCGCCGGCCAGTACGGCGTGCGGATCGCCCACAACACCGCCGGGAAGTCGGTCGCGCTCGATCGCTGCACGATCGAGGCGAGCGGCGACAGCGGCGTGGTCACGATGGCGTCCAGCAACGCGAACAGCGCGACGGTCGCGATCACCAACTCGATCATCACCAACTCGGGGCCGGCCTCCACCACCGGCACCGGCTACGGCGTCCAGCGCACCGATCTCGCCACGATCTCGGTCACCCACAGCAACGTGTGGAACAACCGGTATGGCAACTACCGCGACGTCGTCCCGGGTACCGGCACGATCTCGTCGAACCCGCTCTATGCCTCGCTGGTCGATCTGCAGCTCAGCTCGCACTCGCCGTCGCGGTTCGGCGCCAGCGACGGCAGCGATCAGGGCGCGCGGCCGTACGTCGCGTTCGAGACCCCGGGCCTGCACGGCGTGTTGTGGACCCACACCACGCTGACCGCCGCGGGCAGCCCGTACACGATCGCCGGTGACGTCGTGGTCCCGCCGAACGTCACCTTGACGATCGAGCCCGGCGTCGTGATCCGGTTCGCGCCGGGCGCCGACGTGATGAAGTCCGGCGAGCACTCCCTCGTCTCGGAGCTCACCGTGCACGGCCGGCTGGTCGCCCGCGGCACCGCCGCCGCACCGATCGAGATCGGCGCCGCCGAGGGCGCGCTCCGCACCTGGTACGGCCTCGACTTCGCGACGACCGCACACGACGTGGTGCTCGACCACGCGATCGTCCGCCACAGCTACTACGGCGTGATCTACCGCTCGGTGGGCGCGAACAACGCGCTGTCGCACGTCACCGTCGACACGCCCAAGCGCTACGGGTTCTGGCGGCGCGCCGGCAACCCGACGCTCGCCGCGCCGATCGTCATCGGCGCGCCGGTGGCCGCGTTCCAGATCGTCGACGACGCCTCGCCGACCCTGGTCAACTGCGTCTCCCAGGTCGGCGGGCACGGCGTCTACATCGCGCACACCAGCCCCGGCCGCGCGGTGAAGCTGCTCAACTGCACGATCCACGGGCCCACCGGCCACGGCGTGGTGACCGCCGCGGCGAGCGCGGTCCACCGCGCGAACGTCTCGATCACCAACTCGATCGTGACCAAGGCGACGCGGCGCGGTGTCTCTCGCGACGACGCCGCGCTGATCACCGTGACGTTCAGCGACGTGTGGGGCAACGCCGAGGGCAATTACTACATGGTGTCCCCGGGCGACGGCACGATGTCGGTCGATCCGCGGTACGTCTCGGCGGCCGACCTGCACCTCCAGAGCACCAGCCCGGTGATCGATTTCGGCACCACCGGCCCGGCGAGCGATGCCGACGGCGTGGTCCGGCCGCTCGACGGCGACGGGTTCAACGGCCCGCAGTGGGACATGGGCGCGTACGAATTCGTGCCCGCGGCGGCGTGTGGCAACGGCGCGGTCGAGTCGCCCGAGAGCTGCGACGATGGCCCGCTGAACGGCACGTACGGTCACTGCAGCGCGGACTGCACGGGGCCCGGCCCGCGGTGCGGCGACGGCATCACCAACGGCCCGGAGACCTGCGACGACGCGAACGACTCCAACACCGATGACTGCCTGAACAGCTGCGTGGTCGCGACCTGCGGCGACAGCTTCGTCCACGCGGGCGTCGAGGACTGCGACGACGGCAACACGACCGCCGGTGATGGCTGCGATGCCACGTGCCAGCTCGAGACGCCGGACCCGACCGACCCGACCGACCCCGACCCGACCGACCCGACCGACCCCGAGCCGACCGACCCGAGCCAACCCGAGCGTGGAGGCGGCGGTTGCCAGACATCGGGCACGCCCGGGAGCGGGCTGGTCCTCACGGCGCTCGCACTCGCGCT
>JBQCJR010000295.1:0-5161 GCA_051952595.1 Kofleriaceae bacterium
GTACAGCGTCGCGCCGAGGCCGAACACGTCGCTCGCCGGCCCGAGCTGACCGCGCACCAGCGCCTCGGGCGGCGAGTACGCCGGCGAGCCGACGAACAGGCCGGTCATCGTGAGCGACGAGTCGGGCACGTGCGCGACTCCAAAATCGGCGAGCTTCCAGGCGCCGGCGCCGGCGGCGAGGATGTTCGCCGGCTTGACGTCGCGATGGACCACGCCGCGCGCGTGCGCCGCCGCGAGCGCGTTCGCGATCTGGATCCCGAGCGCGCGTAGCTCGAGCTCGGGCAGTGGCCCCGCGGCGATCCGCTCCTTGAGCGAAGGCCCCGCGACTCGCTCCATCACCAAGTACGGCGGCTCGGCGGCGAGGTCGATGTCGAACACCTGCACCACGCTCGGGTGGGTGAGCGCGGCGATCGCGCGCGCCTCGAGCCGGAACCGCTCGTCGGCGAGCCGCGCCGCGAGCCCCGAGGCGTTGCCGCGCAGCGTCTTGACCGCGACCTCGCGCCCGAGCACCTCGTCGACGGCGGCGTAGACCTCGCCCATCGCGCCCGCTCCGAGCGTGCCGGTGACGCGATAGCGGCCGAAGCGGTCGACGTTGCCCACGCGACCACCGTATCAGGAGCGAGGTTCGGGAGGGCGCACAGCGACCCATCGGGCTAGCCACGGCGCTTGGGGTCGAGTAGGGTCCGAGCCAGCGAATCACGGAATCCCAATCAACCGAGACGGGGGAGCTTCCGGTGCCGGAGGCTGAGAGGCATGCGAGTGCGTGCGACCCCAAGACCTGATCCGGGTAATGCCGGCGTAGGAAGGTAGCGATGAGCAACGGCTCGAACGGTAACGGTCACAGCTCCAACGGTCACAGCGGCGACGGCAACGGCAAGCGGTCGCTGCCCCAGGTCGGTCCAGATCCGGTCGCGAACCTGCCCTCGATCGAGGGCTTCCCCGCTTCCGAGAAGGTCTTCGTCGAGCGCGATGGCCTGCAGGTGCCGGTGCGCCGGATCCACCTGTCGGGCGGCGAGCCGTCGTTCGACGTGTACGACACCTCCGGTCCGCAGGGCCACGACCCGCACCACGGGCTGCCCAAGCTGCGCCAGTCGTGGATCGAGGCGCGCCTGCGCGACGGCGACACCGGCAACCGCTCGCAGATGCACTACGCGCGGCGCGGGATCGTCACCCCCGAGATGCGGTTCGTCGCGATCCGCGAGAACGTCGCGCCCGAGCTCGTGCGCGACGAGATCGCCGCCGGCCGCGCGATCCTGCCCGCCAACATCCATCACCCGGAGTCCGAGCCGATGATCATCGGCCGCAACTTCCTGGTGAAGATCAACGCGAACATCGGCAACTCCGCCGTCACGTCGACGATCGGCGAGGAAGTCGACAAGCTGCGCTGGGCGGTCAAGTGGGGCGCCGACACGGTCATGGACCTGTCGACCGGCAAGAACATCCACGAGACCCGCGAGTGGATCCTGCGCAACTCGCCGGTGCCGATCGGCACGGTGCCGATCTATCAGTGCCTCGAGAAGGTCAACGGCGACCCCGAGAAGCTGAACATCGACCTGTTCATCGAGACGCTGATCGAGCAGGCCGAGCAGGGCGTCGACTACTTCACGATCCACGCCGGCGTGCGGCTCGCGTACATCCCGTACACCGCGAACCGGGTCACCGGCATCGTGTCGCGCGGCGGCTCGATCATGGCGAAGTGGTGCCTGTCGCACCACAAGGAGAACTTCCTCTACACCGAGTTCGAGCGGATCTGCGAGGTGATGAAGAAGTACGACGTCGCGTTCTCGCTCGGCGACGGCCTGCGGCCCGGCTCGACGGCGGACGCCAACGATCGCGCGCAGCTCGCCGAGCTCGAGACCCTCGGCGAGCTCACCGAGATCGCGTGGAAGCACGACGTGCAGACGATGATCGAGGGCCCCGGCCACGTCGCGATGCACAAGATCAAGGAGAACGTCGACCTCCAGCTGAAGCTGTGCAAGGAGGCGCCGTTCTACACCCTCGGGCCGCTGGTCACCGACATCGCCCCCGGCTACGACCACATCACGAGCGCGATCGGCGCCGCGATGATCGGCTGGTTCGGCACCGCGATGCTCTGCTACGTGACGCCCAAGGAGCACCTCGGGCTGCCCAACCGCGATGACGTCAAGGCCGGCGTGATCGCGTACAAGATCGCCGCGCACGCCGCGGACCTCGCGAAGGGCCACCCCGGCGCGCAGGAGCGCGACAACGCGCTCAGCAAGGCGCGGTTCGAGTTCCGCTGGCAGGACCAGTTCCACCTCTCGCTCGATCCGGACACCGCGAAGGACTTCCACGACGAGACCCTGCCGGCGCCGGCCGCCAAGGGTGCGCACTTCTGCTCGATGTGTTGGCCGAAGTTCTGCTCGATGAGGATCACCGAGGAGGTCCGCGAGCTCGCCGCCAAGGGGCTCGCCGACAAGGCCGCCGAGTTCAAGGAGGGTGGCAGCACCCTGTACGCCGGCAGCGACGACGGTCACCACCACTAAAACGCACCGTGACGCACGGCGTAACGGCTGAAAATGACTAGCCGTTTCTGACGTCGTGCACGATCGTGCACGACCGGGCCGAAAAAAGCCTGCATACATCGGCACTTGGATCGCTAGAATCGGACGGTTCTCGCGATGTACGTGCCGTGACGGTCCAGACCAAACGAACGCTCAAGATCGAGAAGCTGGCGCGGATCTACGATGACGAGATCGCGCCGGTGTGGGGCGCGCGTTTCGGCAAGATGCTGCTGCGCAACCTCGCGGTGCCGCAGCGCGGCCAGGTGCTCGACGTGTCGTGTGGCACCGGGTACCCCACGATCGAGATCCTGCGCCGGATGAGCGAGGGCTCGCGGCTGATCGCGATCGACGCGTCGAGCGCGATGCTCGACGTCGCGCGGCGCAAGGTCGCCGACCTCGGCCCGCTCGGCAAGAAGGGCGTGTTCTTCCGCACCGAGAGCGCGGTGCCGAAGCTGTCGTTCGCCGACGACGTCTACGACCTCGTGGTGTGCAACCTCGGCCTCGACGAGATGCCGAGCCTCGAGGTCGCGCTGCGCGACTTCGCGCGGGTCGCCAAGATCGGCGGCGAGGTCCGGTGCACCCTGCCGCTCGCCGGCTCGTTCCAGGAGTTCCACGACCTCTATCGCGAGGTGCTGATCAAGCACGACAAGCACGAGGCGCTCGCGCGGCTCGATCGCCACATCGCGCGCTACCCCAGCGTCGAGCACGTCGAGCGCTCCATGAAGTCGGCGAACCTGTCCGGCGGCCTCGAGTACGAGGAGTTCTCGCTGCTGTTCAAGAGCTCGCGCGAGTTCTTCTTCGCGCCGGTGATCGAGTACGGCCCGCTCGCCGAGTGGAAGGAGATCGCCGGCGGCGGCCAGGAGATGCAGGACGTGTTCTGGTACATCAAGGAGGCGATCGACGCCTACTTCGATGGCCGGCCGTTCCATGTCACCGTCAAGGCGGGCTGCCTGATCGGCACCAAGCACGAGCCGCGCGCGTCGATCGACGTGCCGGCCTTCGACGACGCGGCGTTCGATGCCCCCGCGCTGCCGTTCCGGCCGCACCAGATCGCCGCCGGCTCGGTGCGGGTCGCAGACCCCGACGACCTCGACGTGATCGAGGAGGTCGGCGACGACCTGGTCGACGAGATCGACGACGACGACGACTTCGCGATCGATCCGCCGGCGGCGGATCAGCCGCTCGACGCGTTCATCGACGGCAAGCGCCGCCCGTCGCACCTCGACGACTGACCCGCCGGCGCCACCGGGCAGAGATCTGCCGCCTCCGGCCGGCGCGTGGCCTCGACGCCCGCGGGCGCCGCGGGCTAGCCTCGCTGGGCAAGGCATGGCGACCACCCGGGATGACTACCTGAAGCTCGTCGACGAGATGACCGAGCACGACCGCCGGTACTATGTCGACGCGGCTCCGACGATCAGCGACTTCGAATACGACCAGCTCAACCAGCAGCTGCGCGCGATCGAGGCGGCGCACGGGGACTGGATCGTCGAGTGGTCGCCGTCACAGCGCGCCGGTCACGCCCCGATCTCGGAGTTCCCCAAGGTCACGCGGCCGGTCGCGATGCTCTCGCTCGACAACACCTACGGCGAGGACGACCTGCGCGCGTTCTTCGATCGCGTGGTCAAGGGCCTCGATGGCGACGTGCCGGTGTTCTCGATCGAGCCCAAGATCGACGGGTTCGGGATCGAGCTCACCTACGAGCGCGGCCTGCTCGCGCTCGCGGCGACCCGCGGCGACGGCCGGATCGGCGAGGACGTCACGGCGAACGCGCGCATGGTCAAGGGCGTCGCGCTGCGGCTGCGCGAGCCGGTCGAGCGGCTCGTGGTGCGCGGCGAGATCTACATGACCAAGGCCGAGTTCGCGGAGATCAACGCCGCGCGCGGGGCGGCCGGCGAGGAGCTATTCAAGAACCCACGCAACACCGCCGCCGGATCGATCAAGCAGCTCGATCCACGCGAGGTCGCCAAGCGGCCGATGCGCACGATCCTCTATGAAGTCGTCGATGGCGAGCGCTTCGCGAGCGGCCACATCGCGTCGCTCGAGTGGCTGCGCCAGCTCGGCCTGCCGATCTCGGGCCACAACGGCCGTGCCCAGGGCTGGGACGAGCTGATCGCGTGTGTGCACTCGTGGCAGGACCGCCGCGACACGCTGCCGTACGAGCTCGACGGCCTGGTGATCAAGGTCGATGACTTCGCGGCGCGCGCCGCGCTTGGCTCGACGGCGAAGTTCCCGCGCTGGGCGATCGCGTTCAAGTTCCCCGCGCGCCAGGTGACCACCCGGTTGCTCGACCTGGAGCAGCACGTCGGCCGGACCGGTACGGTGACGCCGGTCGCCGTGCTCGAGCCGGTCGATCTGTCGGGCACCACGGTCGCCCGCGCCTCGGTCCACAACTGGGACCAGGTCGCCCGGCTCAAGCTGACCCGCGGCTGCCGGGTGCTGATCGAGAAGGCCGGCGAGATCATCCCGCAGATCCTCTCGGTCACCGAGCCCGGCGATGGCCCGCCGTTCGAGCCGCCGACCGCGTGCCCCTCGTGTGGCCACGCGCTGGAGCGCGAGGACGGCCGGGTCGCGCTGGCGTGCCCGAACCGGCTCGGCTGCCCGGCCCAGCAGCTCGCGGCGATCGAGTTCTTCGCGTCGCG
>JBQCJR010000296.1:0-4155 GCA_051952595.1 Kofleriaceae bacterium
CTACGAGAACCCGGCGAACCCGAACGATCGCCGGTTCGACTGGGGCGCGTGCGTCAACTTTCTCGAGACCCGCACCGCGGATCGCCAGCGCCTGATGGTCAGCTGCATCGCGACCTCGGTGTGCGACGAGCTGCGGGTCGGCGGCTCGCCGGACAACCCGAACCGAGACGAGATCCGCTGCATCCGGATCGGAGATCCGTAGATGCGCAACGCGATGATCGTGGCCGCGCTGCTCCTCGGCACCGCGGTCGCCCACGCCCAGCCGGCGGACGTTCCGGCGCTGACCAAGCTGATCGAGAGCCAGCCGGGCGACATGGATCGCCCGACCTGGAAGGAGAAGCGGCGCGACGCCGCTCGCAAGCTCGGCCAGAGCAAGGACAAGAAGGCGGTCCCGGCGCTGATCAAGCTGGCCGAGACCGAGACGTTCGACATCATCGGCGAGATCGCGATCGAGGGGCTCGGCAACCTCGGTGATCCGTCCGCGGTGCCGGCGCTGCAGAAGATCGCGAACGACGCGGGGCGCGACAAGGCGCAGCGCGACCTCGCGAAGAAGGCGCTCGGCAAGCTCGGCACGAGCGCGACCGCACCGGCGCCCGCGACCACCGCGCCGACGCCGGCGCCGACACCGGCGCCCGCGACCTCGAACGGCGGCGCCGCGACCACGACCACGACCAGCGGTGCCGGCGCCGCGGTGGCCAGCGACCCGGATCCCGCGCCGTCCTCCGACGGCGATGGCGCGAGCGCGGGCGATGGTGCCGGCGCGGGATCGAGCGGCAGCGCGCTGCTCGGCCAGCGGCCCGGCAGCGCGGTGCTGCCCGAGCTCCCCACCCTGCCCGACGATGCGATCGCCGCGTGGGAGCGGCTGACGTTCGCCGCGGGCACGGCGAGCCTGGCCTACGACACCGTGCGCAAGCGGACGTCGTTCGATGCCGACGTGTCCGGGCTGTACGCCAAGCGGATCGAGCGCGAGCGCATGGCGTGGGGCTTCGACGTCGGCGCGAACCTGGTGGCGGGCCTCATCAACCCCGAGGGGCGCGCGATGACGCGTGGCACCCAGATCGGCCTCGACGCCCATGGCGAGGTCCGGTTCTACGCCGGCAAGACCTACGGGATCGGCAAGGCCGCCGCCGGCGTGCAGCTCAACTACCTCGCGGATATCGCCGCGGATCCGGCCAACGAGGACCTGCGCGATACCCGCGCGACGGCGGACCTGCAGATCGCGATCGGCGGCGGGTACGGCCGGCTGATCGACGTCGGCGGGGCGATCCGCGTGCGGCGGCTGTCGCGCACGCTCGATGCGGCGCGCGCGCTCGGCAAGCCGATCGACGACGCGACGGCGAAGCGGCTCCAGCTCACGTGGTGGGCGCTGCGCGGCGAGCGCTCGTCGTACCGCGCGCTGGTCGCGACGGTGGCGATCCTGCGCGAGGCCGGCATCCTGCTCGGCGAGCCCGACGCCGGGCTGACCTACGAGATCCTGGCGGTGCTGCGCGACACCCAGCTGTTCCTCCGCCCGAGCGGGTTCGACATTCAGCTCGCGTTCGGCGAGGGCTACCTGCGCCGGCCGGGCTCGATCATGGACGGCAGCAACGTCGCGCGCGAGGCGGGCCGCGTCGAGCAGCTGCTGTTCAACGCCGGCTACGGCGCGCAGCTCGCCGACGACAAGCTCGAGATCTCCGGCACGTCCTACGCGCGGATGCGGCTGTTCGCGCCCGACGACCCGATGCAGCCCTCGCCGTGGGCGTTCGGCGCCGCGGCGCGGATGCGGCGGTTCACCTACGGAGAGCACGGCGATCCGTTCGGGGCGCTCGACCTGGCGGCGGATATCCGGATCGCCGACGACGACCTGGATCCGGACGGCGAGATCGGCGCGCGGCTCGCGGCCCAGCTCGGGTTCACCTACTGGATGAACCAGGCCTCCGGGATCCGCCTGGCCGCGACCGCGGCGATCGATGGCGGCGAGCTGTTCATCGGCGCGCAGCTCCAGGCCACCTACGGCCTGCTCGACGTCACATTCGCTGGCATCTGAGGAGCTTGCCCAGATCTCGATTGGTCTAGTGGTCCGACCTGTCGTCTGGTAGGGTGATCTCGTGGGTCACCTCTCGCCGCAGCAACATCGCACGCTCGTCGCCGTCGCCGAGACCGCGCTGCCCGCTGGCCGGTTCATCCCGGCGGCCGGCGAGCAGACCGCAGAGAAGGTGGAGCAGTTCGCGAGCACCCTGCCCGGACCGCTCCAGACCGGGCTCGCCGGGCTGCTCCGCGGGCTCGATGCGCAGGCGTGGATCAAGGAGCGCCGGCCGTTCGCGAAGGTCTCGCCGCCGCGCCGGCTCGCGCTGCTCGATGGCTGGCGGCGCGGCGACACGCTCCGCCGCCTCGCGCTGCGCGCCCTGGTCTCGCCGCTCAAGATGGCGCACTTCGACGATCCGGCGCTTTATGCGCGGCTTGGCTGCGTGTACGAGGCACAGAAGGCCAAGGCGGAGGCCAAGCCGCCGTACATGCGCGATCGCGTGCACGCCGCGCTCGATGGCGACCTCGCGGTGGAGTGCGACGTGGTCGTGATCGGCACCGGCGCCGGCGGCGCGGTGGTCGGCCGCGAGCTCGCCGAGGCGGGGCTGGCCGTGGTGTTCGTCGAGGAGGGCCGCTACTTCGATCGCTCGCAGTTCACCGGGCGCGCGTTCCAGATGCAGCAGCAGCTGTACCGCCGCGGCGGCTCGACGTTCTCGGTGGGCAACGTCGCGATCCCGATCCCGGTCGGTCAGACGGTGGGCGGCTCGACCACGGTGAACTCCGGCACCTGCTACCGTACGCCGGATCGCGTGCTCGCGTCGTGGGCCACCGACCTCGGGCTCGACGAGCTATCGCCCGATCGGATGGGCGACTACTTCGAGCGCGTCGAGCGAGTGCTCCAGGTCGAGGCCGCGCGCGCCGAGCTGCTCGGCGGCAACGGCCGGGTGATCGCGCGTGGCTGCGAGCAGCTCGGGCTCAAGAAGCACGGCCCGCTGCGCCGCAACGCCCCGGCGTGTGACGGCCAGGGCGTGTGCGTGTTCGGCTGCCCGACCGACGCCACGCGCTCGACCAACGTCAGCTACGTCCCGCTCGCGCTGCGCGCCGGCGCGGAGCTGTTCACGGGCGCGCGGGTGACCCGGATCATCGTCGACGGTGGCACCGCGCGCGGCGTGGTCGCGCAGACGGCGGACGGCAAGTCGCTCACCGTGCGCGCGCGCGCCGTGGTGGTCGCGTGCGGCGCCCTGATGACGCCGATCCTGCTCGACCGCCAGCACCTCGGCCGCGGCTCGGGCCAGCTCGGCAAGAACCTGTCGATCCACCCCGCGGCCGGCGCGCTCGCCGAGTTCGAGGAGGAGATCCTGCCGTGGAAGGGGATCCCGCAGGGCTACTCGATCGAGGACCTGCACGACGAGGGCATCCTCTACGAGGGCGCGATGGTGCCGCTCGAGATGTCGATGACGATGACCTCGCTGATCGGCCCGGACCTGATCCGGCTCGCCGAGTCGTTCGATCGCGTGGCGAGCTTCGGGTTCATGATCGAGGACACCTCGCGCGGGTCGGTGCGCGAGGTGATGGGCCAGCCGGTGGTCCAGTACTGGCTCACCGAGCAGGACGTCTCGCACATCAAGCGCGCGATGGACGTGCTCGCGCAGGTGTTCTTCGCGGCGGGCGCCGTGCGGGTGCACGCGCCGATCAACGGCTTCGAGGTGATCGAGGGCCACGACGATCTCGCAGCGCTCCGCCGTGCCACGCTGCGGCCGTGGGACCTCGATCTCTCGGCGTATCACCCGCTCGGGACGGCGCGCATGGGGGTGGATCCGGCGAGCTCGGTGGTGGGACCGGACCACCAGGTGCACGATACGCGCGGCCTGTACGTCGTGGATGGCGCGGCGGTACCCACCTCGCTCGGGGTCAACCCGCAGATCACGATCATGGCGCTGGCGACGCGTGCCGCGGAGAAGATCGCGAGCGCGCTCGCCTGAGGTAGAACTCCCGGGATGTCGCTCCAGTGGTACCCGGGCCACATGACCAAGGCCCGGCGCGAGCTGGCCACCCTGATCCCGTCGCAGGACGTGATCATCGAGGTGCTCGATGCGCGGCTGCCGGCCGCCAGCTCGAACCCGGTGGTGACCGAGCTGCGCGGCGACAAGC
>JBQCJR010000297.1:0-6291 GCA_051952595.1 Kofleriaceae bacterium
GGACGAACAGCGGCGCACCGAGCGCCGCCTCGAGCTGGCGGAGCTGGTAGCTCACCGCGGGCTGCGTCCGGTGCAGGCGCTGCGCCGCGCGCGTGAGGTTGCGCAGCTCGTAGATCGCGAGGAAGCAGGGCGCGAACCGCAGGTCGGGGAGGTCTACGCGGAACATAGAACAGATCTATGGCACGCACGCGAGCGATTCAATTGGATCGCAGCCGCCGGGCGCGCGAGGGTCGCCGCATGCAGCTCGCGATCTCCGCTCTCGCATGCAGCGTGCTCGCCCTGGCGTGCGCGGCGCGCCCACCCGCACCCGCACCTCGCGGCGTCGAGCCCGATGGACCGGAGCGCGCGGTCGAGACCTATTACCGGGCCTCGGACGGCGCGCGCTCGCAGCTGCTGCGCGCCGCGTTCCACCCCACGGCCCACATGATGTCGGTGGACCGCGGTGCGCTGCGCAGCGTGACCCAGCTCGAGTGGTGGCAGCGGCTCGACGCGCTCCAGGCGCCCGAGCCGGCCGACGCGCGCTCGCTCACCGTGCTCGACCGCGAAGGTCCGTTCGCGCTCGTCGAGGCGGTCTCGCGCTGGCCATCGCGTGGCTTCCACGACCTGATGCTCGTCGTGGACACCGGCGACGGCTGGCGCATCGTCGGCAAGGTGTTCGCCGAGCTGGCCGATCCCGAGAGCCCGTGGCGGGTCCTACAGGTCGTCGCGCGTGGCTCGATCGCCGCGGCCAAGCTCGACGTGGTGTACGAGGGCCATCGCTACATCGATCACCTGCTGCTCGTGCGGCTCGCCGAGGGCTGGAGGATCGCCGCCGCCGCGTGGGGCGATCCGACGTACGTGCCACGACCGTCGCGCTGATCGCGCAAACCATGCGCATGTGGGTCCGGTGTCGCACGCAGGACTTGCGTGGATCGCCAACGGTTGCGCCTGCGCGGCATGGCATGGCCGTTGCGATCGTGACGCTCGCGATGAGCAGCAACTACGACCTCCGGATCGATAGCGTCGAGATCGCGCAGGACACCTACTGGGTCGGCAAGCGCGAGGACGGGGCCATCTTCCACGCCAACCCGTACCTCCGGCGCTTCCACGGCACCGACGGCGCCCAGCGGTCGAACCAGTTCAACCTGCTCGTCGACCCCGGGTCGAGCAGCGACTTCGCCGTCGTCCACACCAAGGTCGCCTCGCTGATCGGCGGCCTCGACCGGCTGTCCGCGCTGTTCATCAACCACCAGGATCCCGACGTCGGCGCCTCGGCGTCGATCATCACGGCGCGCTACGCCCCCAAGGCATCGATCCTGTGCTCCGAGGACACCTGGCGGCTGATCGTCCACCAGAACCTGCCGCGCGCGCGGTTCCTTCCGACCGAGAAGTTCGCGAGCGGGATCAAGCTGCCCACCGGTCATCGCCTGCTGCCCGTGCCGTCGCCGTTCTGCCACTTCCGCGGCGCCGTGATGCTCTATGACCCACAGACCCGCGTGCTGTTCACCGGCGATCTGTTCGGCGGGCTGACCGAGGCGAACAGCAGCGGGATCTACGCCGACGAGTCGGACTGGTCCGGGATCCGCGCGTTCCACCAGATCTACATGCCGGTCAACACCGCGCTCGCGCGCACCGTCGCCGCGATCCGCGCGCTCGATCCGCCCGTCGAGATCCTCGCGCCGCAGCACGGCCGCGTGATCACCGGCGATCTCGTCTCGGTCTTCCTCGATCGGATGTCGCGGCTCCAGGTCGGCCTCGACATCATGGACGAGGCCGCCGATCCGTCGCACCTGCAGGCGTGGAACGCCGTCGCGCAGCGCGTGGTCGATGTCGCGCGCGGGTACCTCGGGTCGCAGGTCGACGCGAAGATCGCCGCGAGCCGCGAGCTCGCCGATACCGTGCAGTTCGATGGCCGCCGCCTCGTCGTGGGGAGCCTCGGCAAGTGGACCGTCGAGCACCTCGTCGAGTTGCTGTGCGCGAACGAGCCCAAGGAGATCGGTGGCCCGATCCTCGTCGAGGCGATGATCTCCGCCACCGAGTACAACCTGCCGACGCCACACATCGATCTCGAGGGCTCGTTCGCGATGCCGACGTCGTCGTTCCTCGACTGAGCCCGTCAGTCGCCGGGCGTCCTCGTAGCGCCGGCGAGCCCCGCCGTTCGCCGCAGCGCGTACGCGCGACCGCGCCACTCGACCCGGCGCCACCGCATGCTCGCGACGACGAGCGGCGCCACCAGGAACAGCGCGATCCCGACCCAGCGCAGCCGGAGTGGGATCGACGCGCCGCCGAACCGCGCGTGCAGGCGCCGGAGGCTCTCGCCCTGCGCGACGAGCGCGGTCGCCGCGATCACGGCCGCCCACCCCGCGCCCGCGGCGAGCGAGGTCGCGATCAGCGCCATCGCGAGCCACGCGTCGATTCCGCGCAGCCACAGCGGCCACGTGATGCGGAACGGGATCCCGTTCTGTCCGAACAGCACCCACCGCCGGTAGATGTCCAGGAACTGCCGCGCCGAGGTGCCGCGGTTCACGATCGCCAGCGGCCGGTCGATCATCACGTTCGCGTAGCCCGCGCGGTCGAGGCAGCGGCCGATGTACATGTCGTCGACGAACTGGCCCTCGGCGCACGCCGGGCCACCGATCGCCGCCAGCGCCTCGGGGCGGAACACCATGATCTGGCCCATGATGAACGGCAGCCGGCCCGAGGCTCCCGCGGCGCGCGCCACGCCCGGCCCGTAGAGCGCGTTGAGCATCAACGCGTAGCCGACGTCGCCGGCGGTCCGCGGTGGATCCGCGACCACCACCGGCGCGAAGGTGGCGCCCACGTCGGGCGAGGCCATCAGCGCGTCGACCAGCGCGGTCAACAGGCCCGGCGTCGGTCGGGTGTCGGAGTCGCCGAACGCGATCAGCGTGCCCCGCGCGCGCTCCATGCCGGCGATCATCGCGTGCAGCTTGCCCGTGCGATGCGCCGGTCGCGCGCCCGCGAACAGGATCTCGACCCGGCCCGGCGCGTGGTGGTCTGCGACGACCTGCCGCAAGACCGGCAGCGCCGGGTCCGAGTCTTCGTCGAGCACGAACAGCGTCTCGACCTCGCCCGGGTACGTCGTAGCGAGCGCGGCGCGAAAGTTCTCGGCCGCGTCCACGTCGAGCCCGCGCACCGGCCGGATCACCGTGATCGAGGCGTAGCGGTCCGGGCGGCGCGCCGGGACCCGCGCGCGGGTCAGCGCACGCGCGAACGCGCGGTGCCACAGCGCGAGATCGACCAGCAGCGCCACGCCGATCGCCCCGAGTACCCACGACGCCACGGCGCGACCTCGGCCGTCACCGCGACCCCGGCTTCCGATGGGCTCGCCACCGGGTCAGCCAGTGTGGCGACCACCAGTTCCACTTGCCCAGCAACGTCATCGACGCCGGCACCAGCAGCAGCCGGACCAGCGTGGCGTCGAGCGCGACCGCGAGCGCCATGCCGAACCCCACCGATCGGATGACCACGAAGCGCGCCAGCGCGAACGCCCCGAACACCGTGACCATGATCGCCGCCGCGGCGGTGATCAGATTGGCGCTCCGCTCGAGCCCCGTCGCCACCGCGCGGGTGTTGTCCGGATGGTGCAGATACGCCTCCCGGATCCGGGACAGCATCAGCACGTGGTAGTCCATCGACAGCCCGAACAGGATGCAGAACAAGAGGATCGGCACCGAGGGATCGATCGGGCGCGGCTCGTGGACGAACAGGTGGCCCTCCTGGAACACCCAGACCAGCGCGCCGAACGAGCCCGCGATCGAGAGGAAGTTCAGGATCACCGCCTTGATCGGGAGGACGACCGATCGGAACGAGAGATAGAGCACCACCAGCGTCACGCCCACCACGAAGCCAACCGCGTGGGGCGTCTTCGCCACGATGAACGCGCTGCTGTCGACGTCGTCCGCCGTCTGCCCGCCCACCACCAGGTCGCCATCCGCGACCGCCCGCGTCGAGCGGATGTCCTTCACGATCGCGCGTGCCTGGTCGGACTCCGGATGGAGATCGGTGAGCGCATAGAGCAGCACCACGCGGTCGCCGACCGTCGTCGACTTGCCGGCCTCGATCTGCCTGGCGTACTCCGGCGGTGGGTTCAGCAGCACCTGCTCGTACGTCTCGCGCGTGAGCGGCATCGGCGCGTCGACGATGCTCTCCACCTTCGTGACGCCTTCGATCGCGCCGATCCGCCGCGAGAGATCGTAGAGCGCGCCGATCCGGTCGCGATCGAGCGCCGGCGCCGTGGGGAACTCGACCGCGACGGCGATCCGGTTGCGCGCGAGATCCGGGAACGCGCGCTGCAGCATCTCGTGCCCGCGCCGCGCCTCGGCCGACGATTCGAGCACGCTCTCGTCGACGCCCGCCACCCGGAGGTGGAGGAACGGCACGCCCAGGAGCAGCAGCAGCGCCGTCGTGGGTAGCAATACCCGCCACGGGTGGCCAAGGATCCACTCCAGCTTGTGCACCAGCACGCCGCGGCGCGGCGCCAGCCGGCCGAGTGGGATGCGCCCCGCGTGGATCTTCGGTCCCAGCACCGCCAGCAGCGCCGGCAGGAAGGTGAGCGCGAACAGCACCGCCAGCCCGACCACGATCGCGCCGCCGAGCCCCATCGACATCAGGTAGGAGCCGCGGAAGAAGAACAGGCCGATCAATCCCGTACCGACCGCCAGCCCCGAGAACGCCACCACGCGCCCCGCCGTCTCCAGCGCGCGGATCAGCGCCGCGCGGGTGTCGCGTCCCTCGGCCAGCTCCTCGCGATAGCGATTCACCGTGAACAGCGAGTAATCGATCGCGACCCCCAGGCCGATCAGCGATGCGACGTTGACCGTGTAGGAGGCGATGTCGGTGATCCGCGACAGGAGCAGGACGATCGCGATGCCGCCCAGCACGGCGAGCGCGCCCACCGCGACCGGCACGACCGCCGCCACCGCGGTGCGAAACACCAGCAGCAGCACCAGCACCGCGATCGGCAGCGAGATGATCTCCGCGCGCAGCAGGTCTCGCTGCAGCATGTCGTCCAGGTCGTGCTGGAACGGGACGCGCCCCGTCATCGCGACCGTCATGCCCTCCGGGGCGAGCTCGCGGTGGATCTCTGGATAGTCCGACAGCGCTTCTTTGAACGTGCCCGCCAGCGCGATCATCGCGTACGCCGCGTGCTGTTCGTCGTTGACCATGCGCTCGCCCAGCCCCGGCGGCGCCGTGGTCGGCGTGGTGACCGAGCTCACCCTCGGGTCGTGGCGCAGCGGCTCCACCGCGCGATCGATCGCGCGGAGCGCGTCCGCTCGATCTTCCCGCTCGGGGTACGAGAACACCGCGATGATCGTCGTGTCGGTCGAGATCCCCAGCACGCTCTCGACGCGATGCTCCGCGCGCTCCGCCTCGAGGCCGTTGATCGTGCCGCCTGTCAGCCGCCCACCGCTCAGCACCACGCCGAGCGCGATCACCAGGAACACCCCCGTCGCGATCAGAATCGGTCGCGGGTGTCGGTGCGTGAAGGCCCCGAGCGCTTCGAACATGAGTCGATGCTCGCGAGAAGTGCAAGACGCGGCCCGGCCGTCGCCGCGACGCTGCGCGGGGCGAACAGGGATGTCATCAGCGTGCTTGGCTGCGTTGCTGTGCGAGCAGCCACGCTTCCCACGCCGCGTGGTTGTGTGGTCCGAAGTCCTGCCCGCTGATCGCCTTCAGGATCCGATACGCGAAGTCGTGGTTGTTCGGCTGCTGGAGCCGGAGCATCGCCAGCAGCGTCGCCCCGGCCGACTTCGCGACCTCGCGATGCAGGCGCGCCGCACCCGGCCGCTCGAGCAAGCCCGCGAGGATCGCGGCCGCCTTGTTGCGGTCCGTGGTGGCCGGATAGCTCAACGCCTCGAGCACGGGCTCGAGGGGAACGTCGACCTCGGGGTGGTACCAGGCGACGTCGGAGAGCACCCGCATCGCGTTGTTGCGCACGAGCGCGCTGCCATCGCGGAACGCGGGGAGCAGCTGCGCCACGATCCAGGGGCCATCGCTCGAGTACGCCAGCAGGTAGGCCGCCGCCGCGCGGTGCATCGCGTCTCGATCGCTGCGCAGGATCGCGGCCAGCTCCTCGACGTGTACCGGCGCTCGTGCCGCAAACTTGCTGCCGAGCTCCTTCACCGCGGGATGCTTGTGATCGCCGAGGCAGTGGAAGGCAGGGCAGTCGCGCCGGCTCGTGGTCTCGCCCGCGCTCGTGAGCCGCAGGATCGTCGACTCGTAGGTATGCCAGTCGGCGAGCAGCCCTTCAGGATCCTCGTAGGTCTCCACCGGCGACGGCACGAACGGCAT
>JBQCJR010000298.1:0-4498 GCA_051952595.1 Kofleriaceae bacterium
CCCGCACCACCGCCGCAGCCGGCGGCCCCCACCCCCGGGACCCAGGAGCAGCCCCCCGCGCAGCCCACGCCGGCGCAGCCCGCCCCCGCGAATCCCTCGGTCAACGAGCCGACCCCGCCGACCAGCGTCCCGGAGCCGGCGCCGACGCCTGGTCCGCAGCAGCCGGGCGCGTTCTCGCCACCGCCGGACGGCGGCTCCTAGCACCGGCGCGCGACACGCGTCCCGCGGCCGGCGCCTGTCAGACCGGCCGTCTAGAACGGTGGCCATGTCCGCAGCCGCCGAAGTCGCGCAGCCGCCGATCCACGAGGTGATCCTCGACTTCGCGCGGCCCTTCCTCGAGATCGGCCAGGCGAGCTCGCCGGCTGCGCTCGAGTACGCGGCGCTGATCTGGGATCTCTGCGTCGACGGCCTGAGCAGCGCGCAGATCGCCGAAACGCTCCACCTCGAGGCGCGCGAGGCCCAGCTGGTCGATGCGTTCGTGCGCCGCAAGCGGCTGTTCTTCGACCAGGACCGGCGCTACGTGGTCGAATCACGTCTTCTCTAGCGCCTCCTCGAGGGCGTCGCCGAGGTTGGCCTCGAGCCACGGCTTGAGGCGCTCGAACACCTGTTCGTGATCGATGTCGTCGTGGTCGGACGCGTCCTCCGCGATCGCCACCAGGCGCGCGAGCATCGGCTGGAGGGCCTCGCTGTGCCGCTCGAGCTCGGCGCGCAGCGGGCCGAGCAGTGCGGAGAGCTGGACCGAGCGCTCGCCCGGCTGGCCTCCGTGGACGAGATCGGCGGCGTACGCGATCTTCGCCGCGCGGCGCGCGACGTCCTCGTGCTCGCTGACGGTCTCGGCCAGCTCGTTGGCGGTGTTGAGCGGGCACGCCATGAGCTCGACGAACTCCGCGATCATCTCGGCGCTCTGGCGGGCCTGGCGATCGCTGTCGCGTCGCTCCTTCCGGGGCTTCTTGTTCTTGCCGCGTGGCATATGCGGAACGTACAGCAGTCGCGGTCCGTGCGAACCTCGCAGCATGCGCGCCCCGACGTGGATGGCCCTGCTGCTCGCGATCTCCGCGCTCGTGGTCCCCTCGCCCGCCCGCGCCGAGCCGAGCGATCGCACGCTGGTGTACACCGGGCTCGCGCTGATCCCGCCGACCTACCTGCTCGGCGTCTCGCTACACGAGGGCAGCCACGCGCTCGCCGCGAAGCTGGTCGGCGCCGAGGTGCTCGACGTGCACCTGTTCCCGCCGGGCCGCGATCCACGCGCCGACAAGTTCCGTTTCGGCTGGACGTACGTGCGCGGACTCCGGACCAAGCGCGATCGCGCGCTGTTCTACCTGGCTCCGAAGATCACCGACGTGGCGCTGCTCGGCGGGTTCGCCGGGCTGGTGTTCACCGGGGCCTGGCCGGACAACCGCTACGGGCAGCTCGCGCTCACGGTCGTGGCGACCGGGCTGTGGGTCGATTTCGCGAAGGACGTCGTGCTGTTCAGCGACAAGAACGACGTGGTCAAGGCCGAGAACCTGTGGTGCATGACCGGCTGGAAGCGGCTGCCCGCGCGGCTGGTCTACGCGGGTGCGATCGTCGGGCTCGGCTTCGTGGTCGCGCACGGCTTCCGGCGCACGTTCGGCGAGCCTGACGATCCTGTGGCGACGACGCGCGCGCTGCCGATCTTCACCGCGGCGTTCTAGCCCGGCCACACCGCCTCGGGGTGCCGCGCTCCGAGATGTGCGGTGCGCCAGCGGCGTCCGAGCGCAGGCGCCCTCCGCCATCGGCCAAGTCCTCGACGGGGACAGCGTGCGCACGGGCACGCACGATGCAGCGCTATCGCACCATGAAGCGAGCCTGTATCGCGATCGTCGACGCTGCGCACGCGCGGCTGTACACGTACGAACAGGACGAGGACACCGGACCGACGCTGCGCGAGCTCCGCGATCTGGTGAGCCCGGGGAGACAGGCGCACGGGATGTTCTCGGACGTGCAGTACCAGAAGCCCGGGGTCGGGCCGGGCAGCGGACGTCCGAATCACTTCCAGCACGGCGGGCACGGCCCCGCCGACGACCACCGCACCGACCACCTCGCCGAGCTCGACGCGCGGTTCGCGCGCTCGATCGTCGACGAGGTCGACCGCATCGTGCGCGAGCACGCGTATGGCCACCTGGTGCTGGTCGCGAGCCCGAAGATGCTCGGCGCGCTGCGCAAGGCGTACGCGCCGCTGGTCCGGCCCGACGTGGAGGTCGCCGAGATCCCGCAGGACCTCGCGTGGCTGACCCCGGCGCAGCTGCACGACCACCTCGCGGCGATGAAGCTGATCAGTCCGCGCCAGCGCATCACGCTCGAGCGCGGCGTGCGCCCTCGATGAGCGCACCCGACGGGCGCCCTCGCCACGGGGACGACCGGGCCGCGTAGCTCGGTGGGGGATTCTCGCGCGCCGCCCGGCGACTACCGCGGCGGCAAGCGTCTTGCTATTTCGCACCCTCGAACCCCTGTCAGAGAGCCTCCCATGAAGAACAAGAACCTCGCACTGTTCCTCCTCGTGGGCCTCGGCGCCGCCGGATGCGGCACGAACGGCCCCAATGGCGACGACGACGACGGAGGCGGCGATGATGCGCCGCCGTTCACCGACGGCGTGAGCACGCTCTCGGGCGCCGCCGAGCCCGGCTACATCGATGGATCGCGCGGCTCCGCGCGGTTCTCCAACCCGGTCAACGTCGCGTTCGGGCCCGACGGCATGCTGTACGTCGCCGACTTCGACAACGGCAAGATCCGGGTCGTCGATCCGGAGACCGGCGCCACCGCGACCACGATCGCGCAACAAGGGTTCCAGCGCCCGTTCGGCATGACGTTCGCGCCCGACGGCACGCTGTACGTCTCGACCGATCGAGATCCGACCGGGCAGCACTCGTTGATGACCGGCACGATCTGGCGCGTCGACGTGGACGCACGCACCGCCGATCCGGTCGCGGTCGGGATCGGCCGGCCGCGCGGGCTCGCGTTCATGCCCAGCGGCAAGATCGCGATCGCCGACTACACCCACCACGTGATCCAGCTGGTCGATCCATCGTCGGGCTCGGTGGCGCTGCTCGCCGGCAAGTGGGACGAGAAGGGCATGGTCGACGCCGCCGGCAGCAGCGCGCGGTTCTCGACCCCGTACGGGATCGTCGTGCGCGGCAGCGAGCTGGTGGTCGCCGACTTCGACAACCACCGGCTGCGGATCATCGGGCTCGACGGCACCGTGTCGACGTTCGCGGGCACCGGCTCGGCCGGGTTCGCCGACGGCGCGGCGGGCAACGCGATGTTCAACAAGCCCGAGGGCCTCGCGGTCGCCGACAACGGCGACCTGTTCGTCACCGACCTCGAGAACTTCCGGGTGCGCCGGGTCACCAACGCGGGAGTGGAGACGATCGCCGGCAACGGCCAGGGCGGGTTCCTCGACAGCGACGACCGGCTCGCGGCGCAGCTGTTCGGCCTCGAGGGCGTCGCGGTGGAGCCCGACGGCAAGATGGCGTTCGTCGCGGATGGCGGGCGCGGCGAGAACGTACCGTACAACCGGATCCGCAGCATCAAGCTGTAGCACCGCGCGGCTCGCGCTCGACGAGCACACCGTGCGCTGCCACCGTTCCTCCCGCGCCGCGGTCGACCGGCGCGCGGGGGACCGCGACGCCCACCTCCACGGACATTCCCGAGGTCCGCTCGATCGCAATGGTCGAGAATGTCGATCTCGACGCGGTCGTCCTCCGCGAGATCTGGAGTCCCGGCCCGTGGCTCGGCGATTGCCAGTTGGCGTTACCACGCACCGACTGGCGCACTCGCTCCCCGTGAGGACTCCATGACCGAGAGATCGATCGTCGAAGCCGCGGCCCGGCTGCGCCAGCAGCGCGAGCCGTACCTGGTCGCCACCGTCGTGAGCGCGCGCGGCTCGGCCTATCGCCCGCCCGGCACCCGCATGGTGTTGACCCGGTTTCGCTGGATCGCCGGCGCGATCACCGGCGGCTGCCTCGAGGGCGACTTCGCGAGCGACGCGTGGTGGCGGACGCGCGACGGCGACGTGGTGCTCGCGACCTACGACGGCGAGCCCGCCGGCGCCGGCGATCTCGATCTGCGCGCGGCGCTCGGGCTCGGCGACGGCGCGGTGGAGGTGCTGCTCGAGCGGATCGGGGCCCCCGGACGGATCGACGCGCTCGCGTTCGCCGAGCGCTGCCTGCGCTCCCGGAGGCGCGGCGCGATCGCCACGGTGTACCGATCCACGGATCCGGGCGTGCGGATCGGCGCGCGGGTCGCGATCGCGGACGGCGGCGAGCTCGAGCACGAGGTCGATGCGCCGGCGCCGCTCGTGCGCGGCGCGATCACCGAAGCGCTGCGCGAGGCGATCGCGAGCGGCACCCCGAGCCACCGCTCGTACGCATCGGCGCGCGGCGCGCTCGACGTGCTGGTCGAGCCGGTGCTGCCGCCGCCGTGCCTGTTCGTGTTCGGCACCGGCCTCGACGCCCTCCCCGTCGCCCAGCTCGCGCGCTCG
>JBQCJR010000299.1:0-5241 GCA_051952595.1 Kofleriaceae bacterium
AGGGCGATCGCCGCGTACACCAGCATCGTCGCGACGTCGATCATCGCCGCCGGCACCGTGACGCCCTGGTTCAGGGTGGAGAACCAGGTGTCCGCGCCGCCCGACGCCGCCTCGAGCAGGAAGATCCCGACGTTGTTCGCGACGTGCAGGCCGATCCCCGCCTCGAGCCCACCGGTGCGCACCGCGAGCCAGCCCGCGATCGCGCCGAACACCGCGATCGCCAGCGAGGCCTGGAGCCCCGTGCCGTGGGCGAGCGTGAACACCAGCGTGCTCACCGCGATCGCCAGCCACGGCCGGCGGACCCACGCGCCCACGCCCTGCAGCAGCGTGCCGCGGAACGCGTACTCCTCGCCCGCGGCCTGGAACGGGATGATCAGCACGATCAGCACCGCCAGCCCCAGGAACCGCGACCAGCCCGGCCACACCACGCCATCGACCGCCTCGCTCCACCCCGCGCCGACCGCGGTGGCGATCAGGTAGATCGCGATCTGCGCCAGGCCGAGCCCGATCGCGAGCGCGAGGCAACGCGCGAGCCAGGACCAGCGCAACCGGCCCTCCACCGACGACAGCGTGCCCGGCCGGCGGCCCGCCATGCGCGCGGCGATCCACGCGCTCGGGATCAGCATCGCGAGCACGATCCCCACGGCCGCGAGCGCCCAGCCGCCCTCGCGATCCACCACGGAGCCCGCCGGCCCGCCGCTCGCGATCGTGACCAGCATGCCGACCAGGTTCGAGAGCACGAAGAACGAGACCACCAGCAGGCCGATCTCGACCAGCGGGCGCCACCACCGGTACCACGAGGTCCGCGCCAGCCGATGGTAAGGAGCCCCCGGTGGGGGTGCGGCCACAGTTCCGTTCACTCCCCCACCATGGGCCTGCTTCCGCGAGGCTCCAACTCGCTCGAATCACTGACATCTATCTTCGCGCCCACGTCGGGTGAAATGGCATCACGCCATTCGCCGTTACCTGCGCGCATCTCGCAATCCGGGGCCTCCATGTTCATCGATCCACAGCAGTTCGGCTTCATCGCACCCCTCGCGGCGCGCTGGCGCGAGATCCGCGACGAGTGCCTCGCCCTGCCCGAGACCTCGTTCGATCCCTGGGTCCAGCGCGAGATGTACGGCCAGGGCTGGAGCGTGTTCGGGCTGATCGCGTTCGGCGCGCCGATCGATGCCGCGCTCGCGCAGTGCCCCCGCACCGCCGCGGCGATCGCCGAGGTGCCCGGCCTCTCCACCGCGGGATTCTCGCGGCTCGCCCCCGGCACGCGCATCCAGCCCCACGTCGGCTGGGTGACCACGGTCTACCGCGCCCACCTCGGCCTGATCGTCCCGCCCGACTGCGCGCTCCGGGTCGGCGACGAGACCCGCGCCTGGCGCGAGGGCGAGGCCCTCGTGTTCGACGACACGACGCTCCACGAGGCGTGGAACGACTCGGACCGGACGCGCACGGTGCTGCTGTTCGACTTCGTCCGCCCCGGCTCCGAGGGCGCGCCCGCCGACGAGCCGCCGCCCGAGGTCCGCGAGCTGATCCACCGCCGCACCGCGCGCTGATCCGGCGCGCGCCGGCCCGATCAGTAGCCGTGCTTGCGCAGCGACACGTTCGCGACGAAGCCCATCGCCGCGAAGAACACGAGCAGCGAGCTGCCGCCGTACGAGACGAACGGCAGCGTCACGCCGACCACCGGCGCGACGCCGAGCACCATGCCGATGTTGACCACCACGTGCCAGAACGTCATCGCCGCGACGCCGACGCAGATCACCGCGCCGACCCGGTCGCGCGCCGAGAGCGCGATGTTCAGGATCCACACCACGAGGAAGCCGAACACCGCGATCTGGAACATCGAGCCGAGGAAGCCCCACTCCTCGGCCCACACCGAGAACGGGAAGTCGGTCCAGTGCTCGGGCAGGAAGTCGAACTGGTTCTGCGTGCCCTCGCCGAAGCCCTTGCCGAAGATCCGCCCCGAGCCCACCGCGAAGATCGACTGCCGGGTGTGCCAGCCGTTGCCCGTGGGATCCGAGCTCGGATCGAGGAACGCGAGCACGCGGTTCTTCTGGTAGTCGTGCATCGTCTCCCACAGGATCGGGATCGCGAGCAGCCCGGCGAGCGTCACGTGGACCATCGGCCACACCGACGGCATCGCGAGGAAGCCCACCGACAGCACGACCAGCGATAGCAGCGTCGCCGTGCCGAGGTCGGGCTGGATCGCGATCAGGCCGATCGGGATCGCGAGCACGAGCCCCCGCAGGCCCAGGGTGTTCATCGCGTAGCGCGAAGGCTCGCCGTCCTGGAACATGTGCGCGAGCGTCAGGATCACCATCAGCTTGGCGAGCTCGGACGGCTGGATGCCCATGCCGAACACGTTCAGCCACCGATAGCTGCCCTTGCTGTGCGCCCCCTCGCCGAGCAGGCGCACGACGACCAGCAACAAGATCGCGCCCCCGAGGCCGAACCACGCGAGGCGGACCAGGGTGCGATAGTCGATCACCGTCGCGATCACGAACACCACCGCGCCGACGACCATCCACTGGACCTGGACGTCGAACTTGCCGTGGTGGCGGGTGCCGCGGGTCGCCGAGTACAGGTTGAGCAGGCCGATCGCACACAGCACGACCACCGTGAGGATCAGCGGCCAGTCGACCGCGGCGCGGAACCGCCGCCACCGGCTGACGCCGATCGTCGCGCGCGGAAGTGCGAGACCCGTGCCCTTCATCGTCGAGCCCCCTTGGCGACCGGGCCCGGCTCGGGAGGCGGCGGGGCGATCGGATCGATCTTGGTGTAGTAGCCCTCGAGGATCTGCTTGGCGAGCGGCCACGCCACGCGGCCGCCGGAGCCGCCGTGCTCGACCAGCACGACGATCACGATCTCGGGATCCTCGGCGGGCGCCCACCCGGCGAACCACGCGTGCGAGCGCGTCGGCTGGTAGCCCTCGACGTCGCGCAGGTCCTCCTCCTTCTTGCGCGCCTTGGTGCGGATCTCGGCAGTGCCGGTCTTGCCCATCACCGGGACCAGCGACAGGTAGCCGTGATCGAACGCGGTGCCGCCGCGCTCGTTGGCCGCCTTCCACATCCCTCGCTTCCACAGCTCGACCGCGTCCGAGGGCACGTCGACCTGGCGCGCCGCCTTGGGCTCGTACGACACGATCGTCCGGCCGTCGCTCGACTCGACGCGCTCGACGACCTGCGGGACGAACAGCGTGCCGCCGTTGGCGAGCGCCGCGTACGCCATCGCGGTCTGCAGCACCGTGACCTCCACGTCGCCCTGCCCGGTCGCCGCGTTGGTCGCGTAGCCGACCTTGTAGCGCGAGCGCTGCTCGTACCACGCCTTGGTCGGGATCCGGCCGCCGGCGTCGCCGTTGAGCCCGAGGTTGGTCGGCGTGCCGAACCCGAACTTGCGCGCGACCTCGGCGATCCGGTCGAGGCCGATCCGCTCGGCGAGCTTCCAGAAGTAGATGTTGCACGAGTGCTGGATCGCGCCGATCAGGTCGAGCTTGCCGTGGGTGCTGTTGCACTTGAACGTGGTGCCCGAGAGCTCGTAATACCCGTGGCACACGATCGGCTCGTCCTCGGCGGCCTGGCTGTCCTCGAGCGCGGCGAGCGCGGTCACGAACTTGAACACCGACCCCGGCGGATAGGTCATGCGCAGCGCCTTGTCGATGAACGGCTTGCGCGGATCCGACTTGAGCTGGAACTCCTCGGCGCGGGTCAGGTGGCCGGTCATGATGTTTGGATCGAACGACGGCTTCGAGACCACGGCGCGCAGCTTGCCGGTCTTGGCCTCGACGATCACGACCGCCGACGCGGGCTGCTGCGCGACCGCCTTCTCGGCGAGCTTCTGCAGCTCGGCGTCGATCGTCAGCACCAGGTTCGCGCCGGGCACCGCGCCGATCACGCGCTCGCCCTGGATCAGCGTCGCCGCGGTCTTGTCGTCGAGCCGCTGGCCACGCGCGTCGACCGCGTAGCGCTCGATGCCCTTCTTGCCGCGCAGGTAGTTCTCCCACGCCGACTCGAGGCCATAGCGGCCGACCAGCTCGCTGGGGTCGTAGCCCTGGTTGGTCAGCTTGTCGGCCTCGGCGGCCGTCATCTGGGTCATGTAGCCGATCAGGTGCGCCGCGAGATCGCCCTGCGGATAGAACCGGTACGGCTCGTGGTGGACCTCCACGCCGGGCAGTCGCGACAGCGCCTGCTCGACGAGCGCGGCGCGATCCCGCCCCTGATCCTCGAGCACGACGATCGGCCGCCGCGGATCGCGCTTGAGCCCGACCATGATCCGCTCGTCGAGCTTGGCGGTCTCGTCGTCGGACAGGCCGAGCAGCTGCGCGAGCTCGGCGCGGGTCTCCGGGGTCAACTGGCGCGGCGTGACGTAGATGTTGAACGCCGGGCGGTTGTCGGCGAGCGGCACGCCCTTGCGATCGAGGATCTTGCCGCGCACCGAAGGCAGGTAGCGCTCCTTGACCACGTTCGAGACCGTGCGCTCGAAGTAGCCCTCGCCGCGCATCACCTGGAGCTGCCACAGCCGGCCGCCGAGCAGCGCGAACGCGGCGAGCCCGGCGAGCGCGACCCACTTGAGCCGGCGGTGCAGCTCGGGGAGCGCGGGGCCATTGCCCGAGCCCGGGCCGGTCTGGGATCGCAGCAGCATCAGACCTCCTGCTCCGGGTTGGCGATCACGGCGCGAGTCCCTCCAGCGCCGCCTCGCGCTCGCGGTGGGTGCGCGCGAACGTGGCGTCGATCCGGCGGAACATCCGCCACACCAGCGGGCCGACCAGCGCGGTCGCGACCGTGGCCATCCCGATGTGGGTCAGCTCGAGGCCAAACGACGCGCGCGACGCGCCGAACACCACGCGGACGATCAGCATCACCAGGCCGGCGACCACCGCGACGAACGCCGAGAACCCGATCGTCATCGCGGCGCCGCGCACGAGGATCCGCTGCTGCGCGCCGCGGGTGACCAGGCAGGTCAGCCCGAGGACCAGCGCGGCGAGGCCCGGTGGCGCGCCCGAGATCACGTCGATCAGATAGCCGATCGCGACCGATCCGCCGACCGCCGGCGCGAGGTTCCGGCGCGCGGTCAGCCCGAGGTACGCGGCGGTCAGCGCGCCGACGTCGGGCACCGCGTCGCGCAGCAGCGCCGCCCGCATCAGCCCCCAGACCGACACCACGATCACGCACACCACCTACGCAACCCCAACCACGGACCCCCACCAAACAACACCCTCTTGCCTAACTCACGCTCTCTTCGCTTGCG
>JBQCJR010000300.1:0-2640 GCA_051952595.1 Kofleriaceae bacterium
GAAGGGACGCGTGGTCATCGGTGGGACTCGAGCCACGCCGTCACCTCGCCGACCACCTGATCGACGTGTGGCGTCCACGAGCCCTGGGTGGTGCGGTACTCGTCGCGGGCCTGGGTCGCGAGCGCGCGGGCGCGCGCGCGATCGCCGCCGGTCTGCCACAGCGCGCGGGCGAGCGCGAACCGCGCGGTGGGCGCGAGGTGCGGCTCGATCCGGTGCTCGGCCCACAGCGCGAAGCCGCGCTCGAGGCTGGCGACCGCGGCCCGGGCGTTGCCGATCGCGAGCTCCGCCTCGCCGCGCCCGACCAGCAGGCCGCCGAGCGCGTCGCCGCGGCCGGGGAGGCGCTCGAGGATCGCGAGCGCGCGCGCGAACGCTCGCTCGGCGGTGGCGGGCTCGTGCTCGAGCGCGACGAACCCGCGCTTGCGCAGCACCTGGGCGACCTGCGGGTGATCCGGGCCGTGGATGGCCTCGGCGAGCGCGAGCGCCTGATCGAGCACCTCCAGGGCTTCGCGCCACTGGTCGGCGGTCGCGAGCTGCACGGCCTGTTCGACGAGCCCGGCGACCACCAGCGGGTGCTGCGCGCCGTAAGTCGCGCGGATCGCGTCGAGCGCCTGGCCGTGGATCTCGCGCGCCTCGTCGAGGCGGTGCTGCTCGATCAGCAGCCGCGCGAGGTTGCGGCGGGCGTTGAGGCCGTGCGGCTCGCCGCGCAGCCGCCCGGGATCCTGGTCGTAGTGCTGCACCGCCGCGCGCGCGTGCTCGGCGGCAGGCGCGCGCTCGCCGCGGCGCTCGTACAGCTCCGCGAGGCTGGTGGCGAGCCGGGCGCGGCGCGCGTGCTGCGGGCCGGGCAGCTCGCCGAGCGCGGTCTCGATCAGGCTCTCGAGCAGCGGCGCCTCGCCGGCGCGCGTGCGATCGATGGCCGCACCCGACAGCAGGCCGAGCAGCGCGTCGACTCGGATCGCCGGGTCGGCGAGCCGGTCGCCAATCGCGAGCGACTGGTGGTAGCCGGCCGGATCGCCGGAGCCGCCGCGGCGGGCGCGCAGGTTCGCCTCGGTGCGCAGCGCGTGGGCCTCGACCGCCGGCAGCCGCGCGGTGCGGGCGGCCTCGATCGCGCGGCGCGCGGTCTGCTCGGCGGCCAGGTACGCGAGCGGACCGGGCCCGGGGCCGGCGGTGGCCGCGGCGATCCGGCCGCGCAGGATCGTGGCGTTCGCCTCCACCAGCTCGCGCTCGATCGCGCGCGCGATCCCCGCGCTCACCAGATCCACCGGCGCCTGCCGCGCGAGGCCGGGCACGTCGGCGCACGACGCGAGGTCGCCGAGCAGCTCGCCGAGACCGGGCGCGCTGGCGAGCTCGCGCGCGGGCAGCTCGCCGAGGGTCCGGCGGACCACTCCGAGCTCGACCAGCCGCGCGTCGAGGCAGCTGATCCGCAGATCGAGCACCGCCGCGGTCTGCTCGCCTCGGCTGCGCGTGGCCTCGCAGGCATCGCGCCGCATCGCGAGCCAGTCGTTCGCGTACTGGTCGACGCGGCCGAGGATCTGCCGGCTGACCTCGGCGGATCCCGGCGCGCGGAGCCCCGCGAGGTGCGCCTCGACCTCGTGGCGGATCCCCGGGCTCCACGCGCGGGCGAGGTGCTCGCCGGCCGCGCGGCGGCACGCCGCGACCGGATCGACCGGATCCGCCGCGCCGGCGGATGGCCACGCCGCGATCGCGAGGCCCGCGGCACCGGCGAGCGCGCCCGCGGCGATCGCGGCGCGCGCCGGGGTGATCCGCGGCTCGAGCGCGGCGAGCAGCGCCGCCATCGACGGGAACCGGCGCCGCGGATCGGCGGACATCGCGCGCTGGACGATCGTCCGGATCCGGCGCGGCAGCACATCGAGCGCCGGGGGCTTGTCCGGGATGTCCGGGCGTACGCCCAGCACCTCGGCGAGCGTGACCGCGAAGCTGTACTGGTCCGAGCGCGCGTCGCCGCGCTCGCCGCGCGCCACTTCGGGCGCCATGTACGCCCGCGTGCCGAGGATCGTGCCGTGTGCGGTGCGCCAGGCGCCATCGGCCGAGGCCGCGGCGTGGTTGGTGCTGGCGCGCTGGGCGCCGTCGGTCTCGGGCGCGTCGTCGAGCTCCGGGACCCGCGCGAGTCCGAAGTCGCCGACCAGCGCGTGGCCGGCGCGATCGACCAGGATGTTGTCGGGCTTGAGATCGCGGTGCACGATCCCGGCGTCGTGCGCCGCGGCGAGCCCGCGCCCGGCCGCGCGCATCAAGCGGAGCCGCGCGGCCTGCGACGGACGCGCGATCGCGAGGTGCTCGCGCAGCGACGCGCCATCGATCCGCTGCATCGCGATGAACATCACGTCGCCGCTGCGGCCGGCGTCGTAGATCGGCACGATGTTCGGGTGCGACAGCCGGGCCATCGCCTGGGCCTCGCGCAAGAGCCGGGCGCGCGCCTCTTCGTTTCGCGAGCCGGCGCGCAGGAGCTTGAGCGCGACCTTCCGGTGGAGCTCGGGGTCGACCGCTTCGTAGACGAAGCCCATCCCGCCGGCGCCGAGCAGCTGCAGCACGAGGTAGCGGCCGACCGGCGTTCCGCGCTCGAGCGGCGATTCGCCCGGGAGCGAGGGCGCGGTGGTGATCTGGTCGGTCGGGTTCAAGGTTCCA
>JBQCJR010000301.1:0-4864 GCA_051952595.1 Kofleriaceae bacterium
CGATCCGCGTCGCCGAGGACGTCACGCGCCTGCGCACTCCGGAGGTGTTCGCGGCGTTCCGCGCGGCGACGATCGTGACCGCGCGACGATCGGACTTTCGCATCGTGCACATGAGCATTCAGGGCAACCACGTGCACCTGATCGCCGAGGCCGAGCACAAGCGCGCGCTCGCGCGTGGCATGCAGGGATTCGAGATCTCCGCGGCGAAGCACATCAATGCGGTCACTGGCCACCGCGGCGCGGTGTTCCCCGACCACTACCACGCGCGCCCGCTGACCTCGCCCCGCGCCGTGCGTCACTGCCTGGCCTACGTTCTCAACAACTGGCGGCGCCACCGCGAAGATCGAGCGGCGCACACGCGCACCTGGCAGATCGACCCGTTCTCGTCGGCGATCTCGTTCCCGTCCTGGCGAGAGCTCGATGGCGCCCGCTTCGTCCCGCCCGCCACCTACCAGCCCCTCCTCGTCTCGCCCCCTCGCACCTGGCTGCTCGCGACCGGCTGGTCGCGCCACTACCCAGCGATCTCGATCCACGAGACGCCGGGTCCGCCGTCCTAGCGATTCCCGATCTTCCTCTTCTCCCCTCGAACCGAAAATCTCCCCGGTAGTAGCAGGCGCTGTGGGCATGTGGTCAACCGTCGGCCTGCCAGGGCCGACGGTTGTCCAAGCGCCTGGCGAGCTGCGAACCACCGCGCACCCTGGCGCCATCTCGTCGCAGGTCACAGGCGCGTCATGTCCACAGCGCTCTGCGACTAACGCCCGGCATGCGCGCGCTGCAGCGCCGCGATGTCGATCTTCTGCATCCCGAGCATGCACTGCACCACGCGGTTCGCCTTCTCCGGATCCGGATCGTTCATCAGCTCGAGCAGCTGCTTGGGGATGATCTGCCAGGACAGCCCGAACTTGTCGACGAGCCACCCGCACTTCGACTCGGTGCCGCCCTCGGCGAGGAACCGGTCCCACAGCGCGTCGACCTCCGCCTGCGTGTTGCACGACACGAACAGCGAGACCGCCGGAGTGAGCTTGTAGTGCGGGCCGCCGTTGAGCGCGATGAAGCGCTGACCATCGATCTCGAAGCTGGTGCTCATCGGCGACGTCGCGGTGATCTTCGAGCTCGGGAAGATCGAGCAGTACAGCTGGGCGGCCTGCTCGGCACCGGATTCAAACCAGAGGAAGGTCGAGACATGGTTCTGCATGCCCCTATGTCGTAGCCGATCGCGGGCGCTCGACATGACCGGCGCCATTTTTTCGAGCGCCATAAAACCGGGCACTTGCGTGCTCCGGACGCACCTAGGACAGGTCCGCGAGCCAGCGCAAGGCGCGCACTCCGGGCATGAAGCCGTACTCGCCACCACGCGTGATCACGAAGCGCGACAAACCATGGAGCCGCTTCGGGATCGGTCGCTGAGGGATCGAGAACGAGCCGGTGCCGTCGTTCGCGCCGGTGAGCGGATCGCGCGCGTCGCCGAGCCCGAGGAACTCGCCGCCATTGATCCACTCCGACTGGACGAACTCGAACTGTCGCCCGAGGTGGGCGCCGATGAAGGCGAACATCAGACCGCGGTCCGCGCCGTCGTCCTCGAGAATACCCTCCGGGAGCTCGGGGCCATACGCCGTGCCACGCCGGATCATGCGATGGAGCCGAACGATCCCGGCCACCGCCGCGTCGCGTGGGTTCGCCCGGCGCGCGTGGCAGCCCGGGGGCGTCTTGTATCCGATCGCGTCGTCGCCATAGCAAAAGTCGTTGTTGCGCCGCGGATCCGCCCCCAGCGCTGGATCGTCGTGCACCGGGCAGCGGGCGAGCGGAGCGCCGCTGCGCCATCGCCCCATCATCTTCGCGGCGATCCGCTCCTCCTCGGCGGGGCTCGACGCGTTCGCCTTCAGGTACGCGCGGAACGCCGCGACGCGCTGATGCAGCTTGCGAAACGCCACGTAGGTGCCGTTGCGCCCGAGCACGTCCGGCCACGGCAGCGGCGGCGCGGCGTCCATCTCGTCGGGGTACCCGAGCACGAGCTCGCCAGGCTCGAGCGGCACGTCGTGGGGGTTCGTGCCCGGAATCCCGCTGCCCCGGACCGCCGGGTGGCTGATTCCATCGCGGAACCCGAACGGCTCTCGCTCGGTGGAGAGCGCGTGGCAGTTCTGGCGCCAGATGACCTCGATCCCGGGCAGCGACTCATAGGCCGGGCGGGCGCGCGCGACCGCCGCCTCCAGCCGATCGCGATCCGGTGCGAGCGCCGTCACGATCACGTGCACGTCGGACGTCCCGAGCGGTCGCTCCCAGCGCTCGGGGCTGCTCTCGCCCGTGTCGCCGAGCACCTTCGCGCGTGCCGCCATGCCCTGGCGGAACTCCCACGCGAAGCTATCGAGCGACGCCTGCGGGACGCCCAGGATCGCGAGGCCGCGGTAGGTCAGCGACACGCTTACCCACGCCTCGCCCGCCGGGCTCGTCGGCTGCGCACACGTGGCCACCACCGTGCTCAACCGTCGCATCAGCTCGCGGCCCGCGCGCGGGTCGTCGATCCGGAACACCAGATAGGTCGCGGCGTACGGTGAAGGACGTGGGCGCAGCACCCCGCTCTGGATGTCCTCCAGCTCCAGCTCGATCTCTCCGTCGCGGGCCATGGCGCGGACTACCGGGCGGTCGCGAGGTTTCGCCAGAATCGCTCCAGGCTCTCGTCGACGCCGAACAGCGTGCTGAACACCGTGGAGTCCGCCACCAGCACGTCGCCGCCCCGGTTGCCCTCGGGTGGCATCCAGACCAGCGCGTTGAATTCGCGATGCCCCGCCTCGGTGAACGGATGGGGCCTCGCGAGATCGATCGGCTGGCGGGCCAGCACGTGCACGGAGCTCGCGTCCTCGGTGGTCACCGCGTAGTGCGGTAGGTGCAGGTGGAAGTTGAACGTCTGGACGCCCGCGAGCCAGCCGCGCCGATCCAGATCCTGCGCGATCGAGAGCGGGGCGATCCGGTTCGTCCCCGGGACCACCGCGGGGCGCAGCCCGTAGCGGTTCTCGACGGGGATGCCGAGCCCGCGCAGCAGCGAGCGCGTGTAGCCACCGAACCGCTGCTGGCGCGGCACCAGCGCGTCGCCGTGGTGGCGATACTCGATCTCGCGCTCGTTCAGGTCCGGCGAGTGGCCGACATCGTGGTGCGGGCCGATCACCAGGCAGCTGCCCTCGCGCGCGAGGAACTGGCGCACCGCCTCGATCTCCTCGGGTGGCGCCTCCTGCTCGGTGGCCATGTGATCGAGCCCGAACACCAGCAGCGTGTCGGCGTCGCCCAGCACCCGCTCGTCGAGCGGCAGGCGAAAGCCCGCCTGATCGATGCGCTGGAACATCGGGACCACGTACCCCGTGGCCTCGCCGACCAATCGCTGGAATCTCACCCAGGCCCAGAAGAACAGCTCCAGCGATCCCGCGATGCCCTGCTGGAACCTCATCGGATCCGACCACTCCGGAGCCTCGTAGGCCGGCCAGAGCACGCGACGCACCTCGGTCATCGTCGAGAATCGGTTATCCAGCTCGGTCACGTCCCGGTTGGCTTCGCCGGGATAGCTCCACGCGACGTACACGCTGACGCGCCGGCGGCCCTTCTCGTACTTCCTCGCGACGTGATCCTGATTGTAGGTCCGCGCACTCCTGACCTCGCCCATCGCGCCTCTCCTACTGCATCTGCTCGAGCATCTCGGACAGCGCCGCTTTGATCTTCAATGCCTTCTTGATCTCGTCGCTCGACGAATACGGATATTCGCCGTACTCGAGGAAGCTATTGCACTGGTGATCGCGGACGAACTTGATGAACGCGGCCGTGTTGGTCTTCCAGTCCATCGGGAACCCCTCGAGGTTCTCGAACACCGTGTCGACGCCTGCCTTTCGGAACAGCGCGACCGCGTCCTCGGTGTACTTGTCGAAGTCGGTGTCGAAGATGCCCTGGTACATGAACCGGGTGTCGTTGTCGAACAGCACCCACCGCAGGTAGTGGAGCTTGAGCGGCGCGAGCAGCTGTGGATCGCTCTCGAGCGCCAGCGCCAGCTTGTTGCCGTAGCTGCGGATCGTCTCGGCCGTCCCCGGCTTGACGTTCGCGATGATCGTGAATCCGTAACACGCCGGTGTCTTCGGGAAGATCGGACCGTACCTGCCCTTCTCGAGGTGGTCCGTCTGCTTCGGGATCACGGCGGCTGCGGGTCTGATCTCCATGGGTCCGGTCTACCGCCGGTGGGCCGCATGGAAAGCCCGGACGCACGTGCGCAGTCTCCCGACCGGCCGGCCGCCGAGCACCTTCCCGTGGACACACCCGCCTCCTCCCCTGCATGATCTCCGCATGCCGCCGCGCGAGGATCTCGAAGCCGCGCTGCTCCAGCACTGGAGCTTCGAGGAGCTCGCGGTCTACGCCGACGCGCTGATCGAGGACGGCGATCCACGCGGCGAGCTGATCGCGCACGACCTGCTGCCCTCGCCCGCGGCGGTGGAGCTCGCGACCTGGCAGGCCCGCCGCCGCGAGCTGCTCGCGCGCTGGCTCGGCGACCGGCTCGCCGCGCGGATCGGCGCGATGGCCCAGCACGGATTCGTGCACGAGCTGCGCGACGGCGCCCGCAGCGCCGCCGTGCTCGACAGCCCGCTCGGCACGTACGTCCGCGGCTACTCCACCTGGGGCGCCGAGCGCGTGCGCGACGGGCTCGACGAGCTGGCGCGCCGGCCGCGGCCGTGGCTGACCCGGCTCTCGATCGCGGCGTGGAACGACGCCGCGCTGCCCGACGAGCTGTGCCGCGCGGTGCTCGCCGCCGCGCCCCGGCTCACCACCGTCCACACCCGCCACCGCGAGACCGTGCGCGGCTTCGCGCGGTACATCGACGTCGTCGAGCTCGACG
>JBQCJR010000302.1:0-7062 GCA_051952595.1 Kofleriaceae bacterium
AGCTTGTGCTCGGCCTCGGCGATCAGGTGCACGTGGTTGCCCTGAATGCTCAGGTGCACGATCCGGAAGTCCGACCGCCGCGCGGTCACGATCGTCGCATCGCGGAACGCACGGAACATCTCGTTCGTGCGCAGGCGGCTGACGTCCGCGGCCACGCGGATCGTCACATGCACGGGATAGCGCGCGACGTGCTCGGGCCGCCGCTTGTGCCGCTGACTCGATCGAGCGCCCTTCGGAGGACGACCCGCACCTGACCGCTTGCCACCGCGCTGCTTGAACCGCAGCTCCTGCTGCACCTGCCGCATGCCACGCTCCGTCGGCGATTCGTTGATTTCGCCGATATCGATAACACGACCCTCTGACACTCGAACAGATCGGACCACTCGTCCGAACTTCGGACACATCGTCCGAAAACCGGACATCAAGCGCGACCTCCCCGCCCTCCCAGATCTTCCTCTTCTCCCGTCCCCACCGAAGGCCTCCCCTGGTAGCAGCAGGCCCTGTGGGCATGTGGGCAACCGTCGGCCTGCCAGGGCCGACGGTTGTCCAAGCGCCCTGTGAGCTGCGAACCACCGCGCAACCTGGCGCCACCTCGGCGCAGGTCACAGGCGCGTCATGTCCACAGGGCTCTGCGACTTGCGCCCTACCCGCGCGCGACCACGCCGAGGCGCGCGACCATCGCGTGGGTCGCGCGTGGATCCTCGTGGCCCCACACGCCGAGCGCGCGGGCGACCTCGGCGGGCTTGGCGGAGCCCTCGGCGGTCGCGCGGACCCGCGCGCGGAGCAGCGGGCCCTCGGTCCAGTCGAGCGCGCCGCACAGCCGCGCCGCGGCGTCGCCGGAGATCACGTCGACCTCCTCGACGAGCGCGCGCACGTCGATCGTCTTGCCCTTGTGCTCACGGGCGACCGGCGCCTCGCTGCGCGCGAGGAACGTGGTGGCGATCCGCGCGAGCCGCGCGTCGTCGTACGCGATCCCGTCGGGGGCCGGACGGATCACGAGATCGACCGCGTCGATCAGCTTGCCGAGCCCGGGGTCCGGCGTGCCGGCGCGCGCGAGCGTGGTGTGGCCGGCGAGGCGCACGATCGCGCAGTCCTGGATCTCGATGCCGGGCGGGCACACCGCGGCGAGCCGCTCGCGCACCTCGTCGGCGGTCAGCTCGACGAGCTCGTCGCCCTCGATGGCCTCCCACGTGCGCTTGCCGCGCGGCGCGTGCTCGAGATCCACGTCGGCGAGCTCGCCGAGGCTCGGGATGCCGAGGCCCAGCGCCGGGCCGAACGAGATCCGCGGCTTGGGCGAGAACCCGCGGGTCATCGCAAGCGAGAGATCGGCGCGGCGCAGGCTGCGCGCGAGCAGCCGCACCAGATCGAGGTGGCCGAGGAACGCGGCCCGCCCGACCTTGGCGAACCGGATCCGGTACGTGGTGTACGGGGCGCCGGCGCCGACGTGGCCGGCGAGCCGCACTCGCTCGGCGCGCTCGGTGTCGCGCCGCGTCGCCGCGTTGCCGTGCTCGGCCGGCGACCCGCCGCCGCGCTCCGAAACATCGAGGTCCGGCGCGCCTTCGCTCACCACCGGCAGCCCGCGGACCGGGCGCTCGTGGGCGCCGAGCGCGCGCAGCGCGACCAGCCGGTCCTCGCGCATCTTCGACAGATCGCACGCGACGCCGCAGTCGTAGCAGACCAGCTTGCGCCGATCCGGCTCGGCCTCGGCGAGGTTGGTGTGGTGGATCAGCGTGCCGGCGACCTTGCCGCACGGCGGGCTCGCCCGGCCCTTGAGCGCCTTGCGGTACTCGCCGAGCAGGAAGCCATCCTCGAGGCCGACGTCGATGTGATCCCACGGCAGCCGCGCGGTGACCGGCCGCGTGCCGAGGTACGCGTCGAGATCCACGCCGTGCGCCGCGAGCGCATCGATCCACCGGTCGAGCTCGAACACCTCGTCCCAGCCATCGAACCGCGCGCCCGCGCGCCACACCGCCTCGATCACGTCCGCCAGCCGGCGATCGCCACGCGCGAGCACGCCCTCGACGAACGAGATCCCGCTGTGGTGGTGCTTGAGCCGCAACCCTGGCTCGCGGTGCGCGGTGCCGCGCAGGATCGCCTGCTTGCGCCGGATCTCCGCCTCGCTGTCCTGCGCGCACCACTGCAGCGGGGTGTGCGGCTTCGGCACGTGCGAGCTGACCGAGACCGTGACCTCGGCGCGCCGGCCCACGTACTCGCGGCCGACGTTGAGCATCCGCTGGCCGGTCTGCACGATGCCGCGCACGTCCGCGTCCTCCTCCGTCGGCAGGCCGATCATGAAGTAGAGCTTGAGCCGGTGCCAGCCGCGCGAGAACACCCGGCGCGCGCTCTCCTCGACGTGCGCCTCGGTGACGTTCTTGTTGACCACGTCGCGCATGCGCTGGGTCCCCGCCTCCGGCGCGAACGTCAGCCCGCTGATCCGGGTCAGCGCGAGCTCGTCGAGCAGGTCCTCGTTCAGCCCGTACGCGCGCAGCGACGCCACCGACATCGAGACCCCGCGCTTGCGCAGCTCGCCCGCCAGCTGCTTGACCAGCGGCGTGATGCTCGAGAAGTCCGCCGTCGACAGGCAGGTCAGGCCGGTCTCCTCGTAGCCCGCGCGCTCGACGCCGCCGATGAGCGCCGCCGCGATCGACGCCGGCGACCGCTCGCGCACCGGGCGATAGATCATGCCCGCCTGGCAGAACCGGCAGCCCTCGGTGCAGCCGCGCGCGATCTCGACCGAAGCGCGCTCGAACACCGCCTCGGCGTACGGCACCGGCGCGTCGCTCGGGAACGGATAGCGCTCGAGGTCGGCGACCATCGCGCGGCCGACCCGCGCGGGGACCCGCGGATCGAGCGGCGCGCCGACCACCACCATGCCGGTCGCCTCGTCGCGCTCGGTCGCGTACAGCGAAGGCACGTAGAGCGGGAACCGCGACGCCAGCTCGGCCAGCGCGTCGGCGCGGCTGCGCTCGCGCGCGCGGATCTGCGCGCGCATCGCCGCCCACGCCAGCACCATCGAAGGCAGCAGCTCCTCGGCCTCGCCGATGAACGCCGCATCGATGAACGCCGCGATCGGCTCCGGATGCGAGGCCGTCGGGCCGCCCACCAGCACCAGCGACGCATCGGGCGCGCGATCCGCCGCGCGGAGCGGCAGGCCGCCCAGCTCGAGCATCGTCAGCACGTTGGTGAACGTCAGCTCGTACTGGAGCGAGATCCCGACGACGTCGAACTCCGAGAGCGCGCGCTGCGACTCGAGCGAGACCAGCGGCAGCCCCCGCGTGCGCAGCTCGCTCTCCATGTCGAGCCACGGCGTGAACGCGCGCTCGCACGCGATCTCCGGATGCTTGTTGAGCAGCGAGTAGAGGATCTTGGTCCCGAGGTGGGACATCCCGATGTCGTAGACATCCGGGAACGCGAGACACACCCGCGCGCGGATCGCCGGATCGGCCTTGACCACGGACTGGTACTCGCCACCGAGATAGCGCATCGGCTTGGCGACCCGATCGACGAAGTCGGCGTAGATGTGGCGCATGGGGACGGACGTATAGCAGGAGCTGTGCGGCGCGTGCTTCCTATTGTACCGTCGCGCTCATGCGGAAGCTCGCCCTCGCCCTGATCGCCCTCGGCCTGACCGGCTGCTCGAAGGACAAGGCGGCGGCCCCCGCGCGCGAGACCGCACCCGCACCGGCGCCCGCGACCGCGACCACGCCTGCGACCGCGCCGGTCACCCCGCCGACCACGCCCCAGGCCAACCCCACCAAGGAGCTCGACGCGATGTGGAACGCCCCGATCAAGACGCTGCAAGGCAAGGACACCAAGCTCGCCGACTACAAGGGCAAGGCCCTGCTGCTGGTCAACGTCGCCTCGAAGTGTGGCCTCACTCCGCAGTACGAGACGCTCGAGGCGCTCCAGAAGAAGTACGAGGCCAAGGGGTTCACGGTGATCGGCTTCCCGTGCAACCAGTTCGCCGGCCAGGAGCCCGGCACCGCCGAGCAGATCCAGGAGTTCTGCTCGACCACCTACGGCGTGACGTTCCCCATGACGGAGAAGATCGAGGTCAACGGCCCCGGTCGCCACGAGATCTACAAGACGCTCGCGCCGCTCTCCGACACCTCCGGTCACACCGGCGACATCCGCTGGAACTTCGAGAAGTTCGTGGTGTCCGCCGACGGCAATCAGATCTGGCGGTTCTCGCCGAAGACCACGCCCGACGATCCGACCGTGGTCGCCGCGATCGAGGCCGCGCTGCCGAAGTGAGCTAGCTCGGAACGACCTGCACGTCCGCGAGCACCCCGTAGTGGTCGCTCGCGCAGATCTCCTGCTCGCCCTGCCCCTCGCGCTCGGCGAGCACCACGCGGCAGTCGTGGACCGTGCCGCGGCCGTCGCGCTTGCGGCTGGTGACGTAGACGTAGTCGATCCGGCGATCGATATCGAGCGAGCGCAGCGGCCGGGTGAACCGGTTCTCGCTCGACCACGTGATGCCGCGCTCGGGGCCATCACCCGGGCCCGGCTCGCGGTGCAGCCGCAGCCACGCGTCCTGGAAATGGGTGCGCCGTCCGCCCAGGGTGGTGAGCCCACGCAGGAACCGCATCTCGTCGCTGTCCGCCGTCGCGTTCATATCGCCGCACAGGATCTGCGGTGGATCCGTGTTGCCGCGGCGCGCGCGCACCACCTCGTCCACCGCGAGCACCTGGTGCTCGCGCGCGACCCCGTCGTCGAGCCGGTAGTGGAGGTGCGTGGTGTGGACCCAGATCGGGCCCCCCTCGCTCGCGACCTGCGCCGAGAGCAGGATCCGCGCGTCGGCCGGGCGCGGCTCCGGCAGCGCGAACACCTCCGCGTCGACGATCTCGCGCGCGAGCACCGCCAGCCCCTCCTGCCCCGCCGGCAGGAACCCGTGCGCGCCGTCCTCCCACTCCACCGCGACCGCGTAGTGCGCCTGCAGGCCGAGCGCGCTCGCGATCACCTCGGCGGTCGTCTGGCCGCCCTTGCCGTCGAGCGGGCGCACCTCCTGGAGGCAGATCACGTCCGGCGCGAGCGCGCGCAGCTGGCGGATCGCGAGGTCGAGCCGGCGCTCGAGCGGCGGCTCGGTGCCCCACAGGTTGAGGGTGAGGACGCGCAGGTTCCCGTTCACGGCGGAACGCACACGATCGCGATCGTCGAATCCGCCCCCGGCGGCGCCCCGAACCAGTCCTGGCTGTTCCCACACGACGACCGAACGCCCGCGTTGAGCTTCAGCTCGTAGACGCCCGGCAAGGCCGGCGCCGCGATGCTGCTGACCGCCACGCTGCGGAACGTGATGTCGTCGAACACGTCGTTGTCGAACAAGCAGCCGCGCCGCGTGGTGTCGAACCCGATCTCGAGCTGCGCCCGACACCGGTTGCTCTGGCTCCCCGGGCAATCGACCTTGACCGAGTATCCGAACGAGAAGCCGATCGCCGCACCGGGCGTGGTCACCAACCGGCGGTTGTCGCCGATCAGGATCACCGAGGCGCCCCACGACCGACCGCCGTTCGCGTCGGACATCGGATCGCCCGGGTCTGGCGGCTTGGCGCCACACGGCCAGTCGTCGACGCCGTTGCACACCCCGTCCTGGTCGTTGTCGCCGTCGGGACACGCCGCATCGGGCGGTGCATCGGGTTGCCCATCGGGCGAACCGCCATCGATCGGATCGGCGGCGTCGACCGGCCGCGGACTGTCCGGCGACGCCCCCGGCAGGGGCGCTCCATCGAACGCGCATGCCCCGAGCAACGCGATCAGCGCAACAGCCCTCACGGGCGGTAGCCTACAGCGAGAGTCAGTCTCCGCGATAGACGCAACGCGAGGACGGCGTCTCCGACACCACCACCTCGACCAGCCCCGGCACGCGGGGCGCGAGCGCGCGCCACCACCAGACCGCGAGCAGCTCGCTGGTCGGATTGGCGAGCCCCTCGATCTCGTTGAGGATCCGGTGATCGAGCCGGTCCACCAGCGGCACCGCGTGCGCGTCGAGATCGCCGAAGTCCATGACCCATCCGAGCTCCGGATCGATCTCTCCCTCGATCACCAGCTCGATGTGATAGCTGTGCCCGTGCATCCGGGCGCACTTGTGGCCAGCGGGCACCTTCGGCAGAAAGTGCGCCGCCTCGAATCTGTAACTACGCTCGATCCGGGTGCGCATCTCGCGCGCGTTGTAGCGCGCTCCACGCTCACAGTACAGTCGCCGCGTGAGGGACTGGATTCTCGGAGTGCTCCTGGTATCTGCGTGCAGCGATCCTTCCGGGCCGCCCGCCCCGCCGCCGTGGGACAAGACGTTGCCCGATGCCCGCGAGCTGGCCAGCGGGCGCGGCCTCGTACCGGCGCGCGGCATCGTGCATTTGCATTCGCCGTACTCGCACGACGCGTGCGACGGCATGCCCCGCGATGACCGCGGCGCGCCCAACGAGCCGTGCCTCGCCGACCTGCGCGCCGCGCTGTGCAAGACCCGGATCGACTTCGCCGCGCTCACCGATCACGACGCGTCGATGGCCGACGAGGACTTCACCACGCTGTTCAGCATGCGCGGCGCGGATCAGCCGATCCGCGATCCGAGCGGTCAGCAGATCGCCTCGCGGATGATCTGCGACGACGGGCACCAGGTCGCGTTCACCGTCGGCGGCGAGAACGAGCTGATGCCGGTGATGCTCGATCGCCACGTCGAGGGCGACATCCAGCAGCGCCACGATACGTACAACGCCACCGACGCCGCAGCGGCCGCGGCGTTCCGCGCGGCGGGCGGGCTCACCTGGATCGCGCACACCGAGAGCAAGACGCTCGAGCTGCTGCGCGAGGTCGAGCCCGAGGGGATCGAGGTCTACAACCTGCACGCCAACATCGATCCCGATATCCGGCGCGACTATCTCGGCCTGCCGCCCACCGCGGCGCTCGCCGCTGCCGCCGAGTTCGCCGATACCAACCCCGGCCACCCCGAGCCGGATCTCGCGATGCTCGCGTTCCTCGCGCCGAACCAGCCGGCGATCGACACGTGGAACACCCTGCTCGGCGAGGGCCGGCGGATCGCGGCGACCGCCGGGAGCGATGCCCACCAGA
>JBQCJR010000303.1:0-4031 GCA_051952595.1 Kofleriaceae bacterium
GGGCGCCTCGCTCGGCGCGCGGGCGTGCGCGCGGGTCCGCGCGGCGCACACGGCGGCCCACCGCGCGGCCGATCTCGAGCGCTACGCGAGGAGCTGACATGCAGACCACGGCACTCGAACAGCGGATCCGCGCCCTGGGGCCGTGGTTCCACAACCTCGTGCTCGACGGCGTGCAGACCGCCCCGGAGCACTTCCTGGGCGACTACCCGCGGATCAAGTTCGAGCGGTTCGCCGCGGCGCTGCCGGAGCGGCTCACCGGCAAGACGGTGCTCGACATCGGCTGCAACGCCGGGTTCTACGCGTTCGAGATGAAGCGGCGCGGCGCGGCCCGCGTGGTCGCGATCGACAGCGACGAGCGCTACCTGGCCCAGGCGCGGCTGGCGGCCGAGGTGCTCGGCCACGACATCGACCTGCGCTGCCTCGACGTCTACCGGGTCGCCGAGCTCGGCGAGCGGTTCGAATTCGTGATGTTCATGGGGGTGCAGTACCACCTGCGCCACCCCCTGCTCGCGCTCGACCGGCTGTACGATCACGTGGTCGGCGGCGAGCTGCTGTTCCAGTCGATGCTGCGTGGCCCCGCGGCGGTGCCGCCGGTCGCGCCGGACTACCGGTTCGAGGACGCCTCGGCGTTCGACCGCCCGGGCCACCCGGCGATGTACTTCGTCGAGCACAGCTACGCTGGCGACTGGACCAACTGGTGGATCCCGAACCGCGCCGGGGTCGAGGCGATGCTGCGCAGCGCGGGGTTCGTGATCGATGCGCGGCCGGCCGACGAGGTCTACCTGTGCCGCCGCGCGCCGCGCCGCGCGGTGGAGTCCGCCACCGAGGAGCGATTCCGATGATCGAGGCCGTGATGCTGTGGAACGAGCCGAACAACAAGTCTCACTGGGACTTCCAGCTCGACCCGGGGTGGCGGCGGTTCGCCGAGATGGCGACGCTCGCCGCGCAAGCGATCCGCGCCGAGCATCCGACGTTGACCCGCGTGCTCGGCGGGATCTCGCCGATCGATCCGGCGTTCATCACCAACATGGCGGATCAGGGCGTGCTCGATCACGTCGAGGCGGTGGCGGTGCACGGGTTCCCGCTCGACTGGAACCACTGGCAGCTCGAGGAGTGGCCGCAGCGGCTGGCCGAGATCGAGGCGGTGACCTCGCTGCCGGTGTGGATCACCGAGGTCGGCGTCTCGACGTTCGGCGCCGAGTGGGTGCAGGACGCCGCGATGACGCGCACGGCGTCGCTGCTGCTCGGCCGCGCGCCGCGGGTCCACTGGTACAGCCTGCTCGATCTGCCGAAGGCGTGGCCGGCGACCACGCGGCACCGCGAGGCGGAGGGCTCGTCGTACTACCGCCACTTCTACATGGGGGTGATCCGCGAGGACGGCACCGCGAAGCCGGCCGCGCGCAAGCTCGCCGAGCTGACGCCGGAGCTCGGGGTGTGCCAGTGGTTCCACTTCGAGGACCACCGGCTCGAAGACGCGGTGCGCTGGCTCAAGCAGATGCGGGTGCGCTACCTGCGCACCGGGCTTTCGTGGTCGGACTATGCCCGGCCGGGCCGCGAGGCGTGGTTCGATCGCCAGATGCAAGCGCTCGAGGACTTCGAGGTCACGGTGACGTTCTGCTTCACGCCGGAGGATCAGGGGATCGAGCCGCACTACACCAGCCCACCGCGCGATCCACATGCGTTCGCCGCGTTCTGCGCCGAGATGACCCGCCGCTACGCGCGGTGATCGAGATGGCGCGCGATCTCCTCGCGAACCGGGGCGGGCACGCGCAGCGCGGCGAGCTGCGCGCGCGCCGCGGCGGACATCCGTCCGAGCGTGTACGCGACCTTGCGCGCGGTCTGCGCCGGGCCGAAGTAGCGCAGGTAGCCGGCGCTGTTGAGCGAGAAGAACGACAGCGCGTCGGCGTCGTTGAGCGCGGTGATCGCGGGCGCCGCGGCGGCGCGCTCGTGCACGGCGATCAGCGCGACCGCCTCGCGCGCGATGGCCGCGGGCACGCCGGTGCGCGCGAACAGCTCGCCGGCGAGCCGGGCGCCGGCGGCGGCGTGGGCATCCTTGAACGCCTGGTAATCGGCGGCGCGGTGCTCGATCCGCGCGTCGGGCTCGGCGACCAGCCGCTCGACGTCGTGGAGCAGCGCGGCGAGCTGGAGCGCGGCGGGCGCGCGTGGATCGAGGCGCAGCGTCCACTGCCAGGCATCGATCGCGTGATCGAGATCGGCGACCACCAGCGGCTTGGTCAGATCGTGGAGCGCGCGGTGCGCGTCTCGCACACGCGCGAACCACGGGCCGGCGGTGGCGCTGCGCGGGGCGACGCGCTGGGCGCGCACCGCGATCTGGCGGACGATCGCGGGCGGCGCGGCGACGGCGAGCGGCCGGCCGCCCGCGACCCGGTCGTCGAGCTCGCGATCGAACCGCCAGAAGTCGAAGTCGTCTGCGAGCCAGCGCGCGGCGGTCAGCGGATCCCCGCCGCCCCGCGCGCGGCGGAACCCGATCGTTGGAAACTCCGCGGCGAGCGCCTCGACGGGGTGCCCGACGACCTCGATCTCCAACCGCTGGCCTACCCTCATCCGGGTTCGATACCCGGCGCTCGTCCCCAAGGCACGTCCGATCAACGCATCGCGAGGAGACAATCATGCGCATCGTGATCTTCGGGCTCTCCGTCAGCTCGGCGTGGGGCAACGGCCACGCGACGGTCTGGCGGGGCTTGATCTCCGCGCTCGACGCCGCGCGCCACGACGTGGTGTTCTTCGAGCACGACACGCCGTACTACCGGGAGCACCGCGATCTGCCGGTGCTCCCCGGGCGGGCCCGGCTCGAGCTGTACGCGAGCTGGGACGACATCCGCGAGCGAGCGCGCGACGCGGTCGACAGCGCGGACGCGGCGATCGTGACGTCGTACTGCCCCCACGGCCGCGAGGCCTCGGACCTGGTGCTCGCGTCGCGTGCGCGGGCGCGGGTGTTCTACGACCTCGACACGCCGGTGACGCTGTGCCGGCTCGCGGCGGGCGAGGACGTGCCGTACCTGCCGGTCGGCGGGCTCGGCGGGTTCGACCTGGTGCTGAGCTTCACCGGCGGGCGCGCGATCGAGCTGCTGCGCGATCGGCTCGGCGCGCAGCGGGTCGCGGCGCTCTACGGCAGCGTGGATCCGGCCTCGCACCGGCCGGTCGCGGCCGAGCCGGCGTGGACGGCGGCGTGCTCGTACCTGGGCACCTGGTCGCGCGATCGCCAGGCGGCGCTCGACGCGCTGTTCCTCGAGCCGGCGCGGCGGCGCGCCCGGCCGTTCGTGCTCGGCGGCTCGATGTATCCGCCGGAGGTGAGCTGGCCGCCGAACGTCACGCGGGTGGATCACGTGCCACCGCCGGCGCACCCGGCGTTCTACTGCTCGAGCCCGCTGACCCTCAACGTGACCCGCGCGCCGATGGCGGACTTCGGGTACTGCCCGTCGGGCCGGCTGTTCGAGGCGGCGGCCTGCGGCGTGCCGGTGATGTCGGATCCGTGGGCGGGGCTCGACACGTTCTTCACGCCGGGCGAGGAGATCCTGATCGCGCGGGCGACCGACGACGCGATCGCGGCGATCGAGCTGCCGCGCGCCGAGCTGGCGCGGATCGGCAAGCGGGCGCGCGAGCGGGCGCTCGCGGAGCACACCAGCACGCGGCGCGCGGCGCAGCTCTTGACGCTGCTCGAGTCGCGGACCAGCCCGCTGGGGGTGTCGCCGTGACGTGGGGGATCATCCCGGCCGCGGGGATCGGGAGCCGGATCCAGCCGCTGGCGTTCTCGAAAGAACTGCTGCCGGTCGGCAGCCGGCTGGACGGCCACGACGAGCGGCCGCGGGCCGTGTGCGAGTACCTGGTCGAGCGGATGGTGCTGGCCGGGGCGACCAAGCTGTGCTTCGTCATCTCGCCGGGCAAGTCGGACATCTTCCAGTACTTCGGCGAGGGCGTCGGCCCGGCCAGCACGTGCTACGTCGTCCAGCAGCGGCCCGGCGGCCTGTGCGACGCCATCTTCCGGGCCCGCCCGCTGGTCCGGCCGGACG
>JBQCJR010000304.1:0-10981 GCA_051952595.1 Kofleriaceae bacterium
CGATCCGCGCGGGCTCGAGGTCGCGGTCATCGCGAACGGCGGCGCCGCCGGGATCCGGCGGACCGAGACGCAACTCGACGTCGAGGGGCAGGCGCGCTCGGTCATCGACGCGCGCGGGATCGTCGCGTTCGAGTACCGACGCGACATGGAGGGTCGCGAGCTGTACGTCCGGAGCGCGGACGCCGGGGAGACCTGGACCTTCTACGACGCCGACGACCGCGTCGCGACCACGTGGGACAGCGCGGGCTACGAGGCGCTGCATGCGTACGACGTACTCGATCGCCCGCGCCAGGTCACCGTGCGCGGCAACGGGCTCGATCACGTCGTCGAGGAGCGCGTATACGGCGAGGATCTAACGCTCGCCGATGCGCGCGCGCGCAACCTGCTCGGGCGCCTGGTCACGGTGCGCGATCAGGCCGGCGAGCTCACGGTGGATCAGTGCGATCCCACGGGCGCGGCGCTCTCGACCACGCGCCGCCTGCGCGCCACCTCGGCGGCCACCGCGGGCGACGAGGCCGATTGGTCCGGGACCGTCGCGCTGGGCGAGTCGTTCACCTCGCAGCAGCAGCTCGATGCGCTCGGGCGCGTGCGGCGCAGCGTGCTCGCGGATGGCACGGTGCAGACCCAACGCTACGGTCGCGACGGCGCGGTCTCCGAGGTGCGCGTCACGACGCCCGACGGGACGCTCGTCGATCACGCGATCGTCACCGGCGCCGCGCACGACGCCCGCGGCTTGCGCCAGCAGGTCTCGTTCGGCAACGGCGTGACGGTCTCGTACGAGTACGATCGCGAGACCTTCCGCGCGACGCGGCAGCTCGCGCGCCGTGGCACGCGCACGTACCAGGACATCCGGTACACGTACGATCCGATCGGGAGCCTCGTCCGGCTCCACGACCACGCGCACGACCCGGGGCCCGCGGCGGTCATCACGGGCACGGTCATGCCGGCGCGGCGCGACTACGTGTACGACGCCCACTACCGGCTGACGCGCGCCACGGGCCGCGTGCACCAGGCGCTCCTCGAGCGCGACCACATCCCCGGCATCGGCAGCATCAAGGGTACGCGCCATCTCGATCTGAACAACGGCGCCGCGCTCGAGACGTTCGTGCGCACGTACGACTACGACCTCGGCAACAACCTGCACACGATCCGGCACACCGGCGCGTCGCGCACGTGGGTCACCGCGCTCCAGATCTCCGCCACGAGTAATCGTGCGGTCCCGACGGTCGATCCGAACGGCATCCCGATCAGCGCGGTCGATGCGGCGGCGCGGTTCGATGCCGTGGGCAACCTGCTCCGGCTCGATCACCTGCGGCAGATCCGCTGGTCGTGGCGCGGCTCGCTCGCGCACGCCGTGCTCATCGAGCGTGGCGACGGCACCAACGACTCCGAAGGATACGCGTACGGCGCCGATGGCCTGCGCGTGCGCAAGGTCTCCGAGCGGGTCGTGCACGGCGGCCAGATCGAGACGATCGAGAAGGTCTACCTCGGCGATGCCGAGCGAAAGCGGATCCTGCGCGACGGCGCGGTGATCTTCGAGCGCTGGACGACCCACGTCTCCGACGGCACCGGTCGCGTCGCGCTCGTCCACCGCTGGGTGCAGGACGACCTCGAGCTCGAGACGTCCGACCTCACGCAGCCACGCATTCACTACCAGCTCTCCACGCATCAGGGCAGCTCCGCGCTGGAGCTCGACGCGGCCGGCGAGATCCTGTCCTATGAGGAGTACTTCCCGTACGGCGGCACGGCGTTCATCGCCGGCGACCGCGCGCGCGGCGTGGATCTGAAGGAGTACCGCTACAGCGGAAAGGAGCGCGACGAGGCGACTGGCCTCTACGACTATGGATATCGCTATTACGCGCCATGGATCGCGAGGTGGCTATCGCCGGATCCGATCGGGCCGGAGGATGACCTCAATCTGTATCAGTTCGTACTCGGCGATCCCGTCGGCAATGTCGACGAGGACGGGCTCGAGACCAAGCAGGGCGGCCTGCGACAGGCACCGCGCGACTTGCCGCCTGACAACGAGCTCAAGGATGGCCACATCTGGTATCCGGTAGCGGTCCAGGTCCTCGACATGAGGAATGGCCGGGTCGTCAGCGTCAGGATTGGCTGGACACAGATCACCGAGGCGGAGGCGGCGGCGCGCGGGATCGTCGTGTACACGCCGGTCTACTCCAACTCCGCGGATACAGGCGGCAGTGGAGCCGATCGCGAGGGCGCGGGCGTGCGCCAAGGCGACGGTGGCGGAGCCGAGGCATCGCCTGGCGGCGTCAAACCGGGACCGGACGCGGGCAGTCAGGGGCTCGGCGCGCAGGAGAGCGGCGGGGATGGAGGCGGTGGGAGCGGGACGAAGGGCGCCGGTGGGACCGGACACGGCGAGGGCGCCGTAGGCACGGGTGGGCAATCGGAGGCCGGCGACGGCCAGGGCACGCAATCGCAGGCCGCGGTGGGCAACGCACCCGGCGACGGCACGGGCGCATCGAGCAACAGCATCGGCGGCGGCACGGGAATCAACCCCGGTAGCGGCTCCGGCAGCGGCAGCGTCGGCAACGGCGGCACGGGCACGAGCGCGGGCGGAGGGGCGGGGCCGGGCCGTGGTGCGGGCACAGGAGGGACGAGCAGCGGCGGTGGCACCGGCGGCACCGGCAAGGGACCCGGCGGCGGGCTGCGGGGCGCAGGTCGCGGAGCGGCCGGCGGCGGCGTGGGGGAGGGCATCGGGGCCGGCTACGGCAGTGCCGATGGCTCGGGGACCGGGACTGGTGCGGGGCTCGATCTCGGGTCGGGCAGCCGCGATGGCGGGGCCTCTGGCTTCGGCAATCCGGCGCTGCTCTCGCTCGGGGTCGGGGATGGCGCGCAGAGCAACATGAGCACGGCCGGCAGCGGCAGCACGGCACTGGCATCGGGCCTCGCAAGCGCAGGCGGCGGCGTCAGCAACATGTCCACCGGCGGCGCGCCCGGGCGCCACGGGCTCGGCCGCGCGACCCAGAGCAGCGGCGGCATTCCTGGTGGCTCCGGCTTCGTCGACGACTCGATGTTCGACGTGTCCGATGTGTCCGGCGATGCCGATGGCGGCGACCGGGCGACATCGGGCGGCGGCGTCGAGGGCGATGGCGACGGCAGCGGCGACAAGCACACTGGCCGGCCCGGTGGCGTGCGCGGCGGCAGCACCCACCCGGATGCCAATCCCGAGGCTGGTCGCAGCGATGGCCGCCCCGGAGGGGCACCTGTCGACACGAGTGGCCCCGTCGGCACCGACCCCGCCCCGAGGGGCGTGTGGGGCACCATCGTGCGCTGGTCCGGCTACGCGAACCTCGAGTTCGGTGACTCGAACGGCCGCGGCCAACGCGGCGGCGTCCCGGGCGGCACTGGAACCGTGAATCTCGGCTGGTTCGGCCAGGCGCTCTACGTCGCGTTCACGATCGTCAGCTGGATCGGCCCGATGGCCGCCTTCAAGGCCGTCTCGACCGGGTTCCGGCTCGCGACGCGCGGTCTCGGTTTGCTCATGAGGCTCGGCGCGCGAACCATCACAGCGCTCTCGCAGATCCCTTTCAAGCTGACGAGGTGGAAGATCTGGAGGCTCGCCCTACGCGAGCTCCTGACACGTCGGCGGGCGCTGCCGGAAGAGATGGTGACGCTGTACCGAGGTGTCAACCTAAACCATGCTCACTACGCCGAGTCCGCGATCGGGATCGTGCGACCGAATCGACGGTGGTGGGAGCTCTGGAGACCCAAGTCGACTCCGGAGATACACAACACAGGACATCTCGGGACTCTGAACTCGCCGTATACCTCTTGGACCACAAACCCTGAGGTGGCTAAGAACTATGCGGTCCGCAAGGCGGTCGGTGCTGACGACCTGGCAGACGGCGTCGTGATCACCGTGCAGGTGCCGAAGTCCAGAATCGTCAGGAGCCCCGATGTCCACCCGGTCGGCCTCGTTCAGGCCGGAGTCTTTGTGCCCGAGTCAGAAGTTCTTCTCAAAGGCGTGGTCCGTGGCCATGTTACCATCGTGAAAGTAAGTGAGCTAGTCAAATGATAAAACCGTATAAATTTCCAGTTCTGCACGACGGAGAGTACGCCGTTGTTCAGCTTGACCCGAGCACCGGCAAGCTCCTCGATGCCGACGGCAACTTCGCGAACGACGGAGCGCATTACCATGTATTTCATACACTGGTCGACGCCGAGCGCTTTGTGGAATCCTGTCAGCAGGAGAAACCGTTCAGCGAGTGGTGGATCTGCGATGCCTCTGCACGGGCCGTCTCCAGGAGGTTCGGCCGGGGGAGGCAACCACTTCCGCCCGAGTTCTTGCGAACGAGCAAGCTCGCGGTGATTGCCGCCTGGATAAGATCGCTATTTAGAAAATAGTCGTCGACTCTTTGCTGCTCCACGGCAGCAATGTCTCGCTGGGCTTCCAGTTTTGTTGGCGTAGCAACTCGACCTATCGTCGCCACTCCTGAATGCGCCGCGCGGCACGCCTCCGCGCCGCGTAGCGCCGCGCGGCGTCGCGTGGCGTCGCCGCCATCGCTGTCGCTGTGCGTTTGCAGCGAACGCGCGTCGCCGCGGCATTCGCACCAATGAATTCCTTTTTTGCGTGAAGGGAAACGACTATGACCAAGACAGAGATACTCGATATTCTCTCGAAGAAAGACCTGACGTTCCGCCAGATCGAGCTGGTGGTCGGCAGCGCCATCACGATCCTTCGCACCGAGATCATCCGGAAGCGAATCATCGCGCTGCCGGTAACTCCCACCTCCGTGCACGCGGTCGTCGCGGCGACCGCGTTCAACGCAATCGGCCGGCCGGAGATCCTCGCGGCTCTCCAGAGCGCACTCGCCGGCTCCCCGTCGTCAGCGCTGGCTGTCGCCATCATCGACGCGATGTTCAACGCCTACGGCGATCTGGACGATGTCCCGCTCCGCGACCTGCCCGAGGTGGCGATCCACATCGAACAAGCGCACCTGTATCACGTCGCCACGATCGCCGGTGGCTCCGATGGCTGGGTCTCGACGATCGCCAAGGACGTCGGTAGTCCGCTCGACCTCCTCGGACCCGCGCTCGCCGAGTACGTCGACAGCGCCGTGCTCGCGCCACAGGTCGCTTCGGCGATCGGGCTCGCTGCCACGCTCTACGAGGCGGTCGATCGCGAGCTCGCGATCGCGCAGGCGATCCGGAGCGCACCGCTGGTCGAGAACGGGAACCAGCCGGCCAGCTCGTCGCTGGACCTGGCGCGCCTGACCCCCGAGCGTTGGCTCAGCGTCCTCGTCGCGAACAACGTCGTGCCCCGAGCCGGGACGACCCGGGCCGAGCTCGCCGCGCGGTTGGCGGATCGCTTCTCGATGCTGCACCCGGGGACCTCGTTCACCGCGCGGCTACGTCCGCTCACGGCGGCTCAGATCAAGGCGCACCTCGTCACCCTCCAGCCGCTCTTCGATCTCAACACGAGCGGCTGCTGCGTGTTTCCGTTCGAGCAGCTCGACATCACCGGCATCCCGAGCGCTCAGCTCGCGTCCATCCACGCCGCCCACGCCGCGCTGCGCGCCGCCATCCTGATCTACCCGGGCCTGGAGTTGGAGGAGTCCATCGACGACGGAGCGGGTTCCGCGGCCTCGCGTTCGGAGCTCGTCGCGCTCCGGATCGCGGCGGTGCACCAGGTCATCACCAACGAGAGGGAGACGTTCCTGCGCTTCGACTACGACCCGCGTAGCGACGAGCTGGACAAGCTGCCGCTCGACGCGCTCGGTATCTCGGTCGCAGAGCAGCGGCTCGTGCTCCGGACGCTCAAGAGCTATCAGCGCGTCTATGCGATCACGGGCTCGGTCTCCGATAGTGAGCGCGCGATGCTGGGCGGGTTCGCGTCCGCGCGTGCGATCGCCGCCGTCGATCCGGCCGCCTTTGCGGCGCTGACTTCGATCGAGGCGCCTCGTGCGCAGCAGATCCACGCGCGAGCACTCGACCTCGCCGGCGACGCGGCCGTGACCGTCGGCGCGCTCCTCGATGCCGTTCGCGAACCGTTCGCCGAGACCACCGCGAGTAACCTCGCCCCAAGCGCGATCGACTACCTCCGAAAGATCGATGGATTCGAGCAGCTCTTCGGATCGCTGTCGTTCTGCAAGTGCCAAGCCTGCAGCTCGATCCTCGGTCCGGCGGCCTACTTCGTCGATCTGATGAAGTTCATCGACGAGCGCATCCGGGTGCAGTTCCCGCCGACGAAGCTGCACGCGCTCGATCTGAAGGAGCGCCGCAGCGATCTGTGGAGCCTCAAGCTCAATTGTGGCAACACGAATGAGCGGATCCCGCTCCTCCAGATCGTGGACGAGATCCTCGAGGCATACATCGTGAACGAGCGCGCGCTCCCCGGCGACCCCGAGGACCAGCGCAAGCAGGTGTACGTGGATCTCGCGACGGCCGATGGCTCGTTCCAACAGCCGTTCCATCGGCCGCTCGCGCAGGTCGAGTCGTATCTCGCGCATCTCGATGGTGATCGCGCCGCGATCGCGAGTGCGCTCGAGAGTGCGCCGGCGGTCTGGGCGGACGCGCGCCTCGGGCTTAGCCCGAAGATGCGCGCGCTCGTCACGACGCAGGATCTGGTGCTCGCGCATCACAGGACCCGATACGGCGTCGACTTCCAGGTGTCCGGAACCGGCATCGCCCCGGTCGACGTACAGGGCGTCCTTTTGCCGAAGGTTCCGCTCGACCGCGACGAGCTCGACGCGCTGATCGGAACGTCCTTTGTTCGCGATGGGGGCGCCGCGCCGCACATCGTTGCGGAGAAGCGCACGCCCGAGAGCGTGCAGAATGACGTCGAGAACCTGCACGGGCTCACGGTCGATGCCCTGGATCGAATGCACCGAATGATCCGGCTCCGCCAGCACGTCCCGTGGACCTTCGCGGAGCTCGATCGCGCGATGACCTCCCTCGGGATCGTGCAGCTCGACACCGCGGCGATCGATGCGCTCGCGAAGCTCCGCGAAGTGCAGCTGCGCTTCGCGATCGAGTGCGACGAGGCGAGCGCGCTCGTCGGCTCGTTGCCCGACGTGCTACTCGACCGCGTGTTCAATGACCCGGCCGCGGTTGCTGCCGATGGCGAGCTTCCGCAGCCGACGCGGGTGTTCGTACACCCCGCGTTCCGGGCAGCCCCCGCCAGCGCGAACCCCGCGGCGACTCGGCTCGCGGCGGCGCTCGGAACCACGATGAGCGAGCTGGAGCTCCTGATCCGGGGGCTGCGCGACTACCTCACGCGTCCCGTCGAGACTCCGCCGGACGATCCGGGACGGAACGGGTTCCTGCTCTCGGAGCCAAATCTGCGGCTGCTGTATCGCTACATGCGCTTGGCCCGGCTGCTCGGCATCACCATCCCGCAGCTGGTTCAGCTCGCGCGCAGTGCGGCGCTCCCCGCCCCGATCTCTTCCGCAGATGCGGTCCTGAAGCTGATAGAGGTGGATGCGTGGCGGCGCGCCGTTGGATACCGCGTCGAGGACATCGCGACGCGCACCCAGAGCCGGATCAACGGCGTCGAGGATGGTGACCCGGATCCCGAGGGGGCCGCCGCGCGGATCGTCGTCGGGGCAGCGGAGGCGCTGACGTTCCAAGCCACGCTGTTTGCCGTGGCGCTCGGCGTGACCGAGAGCGTGTCCGCCGCGGTGATCGCGCAGAACCCGGCGTTGTTCTCTCCGTTCGGCGCTCGCTGGCGGATCGCGGACGGCGTCGATCTCGGCACGATCGCGATCGCGATCCCTGACAACGCCGTCGTGGCGGGGGGCGACGGCGTCCTCCGCGCCATCACCGCGGCTGAGATTCGCGCGGTGCTGTTCGAGTATCGTGGTGCGGATCTCATCCTGCGGCGGCTCGCCAGCGCGCTCGCGATCGACGTCGCGAAGCTCAAGGCGATCGGCGCGCTCGCCGGCACGAACCTCGACACCCCGGCGATCACGCAACAGCTCCTCGAGGAGCGCGCCGGCTCCCCACTCGTGGGTGCCATCGTGCCCCTCGTGGTGTTTCCGCTGGCATTCCAGAGCAGCCTCTGGGATGCAGGCGCCATCGATCACGTGCGTCAGCACGCCGCCGCATATGCGATCTCGACGTCACCGCTGAAGCTCACGCTCACATCGCTGCGCGCGCTCGCGTTCGCCGAATCTCTGATGGCTCGGTACGTCAACAGCGAGAGCACCTCGAGCGAGGACCTCCGCACGGTCATCGAGTCTTTCGTCGCCGCGCCGGCGTCGAACGCGGGGTTCCCCGTCGACCAGAACGAGCGGATCTCCCAGCTGCTCCGGATCGACCTCGCGCAGGTGACCTCGCTCGTCGGTCGCATCGCGCCGGGGCCGTCGGCGCTCCTCACGCTCGAGGCGCTATCGCGAGCGGCCCGCCTGGCGACCGAGCTCGGGATCGACGGCGACGCGTTCACGGCGCTGCTCTCCAGCAACTACGACGACCTGTCGCGCGGCGCCGATGCGCTCCTCGCGGCGGTGCGCGCGCGCTACCCCGAGGAAGGCAAGCGCGCCGACGTGCTCGCGCAGCTCGATCAGCCACTGCTCGAGCAGCGCCGCGACGCGCTGGCCGACCTCATCGTGCGGAGCCTGCGGCCCGACGTCTTCTCGAGCGTCGACGACCTCTCGTCGTACTTCCTCGTCGACGTGCAGGCCGGCGGGTGCCAGAGCACTTCGCGCGTGATCGCCGCGACGAGCGCCGCGCAGCTCTATGTCCACCGCGTGATCATGCGGCTCGAGCAGGATGGCCGGGATCCGAGCGATCCTCTCCACCTCGACCTCCGGCTCGATGAGGAGGCGATCGAGGAGTGGGCCTGGCGCAAGAACTACCGGGTCTGGGAGGCCAACCGCAAGGTCTTCCTCTGGCCCGAGAGCTACCTCGAGCCGGACCTCCGGGACGACAAGACGCCGCTGTTCGCGGAGCTCGAGCAGACGTTGCTCCAGGGCGACGTCAACGAGCAGACCGTGCTCGATGCCTACTCGAAGTACCTCGCCGGATTCGAGGAGCTGGCGAGCCTCCAGATCGCCGGCGCGTACCATGACGTCTCGCGGAACGGCGAGGTCGATCGCGACGTCCTCCACCTGTTCGGCGTCTCGAACACCGAGCCGCCCACCTACTACTACCGGACGTGCGAGGACCTGCTCGCGAGCACTCGCAGCCCGACGAAGCTCGCCGCCTGGACGCCGTGGCGCAAGATCAACGTCCAGATCTCGGGGCGCCGCGTCGCCCCCATTGTCTACGACGGCCGGCTGCACCTGTTCTGGACGGATACCAAGACGCGCTCGCGGAGCCTCCTCGTGAACGGCGCCAACGAATTCGATGGCTACCAGCATACGATGCGCATGCGCTTCACGACGCTGCGCCTCGATGGGAGCTGGGCGCCGCCGCAGGAGCTCCTGCTGCCGTCGACCGGGGCGTTCTCGCACGGTCGCGGCGTGATCCTCGATCGCCTGGACGCGGGCGTCCCGTGGCTCGATGACAAGCTCCACGACGAGGCGATCGACGACTACACGCTGCAGGGCGTGAACTGGGACGGCTGCTGGCCCGAGGCCAAACGGATCGGCGGGCGCGATGTGCTCATGGTGCGCTATCGCGACTTCCTCGGGGTCGGGGAGGTCGACCTCTTCGGCCGCGAGCTTCGGACGAGCTCCGACATCAGCCACGAAGCGCGGCCGCAGATCCTCTGCGCGCGTGGTTCGGAGCTCTACTACGGCTCTCCGATCGTCTGGTTCTGGGGCAACAACGCCATGCCCAACCTCGTGCTCGAGGAGAAGCGCCTCGATGTCCTCGACCGCGAGGGCATGTTCAAGGTGTTCTTCACGCCGGGCCTCTACACGGGCAAGGTCGCCACGCTCGCGCCGAAGGCGGAGCTCTTGGCCATTCCCGGGAATGTCGAGGATGCGATCGTGCAGGTCGGCAGCGACGTCATCGCGCTCCAGGGCTCGATCACCGCGGACAATCGCTATGTCGCCCGGCGCATCGGCACCACGCTGGCGAGCCAGGTCGCGCGGATCCTGTTCAGCGACGGCGTCGATGGGCTGCTCGATCTCGAGACCCAGCGAGCGCTGCTCGAGGCGGGGCTGCCGCTGACGCCGGTCGCCGGCCAGGTCGTGGACCTCACCGAGCGCGAGCGGATCGACTTCACGGGGCCCTACGGGGCGTACTACCGCGAGATCTTCTTCCACATCCCGTCCTCGATCGCGAACCACCTGAACGGACAGGGGCAGTTCGCGGCGGCCCAGCGCTGGTACCAGCACATCTTCAACCCGACGTCGACGGAGGTGATCCAGGTCCCCTCGAGTGCCACGCCCGCCGAGCGAGAGAAGCTCCTCCGCGATCGCGTGTGGCGCTACCTCGAGCTACGCGGCCTCGCGGGAGCCACGGTCCGCGACATTCTCACGGATCCGGCGGCGCTCGCGAGCTACCGCCGCAACCCGTTCAACCCACACGCGATCGCGCGCCTGCGCCTGACGGCGTACCAGAAGGCGATCGTGATGAAGTACGTCGATAACCTCCTCGACTGGGGCGATCATCTGTTCACCCAGTTCACGATGGAGTCGGTCACCGAGGCGCTCCTGCTGTACCTCACGGCCGCCGACATCCTGGGCCGCCGGCCGGCCGAGCTCGGGGCATGTGGCGAAGTCGCTCTCCCGTCCCCTGACTACGAGCACATCTCTCCCCTGATGGATGGACCGGACGATCTGCTCATCGAGCTCGAGACCTGGCTCCTCGGCGGCGCACGGCACGTCTGGCGGCTCGGCGGTGCACCGGCCTCGATGCGCTTCCACGCCGAGCGCACCGCGCTGGAACGCGCCACGAAGCAGATCCCGCTGTGGAGCACCGGCGCCGGCGAGACGTCATCGTCGACGACCGGCGCCGGTGCGCACCGCTCCGACTGGAACGCGGCGCGCGTGACCTCCTGGGCCCCCCCGCTCGGTGGCGGTACCACGCTCTCGGGATCGCTGGCCGGGGAGGCCCCGGTGCGATCGAC
>JBQCJR010000305.1:0-2259 GCA_051952595.1 Kofleriaceae bacterium
CCCACCGCCGGTGCGTCGGCCGAGGCGCTGCTGCGCGCGCACCTCGCCGCGCGCGCCGAGCTCGAGCGCGTGCTCGACCAGGGAGGCGCGCTGCCGCCCAACCCCGATGCGCTGCTGCCGGTCACCCGCACCCTGACCTATCGCGCGCCGCTGCGGCCCGGCGAGCCGTACGGCGTGGAGATCGAGGACTTCGCGACCGGCTGGGTCGATCGCGGCACCAGCCGCGAGCTCGCCCTCGCGATCCGCCGCGCCTGGCACCTCGCGTGGAGCCGCGCCGCGCGCCCGGGAGGCACGGCATGACCCGACCGTCGTTTCGCGTGTTCCTGACCCGCCACCACAGCGAGGTGTGGTCCGCGGTGCTGCTGCGCCGCCACCGCGTGCTGTTCGACCAGCCCGCGCCGGCCGCGATGGCGAACGACGCCGAGACCGCGCTCGCCCGGCTGGTCCCGCAGGCCGCGGCGCTCGTCGCGTCCGAGGACGTCGAGCGCTACCTGTGGACCGAGACGCTCGAGCTCCGGCGCGTCGAGGTGGAGATCCACCCCGGGCGCCCGGATCCCGGCGGCTACGTGATCGCGCGCGCCACCGTGCCGATCAAGATCGGCTACGCGGCGGCCCGGCTCGCCGGCTCGCCGCTCTATCGGGTCCTGGTGCCGCGGTTCGACTGGTCGTTCGTCGCCGAGGACCTCGAGGCGGTGCCCGACACGCTCCGGTCGCTGGCGTTCGCGGCGCTGGTCGGCGACTCGCCGGCCTCGCTCTACGATCTGCGCCGCGAGCCCGAGGAGCGGGTCGTCGAGTGGCAGCCGATCGAGCTCCAGCGCCACACGCAGCGCGACGCGGGCGATCCAGCCCCCGCCGCCGAGACCCTCGAGGCGGTGGCCGAGGACTGGGTGGCCACCGCGCGCTCGAACCGGCTACGTCCGGTGGTCGGGATCGATCCGGTGTACGAGCAGCTCGCGCCGCTGCTCGACGAGCCGCGGCTGCCCAACCTGCTGCTCGTCGGCCCGCGCGGCGCCGGCAAGACCACGCTCGTGCGCCGGCTCGCCCGCGGCCTGCTCGAGCGCAGCCGTGGCAAGGCCGCGGTGCGCCGCCGGCTGTGGGCGACCAGCGCCGACCGGATCGTCGCCGGCATGGTCTACCTCGGGATGTGGCAGCAGCGCTGCCTCCAGCTGATCGCCGAGCTCGAGGACACCGCCGACGCGCTGTACGTCGACCGGCTGAGCGACATCCTCGCGCCCGCGAGCGATGGCGCCTCGATCGCCGAGCTGCTCGCGCCGCCGGTGATCGCCGGCGAGCTGACGCTGATCGCCGAGTGCGACGAGGCCGAGCTGGTGCGCGCGCGCCAGCGGTTCCCGGCGCTGGTCGACGCGATGCGCGTGGTCCGGATCGCCGAGGCCACGCCCGCGCAGACGATCGCGCTGCTCGAGCCCTACGGCCAGCGCCAGACCCCGCCGATCGCGCTGTCGCACGACGCCGCGCGCCGGCTGGTCGAGCTGCTCGCCGCGTTCCGCCGCGACACCGCGTTCCCCGGCAAGGCGCTCGCGTTCGTCGATTACCTCGCGACCCGGCCCGCGCCGCCCGCCGAGCTCTCGATCCGCGACATCACCGCGGCGTTCGGCGCGTGGTCCGGGCTGCCCGTCGAGCTGCTCGCCCCCGAGCACGCGCTCGACACCGCGGCGATCGCGAGCGCGCTCCAGCGCGGCGTGGTCGGCCAGGATCAGGCGTGCACGATCGCCGCGCGCGTGATCGCGCGGCTCAAGGCCGGCCTCGACGATCCGCAGCGCCCGGTCGGCACGCTGCTGTTCGCCGGGCCCACCGGCGTCGGCAAGACCGAGCTCGCCAAGCAGCTCGCGCGCTACCTGTTCGGCGACGCCGAGCGGCTGGTCCGCGTGGACATGAGCGAGCTGGTCACCGGCGGCGCGATCGCGCGCCTGATCGCGCCGTCGCCCGCGGGCACCAGCCTCGCCGATCGGATCCGGCGCCAGCCGCTCTCGGTCGTGCTGTTCGACGAGATCGAGAAGGCCGACGCCGCCGCGTTCGACCTGCTGCTCGGCGTGATCGGCGAGGGCCGGCTGACCGACGCGCTCGGCCGGCTGGTCGACTTCCGGATGGCGGTGATCGTGATGACCACGAACCTCGGCGCCGCCGATCCGAGGCCGGCCGGCTTCTCGTCCGATCCGGACGCCGCGCCGGACCCGATCGGCCCGATCCGCGCGTTCTTCCGCCCCGAGCTGATCGGGCGGCTCGATTCGATCGTGCGGT
>JBQCJR010000306.1:0-6633 GCA_051952595.1 Kofleriaceae bacterium
CTATTTTTGGCGCGCCGGCGCGCTCCAGGCGCTCCGCGGGCCGACGCTGAGATAGCGCCCGGTCATCCGCGGGCTGGTGCGCATCGCGCCGCCGTCGCCGTCGCTGGTGCACCCGGCCTCGGCGGCGCCACTCGCGTCGAGCGCCCCGCGCGTGCCGACGTCGCTGGTGATCACCGCGACGTGTAGATCGGTCAGGTCCTCGAGCCCGCGGCCGAGATCGGCGATGCCGCGCGCGACCGCGTCGTGGTGCGCCGCCATGCCAGGCGCGCTGTCGATCACGAACAGCACGTCGACCTGCGTGATCCGCGGGACGGTGACCTGGAACCGCATCACGGCGCCGGTCTCGCCCGGTGCTTCGACCTCCTGATCCTGGCAACCGACGGCAACGGCCGCCGAGAGCGCGAGCGCCATCACGCGCGAGAGGGACGACATGTCACCGCACTCAGCACGCGCGGGGCCAGCCGCGGCGCTCGGCGTTCTGCGTGGTTACCTGACGCAGGCCGCCAACGGCGTTGCCGGCGTGCCAACCTGGTGCCCGGGGGCGCACATGATAGCTTTGCGATCTCGTGACCCGTGGGATCGCGCAGGCTCCGCCGGCGCAGCGCGTGCTGTTGCTCGGCCCCGACGACGACGCGCGGCGCTCGCTCCACTTCATGCTCGATCGCAGCGGCCGGCAGGTCGCGGCGGTCGGTGATGTCGCGGCGGTCGAGCGCTACCTGGCAGGCAACGACTGCGACGCGGTGATCGCCACGGCGGAGCTGGCGCCCGCGCTCGCCGGCACCACGGCGCCGCCGATCATCGCGGTGGTCCGGCCGCGCGATCTCTCGGCGGTGGTGTCGCTGCTCGACGCGGGGGTGGCCGACGTGGTGACCGAGCCGGTCGACGAGCTGGCGGTCACCCTGGCGCTGCGCCACGTGGCGACGCTGCCGGGCTCGCCACCACGCGCGGTTGGCAAGCCCGCCCCGGCGCTGGTCGGCGGTGGCGAGGCGATGCAGCAGCTGCGCGCTCGGATCGAGCGCATCGCGGCGACCAAGACCACGGTGCTGATCCTCGGCGAGAGCGGGACGGGCAAGGAGCTGGTCGCCCGCGCGATCCACGACGCGTCGCCGCGCCGCGACCGCCGGTTCGTCGCGGTCAACTGCGCGGCGATCCCGGCCCCGCTGCTCGAGTCCGAGCTGTTCGGCCACGTGAAGGGCGCGTTCACCGACGCGATCCGCGACAAGCCGGGGCTGTTCGAGGACGCCGATGGCGGCACGCTGTTCCTCGACGAGGTGGGCGAGCTGCCGATCGCGCTCCAGGCCAAGCTGCTGCGCGCGCTCCAGGACAGCGAGATCCGGCGGGTCGGCGACAGCGCGCCGCTCAAGGTCGACGTCCGCCTGATCGCCGCGACGCTGCGGGACCTCGCCGAGGAGGTCGCGCAGGGCCGGTTCCGCGAGGACCTCTACTACCGGCTCGATGTCCTGCCGGTCCGCATCCCGCCGCTTCGCGAGCGCGCCGAGGACATCCCGCAGCTCGCCCGGTTCTTCGCCCAGCGCCACGCCGCTCGCCACGGGCTGGGCGAGCTCGAGCTGTCCGACGCGGTGACCGAGGTGCTCAAGGCCCAGCCGTGGCCGGGCAACGTGCGCGAGCTCGAGAACGTGATCGAGCGGGCGCTGGTGCTCGCCGATGGGCCGATCGACGTGCCGTTCCTGGGCACCGTGATGACGATGCGCGCGCCAGCGGGCGGCGGCGACGCCGACGAGCTCTCGATCAAGAAGGCGACCCGCGAGCTCGAGCAGGGCCTCATCAAGCGCGCGCTCGGGGTCACCCACGGCAACCGCACCAACGCCGCGAAGCTGCTGGAGATCAGCCACCGGGCGCTGCTCTATAAGATGAAGGAGTACGGAATCTCCTGAGCCCCGAACGTTTTTTGGAGATCCCGGAGGGACCGCCTAAAATTATCGCCAGCGTCCGGCGGAGACGCGATGCGACGAAAGACTCCATGGCGAAACAGTGCATCGGCCTCGATATCGGCAGCAGCAGCGTCAAGGCGGTGCAGCTGCGCCGCAAGGGCACGGGCTGGGCGCTCCAGGCCTTCGGGATGCAGCCGCTGGTTCCTCAGACGATCGTCGACGGCACGATCATGGATCAGGGCGCGGTGTCCGATGCGATCCGCCAGCTGTGGGGCCGGCTCAAGCTGAAGACCAAGGACGTCGCGATCGCGCTGGCAGGGCACTCGGTGATCATCAAGAAGATCGCGGTGCCCCAGATGGCGCCGGAGACCCTGGCGGCCAACATCCGCAGCGAGGCCGAGCACCACATCCCGTTCGGCCGCGACGACGTCGAGATCGACTACCACGTCACCAACCCGTCGAGCGCGAGCGGCCAGACCGAGCTGTTGCTGGTGGCAGCCAAGAAGGAGGTCGTCGCGGACTACGTGCAGGTGGTGCGCGACGCCGGGCTGTCGCCGCAGGTGGTCGACGTCGCGGCGTTCGCGAGCCAGAACGGGTTCGAGGCCAACTATCCGCTCGATCCACGCGAGACCGTGGTGCTGATCAACATCGGCGCGGCGATCTCGAACATCAACATCGTGCGCAGCGGGGTGTCGCTGTTCACCCGCGACGTCACGATCGGGGGCAACGCGTTCACCGAGGAGATCCAGAAGCAGCTCGGGATCGCGGCCGACGAGGCCGAGGCGTACAAGGTCGGCGGCAGCCAGCACGAGGACGGCGTGGTGCCGCAGGAGGTGCTGCGGGTGATGGACGGCGTGTCGGAGGTGATGGCGGGCGAGTTCCAGCGCTCGCTGGACTTCTTCCTCGCGACCAACGCCGATGCGAACGTCACCCGGATCGTGCTCGCGGGCGGCAGCTCGAAGATCGGCTCGCTGCACCGCGCGATCGAGCGCCGGTCGCGGCTGCCGCTCGAGGTCGCCGATGCGTGGCGCCGGGTCGAGATCGATTCGTCGCTCGATCGCGCCTACCTCGCCGCGCACTCCCCCGAGGCGCTGATCGGGGTCGGCCTCGCGATGCGCGCCGGCGGAGACAAGTGACATGATCAAGATCAACCTGCTGCCGCAGAAGCGGCCGAAGCGCGCGGCCGGGCGATCGGCCGATCCGTCTTCGCGGCACGTGCTCTACGGGATCGGGGGGCTCGCGGTGGCGGCCGTCGCGGTGTTCCTGCTCGTCGACAAGCCGCTGCGCGACCGGCGCGGCGAGCTGGCCGAGGCCAACGAGGCGCTGCAGAGCGCGATCCGCGACAAGAACAAGCAGCTGGTCGGCTACGCCGAGCTGCAGAAGGCCAAGACCGAGGCCGAGGCGCGCGCGCAATCGATCAACCGGCTGATGCGCGCCAAGGTCGTGCCGGCGCACGTGCTGCACGAGCTCGGCGAGATCCTGACCTCGGGGCGAGTTCCGACGATGACCGCGGAGATGGCGATCAAGACCAGCAACCAGCCCGGCAGCGATCCGAACAAGCGGTTCCAGATCGACTGGGACCCGACGCGGATCTGGCTGTCGGGGTTCAGCGATTCCGCCGGCGCGTTCAAGCTCGAGGGCGGCGCGCAATCGGAGTCCGACGTCACCCAGCTCTCGAAGCGGCTCGCCGCCTCGATCTACTTCATGGACGTGACGCCCGCGGGTGGCGAGCGCGTCGTCGATAGCCAGAGCGGGCTCAACTACTACAAGTTCACGATCACCGGAAAGGTCGCGTACTGATGGCGGCCTCCGGCGTGATGGCCGACTTCGCGCGGATGCCGACCAGCCGCAAGGTGCTGGTGTTCGCGGTGATCGGGATGTTCCTCGGGCTGGTCTACTTCCGGCTGGTCTACAAGGGCCTCAAGGAGGAGGTCGAAGCGGCCGAGGCGACCTACGAGGGCAACAAGTCGACGAACGCGAAGCTCGAGGCGGATCTGCCGAAGTACCGCGCGCTGCGCGACTCGATGGCGGTGCTCCAGCAGCAGATCGACGAGAACCAGAAGGCGCTGCCGACCGAGGCCGAGGTGCCGGCGTTCTTCGAGACGCTCGAGCGCAAGGTGCGCGAGTCGGGCGTCGAGATCACCAAGTGGACCAAGAAGAACGAGGAGCCGATCGAGAGCTTCGTGAAGGTGCCGGTCGAGATCGAGATCACCGGCACGTTCATGCAGCTCAAGCGGTTCTTCGCGTCGCTGGTGCAGAAGACGATCAGCCCGACGAGCGGTGATGGCGAGGAGCGCGAGCGGATCGTGTCGATCGAGTCGCTGGTGCTGTCGCAGCCGCAGGTGCGCAACCGCGAGATCGTGCTGAACGCGAAGTTCACCGCGGTCACGTTCCGCCAGGAGGACAAGGCGACGGCGCCGGCCAAGCCGGGGGCCCCCGCGCCAGCGCCCGCGCCCGCACCCGCACCCGCACCCGCACCCGCACCCGCCGCCGCACCGCTGCCGAGCGCCCAGACGCCGGCCGGCGCGAAGGCGCGCGTCGAGGACTCGCTCGACAAGGGCGGCGAGACCCGCGTCGATCGCTCGCCGGCGGGAGGAGGTCGCTAGATGCGCGCACCATGGCTCGCGATCGCGCTCGTGCTCGCCGGGTGTGGCGAGGACGAGGAACCGACGACCTCGCAGCAGGGCCGTGCGACGCCCGCGGCGGCGCCCGCGCGCGCCGGTGCCGGAAGTGGCTCGGCGGGCAAGCAGCTGACGCCGCAGGTCCACATCGAGGAGCGCGTGGCGTGCAGGCCACCCGCCGCGGATCCGAAGAAGGCGTGTGATCCGAAGGCGCCGGCGTGCAAGGACAGCGAGCACTGCCTGCTGACCTCGGCCGGCAGCTTCTGCGGCCCGTGCCCCGAGCGCGACGGCATCCGCCATCCGTTCAAGCCGCGCGACTTCGCCGCGACCGACAACCGCGATCCGTTCCAGTCGTTCACCGTGACCCAGGTCGGCATGGCGAACCCGAACGAGGCCTCGCTGCCCAAGGATCCGACCCAGCGCTGCGTCCGGTCGGATCAGCTGGTGGCGACCAACTTCAGCTACCTCGATCTCAAGCTGGTGGGCATCGTCGCGCAGGGCACGCAGCGCAAGGTGCTGATGATGGACACCGGCGCGCCGCCGTACGGCCACATCATCAAGCGCGGCGACTGCGTCGGCCGGGAGAAGGCCGTCGTCAAGGACATCGGCACCGGCTACGTGACGTTCGAGATCCCGCTCGAGCCCACGGCGACCGGCCAGCCGCGCGAGCCGGAGCAGCGCTCGGTGCAGCTGCATCCCCGCCAGCTGGCGGTCTCGGCGCCGCCAAGCGACCAGGTCCAGCCGAGCTCGCGCACGACGATCACTCCGGTCGTCGCGCCGCCCACGCTGCCACCGCCGGCCTCCGGCGCGGGTAGCAGCGGCGTGCGGATCGTGGTGCCGCCGACGACCCCATCGGTCCCGGTGCAGCCCCCGCCGCAGGCGCCGACCCACCTGAACCCGTAGCGCAGGCGCGATTTTCCTCCCGCTGGGGCAGCGAAAATTTGTGGCCGCGCGCTGGCCGGGCGAAAATTTTTTCGCTCGAGGAGTGTGCACATGATCCGACTCTCAACCGCTGCGATCGCGCTGGTCCTCGCCGCGATCGCTCCCGCGCCCGCGCGCGCCGACCGATCTCCGAACGAGATCCGTGCGGTCACGTTCGACGAGGCGGGCGACACCACGCGGATCCTGGTCCGCGGCGCGCAGACGCCCACGTTCACGGTCTACAAGCTCGAGCGGCCGAGCCGGGTGGTGGTGGACGTGCCGCAGGCCCGGCTCGCCGAGGCGCTGCGGGGTCACGAGAGTGCGTCGGTGCTCACCGCGGGCACCTGGGCGGTCAACGCGATCGCCGCCCAGCAGATCGACGACGGCGGGCAGATCGTGCGGGTGATCATCTCGCTCGCGCGGCCGGGCCGCTACGACGTCAAGACCGAGGGCAACGCGGTGGTCGTCGCGGTCACGTCGCGCGATCCGGCGCCGGCGCGCGCGAACCCCGAGGCGCTCGCGGCCGCGCGGGCCGAGAGCGAGCAGGCGCGGCGCGCGGCGGCGACCGCGGCCCAGGCGACCGCGGCGGCCCAGGCCCAGGCGGCGGCCGCCGGTGCGGAGGCCGAGCGGCTGCGCAAGCTCGCGGCCGAGCAGGCCGCGCGGGCCGATGCCGCGCAGCGCGCCGTCGACGAGGCGCGGCGCAGCGGACAGCAGGCGAGCGCCGCGGATCTGTCGAAGGCCAAGCAGGAAGCGGCGCGCGCCCGGGGCGACGCCGACCGCGCCAAGGCGCTCGCCGCGACGGCGCAAGCCGATGCAGATCGCGCGCGGCGCGAGGCGACCGCCGAGGCGGCGCGCGCGCGTGCGGAGGCCGAGGCGGCGACGCAAGACGTCGCGCACTCGCGCGCCGAGGCCGAGGCGGCCCGGCAGGTCGCGGCGCGTGAAGCGCAGGCGGCGGCGGAGACGCGCCGCCAGATCGAGCAGACCAAGCAGGCGGCGGCGCGCGAGGCGGAGGCGGCGGCGAAGTCGCGCGCGGAGGCCGAGCAGGTGAAGCAGGCAGCGGCGCGCGAGGCGGAGACCGCGGCGCGCCGGGGGCCCGTGGCCTAGCATACCAACCTGGCGGGGCGCGGGCTGGCCGTGGCGGCGCGCCGCGCGGCTGCCCAGGACGCCGAGGCCGCGAAGCAGGCGGCAGCGCGCGAGGC
>JBQCJR010000307.1:0-7164 GCA_051952595.1 Kofleriaceae bacterium
CCCAGAGCTGTCGCGCCTCGCCTGGCTGGCCTGCCGGCCCGGGTCGCATGGTTGGGGTCCCGCCCCGGGTCGCGTGGAGGGGAGCCGTCCCGGGTCGCGTGGTGGGTGCCGTCCCGGGTCGCGTGAATGGGTGCCGTCCCGGGTCGCGGGGATGGGGTGCCGTCCCGGGTCGCGGGGATGGGTCCCGTCGCGGGCCGCGTGGATGGGTGCCGTCCCGGGCCCGCGTGGATGGGGTGCCGTCCCGCGCACGGGTCGGGGGAACAGTCTGGCCGCCGAACGCGGTGTCGGTGCCGTCCCGGGCCGCGTGCCGGGGGAACAATCTCGCCGGCGAACGCGGTGTCGGTGCCGTCCGGGCCGCGTGCCGAGGGGGGACCAGTCTGGCCGCCGAACGCGGTGTGCCGTCCGGGCCGCGTGCCGGGGGAACAGTCTGGCCGCTGAACGCGGTGTCGGTGCCGTCCCGGGCCGCGTGCCGGGGGAACAGTCTCGCCGCCGAACGCGGTGTCGATGCCGTCCGGGCCGCGTGCCGAGGAACAGCCTGGCCGCCGAACGCGGCGTTCGGGTGCCGTCGAGGGTCCTCGTTACCGGTCGCGCGCGAGTGCGGTCTGGCCGAGGGTCGCGTATCGAATGCCAGAGCTACTCTCCGAGATTGCCGCGGGGTGTGTCGAGTTCCACGGCCAGTGTCTTGGAGCCATCGTGGGACGCGGCGTCGGGGTGCCGAGCGTGGGCGGCACCGGACTCTCGGCGGCGAGCGCGGCTATTGGGACAGGTGCAGCATCCAGCCGACCAGCAGGCCCAGCGCCGAGACCAGCAGGATGATCGCGGCGATCCCGCGCGCCAGCTTGAGCCGGTCGACCGAGGACAGGATCTCGCGCAGCTCCATCTGCCGGCGGTCGCCGGTGCCCAGCTCGACGTCGATCGCATCGATCGGCGACAGCTCGTACGCCATGCTGTCTGGCCGGTCGACGTAGAGCCGCTCACCCAGCTCGAATAGGATCTTGTCGCGCAGGGCCTCGGCGTCGCCCGCCGCGCGATCGACCACCTTGCGCTTGGCGCCGATCGCCGCGAGCAGTTCCTCGGTGCGCCGCTGGTCCTCGCGCTCCTGCTGCTCGAGCTCGACGCGGCGCCTGCGCGCCTCGGCCCGCGCCGCCTCGAGCGCCGCGATCCGCGGATTCAGCGCGTCCAGCTCGCTCGCAAGCACCGGCTCGTCGCGCTGCACCGCCTTGCGGTCCGCCTTGAGCGTCGCGATCTCCGCCTGGATCGCCGCGCGGTCCTGCTTCGCCGTGCGCAGGGCCGAGAGGCTCGCCTCGGTCGAGGTGATCTTGGCATCCAGCCGGCGCAGCGAGTCGCGGAGATCCGAGGCGCGCCGCGCGATCGACGCCGCTTCTTTCTCGAGCGGCTCGAGCTTCTTCTGGAGGTCCACCAGCTCGGTGTCGAGCGCCGCGAGATCCGCCGCGCACTGCTTCGCCTTCGCGTCGCGGTCGCGGACCACGCGCTGCAGCTCGGCGTCTGCCGCCGCCACCTGGCCCGTGTGGCGAGACCGCTCGTCCTCGACGCCGCCCAGCTGTTCGCGCGCCCGCCCGAGCGCCGGGTGATCGACGCCGTCCGCGGTCACCGCCGCGCGTCCCAGCGTGACCAGGTGGCGCCGCCGCGATTGCTGCCGCGTCGCCTGCCGCGCCTCCAGCTCCGCCAGCTCGCGCCGCGCGCTCCGGACGCCGAACAGCACCGTCGCGACGTAGCGCATGTCGCCCACCAGGCCCCGCTTGCGCCGGAGCGCCGCGTGCGTGCGCAACCGTGCCGCCGACGAGAGCGCAGCCGCCGGCGCGTGGATCTCCGTCGCGTCGGGCGCCAAGGTCGGATCGCCCCGCTCGAACTTTACGGTCTGCGGATCGACGCTCGTCGGATCCCCGCGCCCCACCTGCGCCGCCGTCTCGCCCAGCAGAACCTCGATCGGAGGCGCCTTGACCACCGTCAGCGGCGCCTCGGCGAGCCCCAGAAGTGCGCTCGCCGCATCGCGCTTGATCGTCGCCTGCTCGTAGGAGATCCGCAGCTTGTCCTGCTCGAGGACCGTCTGCCCCGCTTCCCCGAACTCGCCGATCGGGACCGCGAGGTAGGCCAGGTGCGGCGAGGACGACCGCGCGGCATCGGAAACCTGCGAGCTCGGCTCCGGATCGACGATCGTCGAACCTCCCAGCTCGTCACCCGCTGCGTCGCGCGGCACCCGCGGCGGTGGAGGTAGCGGCAGCGGCGGCGGCCCCGCCAGTGCGGTTGCAGCGGCAGCCGCGGGTGCACCTGCGACTGCAGCTCCGTCTGGTCGCAGCGGCAGCCGCTCCGAGATCGAGACCACCGCGGCCGCCGCGCTCGCCGCCCCAGTCAGCTCGCTCGTCGGACGCGCCGTCCAGTCGCTCGCGCCCCCGGGTCCCCCGAACGGGTCCGTTGGTCCCTCGGAGGACGCTCGAAGTTGCCCCGTCTGCCGAGCAGCTCGCCCCGTCTGCCGAGCAGCTCGCCCGCTCGCCGCGCCCGCCAACGCGATCGCTCGGCCGCTGACCTCGCGCGACTGCTCGCGGTTTCCCAGCACGCCCTTCGGACCATCAAACGGATCGGTAGGCCCCTCGGACGCCGCCCGAGGCTCCCCGGTCGCCCCCCGTCCGCTCGATACGCCAAGTGCATCTCTCGGACGCCCGCCGGACACCTCGCTCGGACGTCCACCGGACGCGTTGCGCGAACCTCCGCCGGACGCATCGCCCGGACGCTCGGCGGACACCTCACCCGGACGTCCGCCTGACGCATCGCCCGGACGTCCGCCGGACACTTCGCTCGGACGCCCGCCGGACACGTCGCCCAGACGGTCGCCGGACCGGTCACCCGGACGTCCACCGGACGCGTTACGCAAACCTCCCCCGAACGCATCGCCCGGACGTCCGCCGGACACGTCGCCCGGACGTCCGTCGGACACGTCGCCCGGACGTCCGCCGGACACGTCGCCCGGACGTCCGCCGGACATGTCGCCGGACGCGTTACGCAAACCTCCCCCGGACGCATCGCCCGGACGTCCGCCGGACGCGTGGCCCACCGAGTCGAATCGTCCGGTCGGACGAACAGTCCGGCCGCTCGTGTTCGCGGATGTCGGGCCAGACTGTCCGGCAGTACGACTCGTCGGGTCACGCAGGACCAGCGGGTTCGACGAGGATGTGCCGAGATCGACGGTCGACGGCTGCGGCGCACCGCTCGAGACCGGTCCGGAACCGGCACCAGTTGCCGACGCCGACGCGTGCGAGCGCGACGCGGCAGTTGCCCCCGAGCCCTTTGCGCCCGGCGGAGGCGGCGGCGCCGTGCGGCCCACGCGCCGAGGTGTCGGGGGAACGGCCGACGGGCCGCTGCCGATCCCGTGCTCGACGCGCTCGCCGCTCCCTTCGTGCGTCGACGCGACCGGCTCCGGCGCCTTCGTGCGGATCGAGCCGCTCGCGTCGACAGGGCCGCTCCTCACCTCGGACGGTCGATGTGCGCGCGCGGCGCCGGTGGGCGGCGGCGGTGGCGTCGAGGGGACCTTCGAGGAGCGCGTCGGCGAACCGGGCGGCGGCGGTGGCAACGTGCTTGGCTTAGTGCGAACAGGGTTGGCAGGCGGACCGGCGAGGGCCGGAGCGGTCGGAGTGGCTGGAGCGGCTGGTGCGACCGGAGCGGCTGGAGCGACCGGAGCGACCGGAGCGACCGGAGCGACCGGAGCGACCGGAGCGACCGGAGCGACCGGAGCGACCGGAGCGACCGGAGCGACCGGAGCGGCGGCCGCAGCATCGTCACCGGACAGCGTCCAGCCGGACGCCAGCTCGGCGATCCGCCCCTTCGTCTCGTCCCCGAGACGACGGCGTGCCCGATCGTCCCCTGACCCTGGCGGCACGCGCCGGACGATATCACGTGGTGCGTCTGGGTCGGACACTTCGAAATCGCCAATCTGGTTGACATGGCATGCCAATGTCGTTGACATCGGAGGGTGGTAACGCGCCTGGCGGCTTCGCTCCTTCTCGACCGCTATCGCAAGGTCGGAGTCGCCGGACGTGGCGCATCCGGACGGGTGCTCGAGGTCGTCGACGAGGAGACGGGCGCGCGGCGCGCGTTGAAGATCGCGCGGCCGGGGCCGGACGCAGCGATGCTGCTCGACGAGTACGAGCAGCTGGCTCGCCTGCATCACCCGTCGCTCCCGCGGGTCTACGAGGTGGGCCGGACGCGCGAGCCGATCGAGGATCTCCCGGCCGGATCGCCGTTCTTCGTCGCGGAGTGGATCGCGGGGGCGCGCAGCGATGCCCGCGATTGGACGGCCGCGACGGGCGGCGCGCTGTGGACGTTGCTCGCCGACGTCGCGGGCGCGCTCGCGACGATCCACGCCAGCGGGCTGGTCCACGCGGACGTCGCGCCGCAGAACATCCTCGTCGACGACGAAGGCCGCGCGGTGCTGGTCGACCTGGGGTTCGCGAGTGGTAGCGGCGCGCGCGGGACGCCGGCGTACATGGCGCCCGAGGCGCTCGCGGGTCAGGTCGAGCCGCGCAGCGACCTCTACGGGCTGGGCGCGACGGCGATCCGGCTGTTCACCGGCCGGGCGCCCATCGAGGCGGCGACGCACGGCGAGCTGGTGCAACGGATCGTGAGCGGCGGCGCGATGCGCGCGCTCCCGGGCGTGCCGCGGCCGCTCGTCGACCTGATCGCGCGGCTGGTGGCCCGCGATGCCGATGCGCGGCCGGCTTCGGCGCTCGCGGTGCTCGACGAGCTCGACCAGCTCGCGCCGGCGATCGCGCCGGGCTCGGCGCGCCGCGCCCGCCCGGACGTCGGACCACCGCCGGCGCCCACCACGTGGCCGGGTGCTCGCACGTGGATCGATGCCCTGGGCGCGCGGCTCTCGAGCGAGGTCGTCGCGGTGGTGGGGCCGCCGGAGTCGGGCGCACGGTTGCTGGTCGATGCGGCGCTTCAGGCGCGGCAGCTCGAGGTGGTCGCGCGCGGAGGCCGCCCCGAGCGCGTCGTGGCGGGCGCGCTCGACGAGGTCGCCGCAGTGCTCGGCGTGTCTGCGGCGGCGTCGACGCGAGTGTGGATCGAGCGCCTCGCGCGCGCCGCGGCCGGCTCGCAGGCGCCGATCGTGATCGAGCTCGCCGGAGATCCACGTGCCGCGGAGGTGGTCGCGGCGCTCGGCCGGACCGCCGCGCCACCACGCGCGCCGCGGATCGCGCTGGTCGACGAAGTTCCCGCCGCCGGCTGGCCCGGAATCGCAATGCACCGCGCGCCGGTGCTCGATGCCGACGGAGTCGCGGCGCTGGCCGAGGCCATGCTGGGGCTCGCGCCACCGCGTGCCTGGTCGGCGGCGCTCCACGCCGCGAGCGGCGGACTGCCGTCGACAGTGGTGGAGCTGGTGCGCACGATCGCGGACGAGCGCGACCCGCTCGCAGTCGACTGGACCGCCCGCACCTCGGCAGGCGCCGCCGAGCTGCGCGCGCGCTCGCTGCGCGCGACCTCCCCCGGCGCGCGCCGGGCCGCCGCCGCGATCGCCGTCTGGGGCGGGCGCGTGCGCCTCGACCGCCTGCTCGCGACCCTGCGCGCCGAACCGGCGGCCGGCCACGCACCATCGCCTCCCTCGCTCACGTGTTTGCCGACCGCTTCTCTGTCTCGCGCGCTCTCGTCGACCACGCCCCCGTCGCCCCCGCCCTCGTCGCCCCCGCCCTCGTCGCCCCCGCCCTCGTCGACCGCGCCCTCGTCGACCGCACCCTCCCCGACTCACGCCGCGCCCTCGTCCGCGCCCGTCCGCACCGTCTCTGCGCCCGCGGGGCTCGCCGAGATCGCGGAGCTGGTGCGCGCCGGGCTCGCGCGCCGGGTCGCCGACGAGGTCTCGCTCGACCGGTCGACGGTCGCGGCGGTCGAGCTCGTCGAGGGAACGGCGTCGCTCGAGGCGCTCGCGGAGCACGCGCTGGGCGCGGCGGCGCCGGGCGAGGTCTCGCTCGCGCTCGCGCCGCTGCTCGAGCGGGTGCGCCTGGACGCCGGCACGGCGGAGCTCGCGTGCGAGGTCGCCGAGCTGCTGCTCGGGCACGGGCGCGCGGATCGCGCGCTGGCGATCGCGCGGCGGGCGATCGACGCGGAGCCGGCGCGCGCGGGGCTGCTCGCGGCGCGCGCGGCGGCGGCGCTCGGGGCGTACCGCGAGGTCGCGGCGCTGGCGCGCGACGCGGCGGCGGCGGGCGCGGACCGGATCGAGGCGGAGCTGGTGGTGGCGCGCGCGGCGCAGCGCGCGGGCAACCTCGACGACGCGGAGGCGGCGCTGGCGCGGCTGCACGCGGCGCATCCGGGGCACGCCGAGGTCGCGGGCACGTACGCGCGGCTGCTCGTGACGCGCTCGCGGTACGCGCACGCGCGCGACATCGCCTCGGCGGGCGGACCGCTGGCGGGGCTGCGCGCGGAAGCGGCGGGGCTCGCGGGGTTCTACCTCGGCGACCTGGACGCGGCGGACGCGGCGTTCGCGGCGCTCGAGGTGGGCGCGACGGCGAGCGATGACGGCGCGGCGATCGGACGCGCGCTGTCGCTGCGCGGCATGGTGGCGCAGCAGCGCGGGCAGCTGGGGCTGGCGAGCGATCGCTACCGCGAAGCGGCGCGCCGGCTGGGCGAGGTGGGCGAGCTGCACGCGGCGGCGGTGGCGGAGCTCAACCTGGGCACGGTGCTCGCGGAGCGCGGGCGCGCGAGCGAGGCGCTGCCGCGGCTGGCGGCGGCGGGCCGGGTGTTCGCGGGACTGGGCGCGACGACCGAGCTGATCGCCGCGGACCTCAACCGAGGCAACGCGCTGCTCGCGGTGGGCCAGCACGACGACGCGCGCGCGGCGGCCGAGGCGGCGCTGGCGCGCGCGGGGGGCGCGCCACACCTGCGGGCGTTCGCGCTGCTGGTGCTCGGCGACGCGCGGCGGCGGCTGGGCGACGACCCGGGCGCGCTGCGCGCCTACCGCGACGCGCTGGCGATCGGCGTCGAGCGCGGGGACGCGCACGCCCAGATCAGCGCGCATATCGCGCTCGCCGAGGCGGGCACGCGCGACGCCGACGGGATCGACGTCGAGGCGCTGTGCGCGAGCGACGACGACCGCGATCGCTGGACGCTGGCCCGGGCGCGCCTGGCGCTCCGCGGCGGCGCGGTCACGGCCGAGCTGGCCCG
>JBQCJR010000308.1:0-18974 GCA_051952595.1 Kofleriaceae bacterium
CGCGCGACGACGAAGGCGACCACGACTGGGACGCGCGGTTCATCGCCGCGGTGCGGATGGTGGCGCGGATCAAGGTGATCACCCACCCCCGCGCGCGGCTGGCCTCGCACCGCGCGGCGCCGGCGCAGGTCCCGCTGGTGGTGCCGGCGGATCGCGCGTGCAGCGTGGTCGCGATCGGCGCGTCGACCGGCGGCCCGGGCGCGCTGGTCCAGGTGCTCGGCGCGCTGCCGCCGCGGTTCGCGCTGCCGATCGTGATCGTGCTGCACATCGATCCGGCGTTCGCGGGCTCGTTCGCGGAGTGGCTGGCGGCGCGCACGGGGCGCTCGGTGAGCCTCGCGGTGGAGCGCGAGCGGCTCGACGACGCCGCGGGGCGGGTGCTGCTCGCGCCGCCGAACGTGCACGTCGCGATCGAGGGCGGGCGGCTCCGCACGCTGGCCTCGGAGCCGCGCAACCACTGCCGGCCCTCGGTGGACGTGTTGTTCGAGTCGCTGGCGCGCGATCGCGGCGCGCAGACCCTGGCGTGCCTGCTCACCGGGATGGGCCGCGACGGCGCGGAGGGCATGCTCGCGGTCCGCCGCGCGGGCGGCTTGACGATCGCGCAGGACGAGGCGACCAGCGTCGTCTATGGCATGCCGCGCGAGGCGGTGCTGCGCGGCGCTGCCGAGCGGGTGCTGCCGCTCCACGACATCGGTCCGGCGATCGCCGCGGCCGCCGACCGCACGAGGACGAGATGACCACGATCCTGATCGTCGACGACAGCCTGACGGTTCGTATGGACCTGACGCGTGCGTTCGAGGCCGCCGGGCTCGACGCGATCGCGCGCGACACCCTGGCCGGCGCGCGGGGCGTGCTCGAGCGCCACCCGGTCGCGCTGGTGGTGCTCGACCTGGGGCTACCGGATGGCGATGGCACCGAGCTGCTGCGCTGGATGCGCGACGAGCCGCGGTTCGCCGAGCTGCCGGTGCTCGTGCTGGCCTCGGAGAACGAGGAGAACGAGGCGGCGGATCGGGGGCGCAAGCCGCGCACCGGCGCGACCGACTACCTCGGCAGGCCGTACGACGCGGAGCACGTGGTGGCTCGCGCGCGCGAGCTGGCGCGGCCGGCGGGCGAGCCGCGGCTCCGCGTGCTGGTGATCGACGACAGCCCGACCGTGCGCGCCGAGCTGAGCGGCGCGCTCGCGGCGAGCGGCTACGACGTGATCACCGCCGCGGACGGCGCGGAGGGGCTGCGGATCGCGGCGCGCGAGCGGCCGGGCGCGATCATCGTCGACGGCTTCATGCCGAGCATGGACGGCGCGACGGTGATCCGGCGGGTCCGCCTCGATCCGGCGCTGCGCACGATCCCGTGCCTGCTGCTCACCGGCTCGGGCCGCGCGGTCGCCGAGGTGGATGCGTTCGAGGCCGGGGCGGACGCGTTCGTGCGCAAGGACGAGGAGCTCGCGGTGATCCTGGCGCGCGTCGCGGCGATGGTGCGCAACGCGCAGCAGGTGCCGGAGGTGGTCGCGGCGGCCGAGGCAACCAACCGGATCCTCGCGATCGATGACGACGAGCTGTTCCTCGAGCTGCTCACCGATCTGCTCCAGATGAACGGCTACGAGGTCGTGGTGTCCACGTCGGGCGACCGCGCGATCGAGCTGCTGTCGAGCCAGCCGGTCGATTGCATCCTGCTCGACTGGCACCTCGACGGGGTCACCGGCCTCGACCTGTGCCAGCAGATCAAGACGTCGTCGACGTTCCGCAATACGCCGCTGATCGTGTTGACCGGGTCGACCCATCCGCGCGCGACGCTCGACGCGCTGACCGCGGGCGCGGACGACTTCGTCTCGAAGACGGTGGGCGGCGACATCCTGACCGCGCGGATCCGAACCCAGATCCGGCGCCGCCGGATCGAGGAGGACCAGCGCCGGATCCGCGAGCAGCTGCTGCGCAGCGCCCACGACGCCGAGGAGGAGCGGGCGCGCCGGCTCGCCGCCGAGGAGCGCGCGCGGCTGGCGGATCAGCTCGAGCAGGCGAACGAGCGCCTGGTGCGGGTCAACCAGGGGCTGGAGACGTTCACGTACTCGGTGTCGCACGATCTGCGCGCGCCGCTGCGCACGATCCAGCGGTTCGCGACGGCGGTGGTCGAGGACGCGGGCGATCGGCTGGACGAGCACAGCCGCGACTACCTCGCGCGGGTGGTCCGCTCGGCCGAGCAGCTGAGCGAGATGATCGAGGCGCTGCTCGAGCTGTCGCGGCTGGATCGCGCGCCGCTCGAGCGCGAGCAGGTGGATCTCTCGTCGATCAGCCGCACGCTGCTCGCGGATCTCTCGCAGCGCGAGCCGGACCGCCAGGTCGAGGTGCGGGTCCAGTCGGGGGTGACCGCGCGGGTCGATCACCGCCTGGTGCGCAGCGTGCTCGACAACCTGCTCGCGAACGCGTGGAAGTTCACGGCCGAGCGCCGCCCGGCGCGGATCGAGGTCGGCAGCGAGCAGCGCGACGGCGCGACGGTCTACTTCGTGCGCGACAACGGCGCGGGGTTCGATTCGACGGGCGCGCCGCAGCTGTTCCAGCCGTTCCAGCGCCTGCACCGCGAGGCGCGCTTCGCCGGGCACGGGATCGGCCTCGCGACGGTGCGCCGGATCGTGGAGCGCCACGGCGGCGAGATCTGGGCGGAGTCGGCGGTGGACGCCGGCGCGTCGTTCTACTTCACGCTGCCGGACTGATCCGGTCAGCGCGCGAGCTGCTTGACGACCTCGAGCGCCTCGTCGACGTGCTTGCCGAACCGGATCATCGAGTCGAACCGGTGGCGCAGCACGCCCTGCTTGTCGAACACGAAGGTGACGCGGCCCGGCAGGCCGAGCTTGCCGCGCGCGCCCCACGCCCGTGCGACCTGGCCGCCCGGATCGCTGAGCAGGGTGAACGGCAGGCGGTGATGGGCCTTGAACCGGTCGTGCGAGGCGGCGTCGTCGCGCGACACGCCGATCACCTCGGCTCCCGCGCCCACGAAATCCTCGTACTGATCGCGGAACGCGCAGGCCTCCTTCGTGCAGCCGTAGGTCTCGTCCTTCGGATAGAAGTAGACGACGAGCGGCTTGCCGACACGCTCGCGCAGCTGCACCGAGCCGTCGGGGCCGACGAGCGTGGTGTCGGGCATGGGATCTCCCGGTTTCAGGTCGGGCATGGCTCATCATATGGTACGACTCGCCGCGATGTGGCAGCCACCGGAGCGCATCAAGCACGAGCTACCGCTGGCGTCGTGGCCCACGGCCGAGCAGGCCGCGGGCGCGCGGCTGTTCCAGCCGATCGCGATCGGCGCGCGCACGGCGATGACGCGCACCTGGATCCCGGCGATGGTGCCGTGGCGGGCGACCGAGGACGGCCTGGTGACCCAGGACGTGATCGATTGGTACGCGCGGTTCGCCGAGGGCCGGCCGGGCGTGCTGGTGGTCGAGGCGACCGGGATCCGGGATATCCCGTCGGGCCCGCTGCTGCGGATCGGCCATGATCGGTTCGTCGAGGGGCTGTCGCGCCTGGTCTCCGCGGTGCGCGAGGCCTCGGGCGGCGAGACGCTGGTGTTCATCCAGCTGATCGACTTCCTGTCGATCCGGCGCCGGCCGCCGCGCGACAAGTACCTCGGGCGGTTTCTCTCGATCACCGACGAGCACCGGGAGCGGCTGTTCGCGCTGCGTGGTCAGCCGCCGACGGATGTCCCGGAGGACGCGCTGCGGCAGCGGCTGGCCGAGCTGTCGGAGGACGAGCTGCGCCGCGTGCTGTCGCCGCGCGAGGTCGAGGATCTCGAGCGTGGCTACCGCGAGCGGGTCACCGATACCGAGCTGCCGCACATCCGCGATCTGCCGCAGACGTTGCCGCCGCTGTTCGCGGCCGCGGCGGAGCGCGCGGTCGCCGCCGGGTTCGATGGCATCGAGCTCCACTTCGCGCACGCGTACACGATGGCGTCGTTCCTCTCGGCGCTGAACACCCGCACCGACGGCTACGGCGGGTCGCGCGCGCACCGCGTGCGGCTGCCGCTCGAGGTGGTCGCGGCGGTGCGCGCCCAGGTCGGCGAGCGCGCCGTGGTGGGCTGCCGCTATCTCGGCGACGACGTGATCGATGGCGGCAACCGGGTCGAGGACGCGGTGTGGTTCGGCGTGGAGCTGGCGCGCGCGGGCCTCGAGTTCCTGTCGATCTCGAAGGGCGGCAAGTTCGAGGACGCGCGCCAGCCGAAGGTCGGGTGGTCGGCGTAACCGTACACCGGGCAGTCGGGCTACGAGTGCATGCCGACGATCTACTCGGACGCGCGTGGGCCGTTCGGGCGCAACGCCTCGATCGCCGGCGAGATCCGCGAAGCGGTGCGGGAGGCGGGGCTCGCCACGCCGGTGGTCGCCGCGGGTGGGATCTGTACGTTTGACCAGGCCGAGGCGGTGCTGGCGCGCGGCGAGGCGGACCTGGTCGCCTCGGCGCGCCAGAGCCTCGCGGATCCCGATTGGTTCGTGAAGATCCGGCAGGGCCGCGGCGCCGAGATCCGCCGGTGCGAGTTCACGAACTACTGCGAGGCGCTCGACCAGCAGCACAAGCAGGTGACCTGCAAGCTGTGGGATCGGGACGCGTTGGACGCCCCGGACGTGACGCTCGCGGCGGACGGCAAGCGCCGGCTCGTCGCGCCGAAGTGGCGCAAGTAGCCCGGGCTATCGCCTGCCTCGGGATCTCGTCGACGAGCTCGACGAGCTACGGCGGCTCCGCGCCGCGGCGGGCTTGCGCGCACCGCGCTTGCTCGAGGTGGTCGAGCTCGTCTTGGCTCGCCCGGCGCCGGTCTGCTTGCCGCCGCTGTCCTGCTTGCTGACGCTCGCCGACGCGCTCTGCGCGGCGCGCTTCGGCGAGCGGCCGCTCTTCTTCGCGCTGTCCTCGACGTGCGAAGCCTGGCGCCTCTTGCTCGTGTAGCTCTGCTTGCTCCCTCGGGCCATGAGTCCTCCTCTGCACGCCGCAGCGTGCGAACGACATGCCGGTGTGCGTCGCGCCGTGGAACGACGCTTGCTGCCCGGTGTCAGGAAGCACACAGGACGCACACAGGAGCCAAGGCGACATGAACAAGTTTCGTAGGACGCTCGGAGCGACCTCGCTCGTACACGACAAGGTGGTGAACCTGGCGGGTCAGGATATCGGCCGGATCGAGGAGCTGATGATCGACGTGACGACCGGGCGAGTGGCGTACGCCGTCCTCTCGTTCGGCGGTTTCATGGGGATCGGGAACAAGCTGTTCGCGCTGCCGTGGTCGGCGCTCACGGTGGACGAAGCGAAGAAGCGCTTCGTCGTCAACGTCACCAAGGAGTCGCTCGAGAAGATGCCGGGCTTCGACAAGGAGCACTGGCCGGATCTGAACGACCTCGAGTACGCGACCGGGGTGTACCGGCAGTGGGGCGCGACGCCCTACTGGACGTGACGCGCGCACGCGCACGGCGTGCCGCGCGACGAGCGTGGGAGCACGCTCAGGGCGGCGCCTCGCCCGCGTCGGGAGCCCGGTCCGTGACATCGCGGATCCCGGCGAGCCGCGCGCAGTGCGCGCAGCAGAAATATTGGCCACGCGCCTCCATGCCCTGCCCGATGATCGGGACTTTGCAGTGGAGACAGCGGGGTGCGAGGACCTGGATCGCGCACTGGAACGAATCGAAGAAGTGCTTCGTTCCGCCGATCGAGACCTCGAACGCCTTGTCATAAGAGTTGCCGCAGCACTCGCAGGGTTGCATGACGCGGCGAGCTGCAACGCGCACGCCATGGCGCGTCGGCGCGCGTGTGGAATGCGCCTTGCTGCTTTCTACATCCATGAGTCGCCCTTCGACGCGCGTGCGGATGGCGGTGGTCGGCCAAGGCCATTTCGCGCAGGCCGCGATCCTTCCGGCGATCGAACAGCTCGATGACGTCGAGCTCGCGGCGCTGGTGTCCGGATCGAGGCACAAGCTCGAGGAGCTGGGCCATCACTACGGCGTCTCGACCCTGTGCGAATACGATCAGCTCGACGAGCTACTCGCGACCGGCGCGATCGACGCGGTGTATGTCGCGGTCCCGAACGACATGCACGCCGAGGTCGCGGTGATCGCGGCACGTCACGGCGTCCACGTGATGTGCGAGAAGCCGATGGCGCCGACCGAGGCCGAGTGCATGCAGATGATCCGCGCGTGCGAGCGAGCGAGGGTCAAGCTGATGATCGCGTATCGGCTTCATTTCGAGAGTGCCAATCTGGTCGCGATCGAGGTGTTGCGCGCCGACGAGATCGGCGAGCCGCGCGTGTTCAGCTCGGTGTTCTCGATGCAGATCCGCGACGGCAACACCCGCACCCAGGCGCGCCGCGGCAGCGGCCCGATCTACGACATCGGCGTCTACTGCATCAACGCGACTCGCTACCTGTTCCGCGCCGAGCCGATCGAGGTCTCGGCGATCAAGCTGGCGGGCCACGAGCCGCGGTTCGCCACGGTCGACGAGGCGTTCGCGGTCACCCTGCGGTTCCCGCACGAGCGCGTGGCGCAGTTCATCTGCTCGTTCGGCGCGCACGATCGCGCGCACTACCAGGTGATCGGCACCGACGGCTACCTGACGCTCGACAACGCGTACGAGTACGCGACCGAGATGCAGCTGCAGGTCGATGGCAAGCACGGCGTCAAGCGCCGCACGTTCGCCAAGCGCGACCAGGTCGCCGCCGAGATCGAGTACTTCGTGCGCTGCGTGCGCGAGGATCGCGAGCCCGAGCCGAGCGGCTGGGAGGGCCTCGCGGACGTCCGGATCATCCAGGCGGTCCAGGCTTCGGCGCGGTTCGGCCGCTCGGTGCCGATCGAGCCGATCGCGCGATCGCGCCGCCCGGACCTCGCGCAGGAGATCCGGATCCCGGCGCACGAGCTGCCGCCCCTCGTCGACGTGGCCGGCCCGGCGAAGTAACGTCGCCGGATGCTCGATCCCGGCAGTCTCGCGCTGGTCGGCGGCGCCGCGATCGCGGGCGGTGCGATCAACGCGATCGCCGGCGGCGGGAGCCTGGTGACGTTCCCGACCCTGGTGGCGCTCGGCGTGCCGCCGGTCGCCGCGAGCGTCACCAACACCGTCGCGATGTGCCCGGGCTACTTCGGCGCGACGTTCGCCCAGCGCCGCGACTTGATCGGGCAGGGCCGCCGCGCCGCGATCGTGCTGCCCGTCGGCGCGCTCGCCGGGATCGCGGGCGCGCTGTTGTTGCTGCACACCGGCGAGCGCGCGTTCGAGACCGTGGTTCCGTTCCTGCTGCTCGTCGCCGCGCTGCTGGTCGCCGTCCAGGAGCCGCTGCGCCGCCGGCTATTCGGCCGCGTCGCCTCGCACCACGCCGACGCGTGGGCCGCGCTGCCCGTCGCCGCCGCCGGCGTGTACGGCGGCTACTTCGGCGCAGGCCTCGGCGTCATGATCCTCGCCGCGCTCGCGATCGTGCTCGCCGATTCGATCGTGCGGATCAACGCGCTCAAGCAAGCCGTCTCGCTCTCCGTCAACGTGTCCGCCGCCATCGCGTTCATCCCGTCCGGGAAGATCCACTGGCCGTCGGTCGCGGTGATGGCGATCGGCGCGCTGGCGGGAGGCGCGATCGGCGGGAGGATCGCGTCGCGGATCTCGGCGCGCGCGCTGCGGTGGACCGTGGCCGTGCTCGGCACGGGGCTCGCGGTGGTGTACTTCGTGCGGTAGGGCGCAGAGCCCTGTGGACATGACGCGCCTGTGACCTGCGCCAACATAGGCGCAGATCGCGCGGTGGTTCGCAGCTCGACAGGCGCTTGGACAACCGTCGGCCCTCGCAGGCCGACGGTTGACCACATGCCCACAGGGCCTGCTACTACCGAGGAGACTTTTCGGTTTCGAGGGAAGAGGAAGAGCTGGTAGGGCGGGGAGGGCGCGCTCGATGTCCGGGCGACGGACAACGTGTCCGAGAGGCGGACGAGGATGGATGTCGGTGGCCCTTCGCGTGGTCGATTCGCGATTACTCGCGACTTGGATAGCAGAATAGATATCGGCGAAATCAATGTTTGTCGGCGGAGTCGATGTCAGAGAGTCGTGGTACGGATATCGGCGAAATCAACGAATCGTCGACGGAGCGTGGGTCATGCGGCAGGTGCAGCAGGAGCTGCGATTCAAGCAGCGCGGTGGCAAGCGGCGAGGGGCGGGGCGTCCACCGAAGGGCGCGCGATCGAGTCAGTCACACAAGCGGCGGCCGGATCACGTCGCGCGCTATCCGGTGCACGTGACGATCCGCGTCGCCGAAGACGTCGCGCGTCTGCGCACGCCCGAGGCGTTCGATGCGTTCCGCGCGGCGACGGTCGTGACCGCGCGGCGGCCGGATTTCCGCATCGTGCACCTGAGCATTCAGGGAAACCACGTGCACCTGATCGCCGAGGCCGAGCACAAGCTCGCGCTCGCGCGCGGGATGCAGGGCTTCGAGATCTCGGCGGCCAAGCACATCAATGCCATGACCGGTCGTCGCGGCGCCGTGTTCCCGGACCACTACCATGCGCGCCCGCTGACCTCGCCGCGGGCCGTGCGGCACTGCCTCGCCTACGTCCTGAACAACTGGCGCCGCCACCGCGAAGATCGCGCGCCGCACACCCGCACCTGGCAGATCGATCCGTTCTCGTCGGCGATCTCGTTCCCGTCCTGGCGCGAGCTCGACGGCGGTCGCTTCGCCCGGCCATCCACCTATCAGCCGCTCCGCGTCTCGCCCCCTCCCACCTGGCTGCTCTCGACCGGCTGGTCGCGCCATCATCCAGCGATCTCGATCCACGAGACGCCTGGCCCGCCGTCCTAGCCATCCCCGCGCGTCCTCTTCTTCTTCCCCCGGATCCCGAAAAACTCCCCGGTAGCAGCAGGCGCTGTGGGCATGTGGTCAACCCTCGGCCGGCGGGGGGCGACGGTTGTGCAAACCCCAGTCGAGCTGCGAACCACGGCGCAACCTGTGCCTATGTTGGCGCAGGTCACAGGCGCGTCATGTCCACAGCGCTCTGCGCCTTGCGCCGCCCCGAGCCGCCTATCCGCGCCTATCCGCGCTTCTGGATCCCGAAGCCGAGCAGCATCGCGTGGCCGCCGTAGCTGGCCTCGAGGGCATCGACGTTCGCGCTCGACCGGCGGAGCAACCACATCGATTCGACGAACCCGTCGATCGACCAGGTGCGGTGGAACCGCCAGCCGAGGCCCATCGAGAGCCCGAGCCGCGTCGAGTCCGGGGACGATGGCGCAAGGCGGTCGGTCGGGGCGGGCGACTGGTCCAGATACGCGCCGTGGCGGAACACCAGCTGGCGATGGGCCAGCTCGCCGCCCGCGCGGACCGCGACGGTATTTCCCCAGCCGTTCTGCTGCGTGACGTCGGTGGTCATCTCGCGCTCGAAGTCGATCACCGTGCGCGCGTGGGTGCTCCACGTGGTGAGCTCGACATCGAGCAGCGCGGCGTAGCGGCCGCGCACGTAGCGGCCGCCGAGCACGAGCTGGTCGGGCAGGGTCATCGTGGTCTCGGCGTGCTGGTCGGGCGCCTTGTCGGCGAACGCGGCCGGCGTGGTGAAGTTCGCGCCGCCGCGCATCGGTAGCCGGGTGCGGCTGCGGTACGCCACGCCGAGCGCGAGGTCGGGCCGGGCCTGCCAGTACAGCGACGCGTGCCCGCCGACCCCGGTGCCGGACACGTCGATCGCGACGCTGCCCTCGGTGTCGATGAAGTCGAGGTCGCGGGCGATCTGGAGCCGGCCCTGATCGACGTGCACGCCGGCGGAGATCCGCAGCGCGCCGAACCGCCACGCCACGAACGGCGCGGCGCGGAACACCTGGAGCTCGGTCGAGATGCTCTCGTGCTGGCCCGCCCAGTTCGCCGGCCAGGTCACGCCGCTGCCGAACGGCACGCCCAGCGAGACGCCCGCCGCCCACGGCCCGCGCGCATAGCTCACATCGAGGTGCGGCGGGGTCGACCACGCCGCCTCGTTCGACGACGACCACGAGCCGTCGAGCGCGCGCGCCTCGAGCGAGGGCCGCGCGAAGATCAGCGACGCATCGAACCGCAGCCCGCCGCCATCGGCGAGCGCCGCCGGGACGTGCCACGCCGCGCTCGGATCATCGTCGCGCGCCACGCCCGCGCCCGCCGTGCCGCCCGAGACCGCCGACTGGGTGCTCACCGCGAAGCCGCCCGCGTGCGCCAGCGAGCCCGCTGCCACCAGCGGGCCCGCCGCCGCCAGCGCACCCGCGATCGCCGTCGCCCTCACAGCGACTCTCCGGCGAGGAACCTCGCGAGCTCGCTCGCGCCGCGCGGATACGCCGGCTCGACCGGGATCGTGATGAACGCGTGCTCGGCGAGGTAGTCCCGCCGGATCCCGCCGGTCACCGCCTCGAGCTTCTTGGTCGCCGCGTTCGGGATGATGAAGTCCAGCGTCGCCATCTGGAGCAGCAGCGCGCGCCGGCCCGCCGGTTCGCCGAGGTGGTACGGGTCCACCGCGTCGAGGATCCAGCTCGCCACCGCGAGCAGCCGCTTGCCCTCGAACGCGTTCTTGTCGATCCCCTCGCGGGTGAACATCCCGTCGAGGTGCGAGCTGAAGAACGTCGATTCGTCGAACAGCCGGATCAGGTCCGCGCCCGGCACGTTGAGCACCGCGCGTGGGATGTCCGGCGACGTGCCCAGGAACACCGCGCCCATGATCCCGCCCAGCGACTGCCCGCTGTACAGGATCCGGCTGGTGTCGACCTCGCGGCCCAGCAGCGGCGCCCACGCGCCCTCGCGCAGCGAGCGCTCGAGCGACCCCAGATCGATCAGCGCCTGGAGGAAGTGATCCTTCGTCGACGCGATCGCGTTGACGTCCGTGAACACCGCGCCCGAGGCGATCGGCAGATCGAGCACCGGCCACTTCGACAGGTGGTTGCCCTGGCCGGAGCTGTCGACGCACTTGCCGAAATCGTTGCACGTCGAGCCGAGCTGGCACGGCGGCAGAGACAGCGGGTCGCCCGTGGTCGGATCGATCACCGAGATCGGGCCACCCTTGGCGCAGTACGTCCGCGTGCCGTGGAACGGGAAGTCGATCGAGATCGCCGCGAACCCCTTGGCCGCGAGCTGGCCCGCGATCGCCAGCACGAACCGCCGCTCGGTGACCAGGCCGTGACCGAAGATCACGACCGGCATCCGGCCCGCCGGCGGGTTGCGCGGCACCGTCAGCGTGAACGCGACCTGCTGGACCTCGTGGCCGCCGTCGCTGCGCAGCGCCGTGGTGCGCGGATCGAGGAAGTACGGCGAGGCGATCGTGCCGTGATAGACGCTCGCGACGTCCACCAGCGACGTCACGCCGAGCGGGAAATCGAGGACCGCGTCCACCGCGCTCTGCCGGGTCACGCCCTGCGGATCCGGCGACACCGCCAGCCGCGCGGCGGACTTGCGCGCCGCGATCAGCGGCTTCACCACCTCCATCGTGGTGAACGGCCACGCCGCGAGCAGCCGCTCGCGACCGATCTGGTCCAGCGCGCTCGCCATCTCGGTGCGCGCGCGTTCGAGCTTCTCCGCGTCCTCGGTCTCGACCGCCGGGACCTGGCTCGTCGCGCCGTCGAACACCGGCTGGCGCGCCTTCAGGAAATGTCCCGCCGGCATCGTGACCACCCTGCGGCCCGTCGCGTCGCGCACGCCGTCATCGACCACGACGACGTAGCTCGTGGACTCGGTCAGCCGGCCCGCGCGCGGCTTGATCGCCACGTGCTGGCGATCCGCCATCAGCGACACGTCCGCCTGGATCTGCACCGGCGTGGTGCCCCCGAGCCGGTACAGCCGCACCGTGCCCGGCGTCAGCGTCGCCGGATCGATCGGCGCCGTGAACCCGAACAGCAGGTCCGGCGACAGCCCGAACCCGCGGTACTCGGAGAGCCGGCGCTTGGCCGCCGCCTCGAACGGCCGATCCCACGGCACCTCCGGGATGTGCACGAACCCCGTGTGGGGATCGATCATCAGGTTGATCGGCAGCGGCATCCGCTGCGACGCCTTGTCCATCTCCAGCTCGGTCCGCTCGGTGACCGTGAACGCCCACATCGCCGCGACCTCGGTGCGCGCCAGCCCGCGCCCCTCGAAGAAGTCGAACATCGGCGCGAGATCCGCGCGGATCTCCTCGAGCTTGCGCGCGTTCTCCTGGCGCTCGGCGCGGGTGTCGCCCGGGAACGCGTGCTCGTGCTCCGGAACGTCCAGCCGCTCGCGCTGGCGCAGGAAGTAGAACGCCGCGTCGCACTCCACCAGCTCGCCGTTCGCGCCCTTCACGCCGCGGTCCCCGCCGCGCAACACCGCGACGTAGCGCTCTCTGCGGAGCCAGCCGGTGGGCGGCGGATCCACCGTCAGCTTGATGCCATCCTCCGAGAGGTGGATCCGCGCGTCGTCGATCCGCTCCGGCGTGCCGGACCACCGCCACACCTGGAGCTTGTCGCGATCCACGCTCCGCGGATCGATCGGCGCCGAGATCTCGACCGTCGCCGACATCAGGCTCGACCAGCCGTCGAGCGTCTCCAAATACGCGTAGAACTCGCGCTCCGCGTCGTTCAGGCGCGCGAGCTCTTCCTCCGTGTCGTTCGGGAGATCGAGCTTGCCGAGCGCCGCGTCGCGGACCGCGTCGTTCGGCATCGGGATCGCCTTGGCGTCCGGATCGAACCGCGCGTGAATGACCTCGGGCTGCGGATCGAACGTCGGATCGGCGCAGCCAGCAACGACGATCAGCGCGACGGCCCACGGTGCCCGGACGGCTCCACCCAGAAATCCCATGCGGTCCTCCTCGCGGGGACCGGTTCTAGGAGATCCGTGGTCGGGCCGTCAACCCAGGACTTCTTGACCTCGGTGATAGGCGCGTAACGCGCCCCACTGTTATCGGAACCGAATCACTCTCAACGCAGCAATCACTAACGCACCGGGCACACCGGCAAGCGCGCCACCTTCTCGACCTTGCCGGTCGACGGATCGATCCACGTGATCCCGTGGCCCGCGATCGCCACCAGCTTGCCGCTCGGCGTGCGGGTGAGCGGCGAGGCCGAGGCCGCATCGGGGTCGCCGAGCGCGATGCAGTCGTCGCAGTCGCGTGGCCGCGGCAGGTCGAGCACCCGCACCTGCCGCCCGGTCCGGACGTTGACGATCGCGATCCCCGTGCCGTTGTAGTCCGCGAACGCATAGAGGTTACCGGACACGTGGATCGGCACCGCGCCGAACACGTTGACCTTGTCGACCACGCCCAGCTGGCGGCCGGCCTTGGAGAACAGGTAGCCACGCGAGCCCGGCTTGGCGCACAGGTTCGCCGAGACATAGATCGAGTCGCCCACGAACCGGGCCGGCTCGATGCAGATCAGGTCGTTGTCGCTGCCGATCTGGAGCGTCTTCTGGCGCTTGCCGGTCGCCGCGTCGAACAGCGCCATCCCCGCGAGCGAGCCGCCCGTCGCGACCGCGCGCCGGCCGTCGTCGCTCACCACGATGTCGTACGGCTCGAGGTCCCCGCTATCGCTCTGCTTGGGGCCCGGTAGGTCGAGCCGAGCGCAGCTCTCGCCGCGGCACAGCTCCACGCCACCGGTCGTCTGTTTGACCGCGACCGCGGCGAGCGGCATCGCGGCCGGGACCGGCGGCTGCACCTCGGCGAACTCGCCGCTCGCGAAGTCGACCACGCCGCAGCGGACCGCCGAGCGCTCCTGCTCGCCGTCATAGGTCGTCGTCTTCACGCAGAACGTCGCGGACCGCTCGTCGGCCACGAACGCGTCGAGCGTGCTCGCCTCGTTGCTATCGAGACAGAATTCCACGGTCGGTCTCGGCGGCGAGGGCGCGGCCGGCGGATCGGCCCCCGGTCTGGAGGGCTGCGCCGGGGCCTGGGCTGGTGTCGCTGTGGGCGCCGCCGCGGGGGCAGCGGTGCTCGTCGACTCGCCGGCGCCCTCGACCGGGCGTGCTCCGATGGTCACCGCGGAGGGGCCGGCTCCGGAGGACGTCGACTCAGATCGGCCGCCACAACCAGCGGCCACCACGATGATCCACGCAATCCCGATTCGCATTACCCACCTCTCGTTATGGACGACGCTTTCGGCGGTGTTGCACGGAATCTCGGCTGCGACCTGCGCGCTCTCGGTGAGGCTCCGATAAGAGCTCTCCGTCGGTGCGCCGAGCGTGATCCAGGCGCGCGGGCGCGACCACGGCGCGCCGCGATCACGCGTCGATCACGCGTCGATCGCGCGCCGGCGCGCGCGCGTGCGCCCACAAGTCATCGCGACGACTCGCGATCTCGGGCTCGTGACAATCAGCGACATTTCAGAGATTGACGATCTGATCGCGATCCCTTATCTACAGCATCCTCGTCGGGCACGCGCTGCCCACGACACCGGCGCCGCTGCGCTCGCCTCGTCGATCTCGGTTCGGGATCGTGACCTGGGGCGCGTTCGCGAAGGCGGCGTTCCGGGGGCGGATGGTTCGACGGGACCGGGATCCTGAAGGTTCGAGTCCTTCCTGCTGCACTCTCTATGCAGCGGTGGCGAAATGGTAGACGCACTGGGCTGCTTATCCCAACTTCCCAGCCACTCAAGGCCAAAAAACTAAGCAGGTCGTCGTCGGGAATCGCCCGGAACGGCACGCGCCCGACCACGTCTCGCCGAGCTCGGCTCGAATCCAGATCTCGTCCACTCCTCGCCAGCTGCGCGGCCTCGCCGCGTGGTCCGCGCGGCGGTGCACGCGATCGCGGCTCGATCCGGCCTCGGCGCGCCGGAGACCTCGCGCAACCGCTGCTTCGCCACGTGCGTGGCGGCCACGGCGCGCTGGTGGTCCTCGACGCCGGCCACCCTTTCTTTGTCCCTCTCACGAGGAGGATTGTCATGACCAATATTGCACTGCAGCTCCACGAGCGCGCGATCCTCGTGCGCAACGGCCAGCCGATCCAGGCGCTCGGGCCCGGCCACTACACCTTCTGGCGCCACCACGAGGCGGTGTCGTTCGACACCCGCGCGCTGACCTTCTCGGCGCACGCGGACGTGCTCCGCGCGATGCCCGCCGAGTGGTACGAGACCGTCCAGCTCGCTGCCGGCCAGTACGGCGTCGTGATCCGCGACGAGCGTCCGGTCGCGTTCCTCGCGCCCGGCGTGCACCGGCTGTGGAAGGTCGATCCGGCGGTGTCGCTGCGCGTGTTCGACGAGCGCGATCCACTGCCCGAGCTCACCGCGGAGCTCCGCAAGTCGGTGCCGACCAGCGAGCTCGTCGTGGCGCAGCTCGAGCTGAACCAGCGCGCCGTCCTGGTGCGCGATGGCGTGCCGGATCGCGTGCTCGGCCCCGGCCAGCACGCGTTCTGGGCCAAGCGCGGCCGGATGGTGATCTGGGACGTCGACGAGCTCTCGTTCGACGCGCCGCCGGAGGTGCTCGCGCTCGTGCCGGACAGCTGGTACCAGACCGTCGCGCTCTCGGCGAACGAGCGCGCGGTGGTCTACCGCGACGCGCGGCCCGTGAAGTTCCTGCGTCCGGGCGTGCACCGGATCTGGACGGTCCACGCGAACGTCGCGGTCCAGTCGTTCGACGTCACCGGCGAGCCACCGGAGCTCACCGACGAGCTCCGCGCGGTGATCCCGGCCGGCGAGCTGGTGGAGGCCCAGGTCAAGCAGTTCGAGCGTGGGCTCAAGTACGCGCAGGGCAAGTTCGAGGCGATCCTCGAGCCCGGCCGCTACGCGTACTGGAACCACCCCGGCGCGCGGATCTCCGTGCAGGTGCTCGACACCCGCGTGCAGCAGCTGAAGATCGAAGGCCAGGAGCTGATGACCAAGGACAAGGTCACGCTGCGCCTGACCCTCATGGCGGAGTACGCGCCGGCCGATGCGCCGGTCACCGTGCACGCCGTGGCGGATGCCAAGGAGTCGATCTACCTCGCCGTCCAGCTCGCCGCGCGCGAGTTCGTCGCCGGGGTCACCCTCGACGAGCTGCTCGACGGCCGCGACGCGATGACCCGCTACCTCGAGACCCAGGTCGTGCCGCGTGCGGAGCACTTCGGGATCCGCATTCACCGCGTCGGCGTCAAGGACGTGATCCTGCCCGGCGAGATGAAGATGCTGCTCAACAAGGTGATCGAGGCGGAGAAGGCCGCGGCCGCGAACGTGATCCTGCGGCGCGAGGACGCCGCCGCGACGCGCAACATGGCGAACACCGCGAAGGTGATCGCCGAGAACCCCGTCCTCATGCGGCTCAAGGAGCTCGAGACCATGAAGGAGATCGCCGAGAAGATCGACGAGCTCAAGCTGGTCCTGGGCACCGACGGGCTCGCTCACCTCCTGCCGCACGCCCGCGGCGAGAAGGACAACTAGCTTCTTGCCAGCAGGTGATTCTGGCGGGAGCACCCACGGAGCCGGGCGGCTCCACTTCCGGACGGCCGGTGCAACGATGCGCCGGCCGTTCGCCGTTTTCGGCGGCTACTTCACGACCTGGATCGCCGCGATCGAGCGCAGATCTCCCGCGGCCTGCCAGCCTTCGCCGGTCTGCTTCATGACGCGGAACCGCAGCGCGCCCTGGCGGTTGAGCTTGATGAACGGCACCGTGGTCTTGTCGTCGTAGTCCTTGCGCTCGAGGATCACGCTCGCGCCCGCGGCGTCGAGCACGACCAGCCGCTCGAACGCGTGGATCTCCGCGGCCTCGAGCAGCTGGGTCAGCCGCCAGCCCTTGGTGTCCTCGTTGCCCGGCATCGACTCGCGCGGCAGCGCGAGCAGCTGCTCGCCGGTGAGCGTGCGCTCGCCCGCGGGCGTCTTCACCGCGATCGAGATCTTCGAGGGATCCGAGCCCTCGCCGGTGCCGCCCTGGTGCTCTCCGGTCCGGCCCGCGGTCGACAGCTTGATCCGGATCTGGCGGACGCCGTCCTCGCGCATCCCCGGCTTGCCCTTCTTCGCGAGCTCGACCGGATCGAACATCCCGAACGACGCCGTGCCGCCCTCGCCGGGGAACACCACCGGCACCATGTCCGGATAGTTCGACGACGGCCGGGCGAGCTCGGTCGGCTTGCCACCCACCAGCTGCACCACCGACCAGGTGCCGAGCCGCCGCGACGCCTCGGGGACCAGGGCGTCCACCCGCGGCCACGCGGCGAGCTGCTCGGCGGTGAGCTTGGCGACCGGCTGGTCGTCGACGAACACCTCGACCACCCCGGCGGTCGCCGGCGCCGACGCCGAGCCGTTCGCCGGGATCTCGGCCGGCTTGTCGTGCTGCTCGCCCTTCTTGCCACCGCACCCGGACAGCGCGAGCGCAAACGCGGAACACAACATCAAAGTGCGCATCGCGGGTGACGTTAACACGACGCAATGCGACGGGCGCCTCACGTGGTCGACAGGTCTTGCCTCGACACCGACGCGGCCAGTAACGTGCGTCGCAGTGTCGAACAAATCGCGCGGCAGCACTCTCGCACTCGTGCTGGTGCTGGAGATCCTCGTGGGCGCGGCGATCTGGTTCTCGAGCTCGCCAGAGGCCGATGCGCAGCCGGTGCCCGCGGCGGCAACGGAGGCGGCGGGCTCGGCGATCGATCCAGCGCCGTCTCCAGTCGCCACGCCACCCTCGGCGGACGGCGCCGCGGCATCGGATGCAGCCGCTCCAGGCGCGCCGCCCGCGGCCCAGGCCGCCGGAAGCGGGTGCCCACCCAAGAAGCCGAGCGCGAAGAAGCCGCTGTCCGACGAGCTGCTCCCGATCGGCATCCTGATCGCGGTGATCGCGGTGGTCGTGATCCGGCTGCCGCGCGTCGAGCTCGGCCACTCCCTCGCGTTCCGGCATCGCCGGCTGCTCAACTGGCTGCCGCTCGGCCTCACCTACTCGTTCCTCTACTTCGGCCGCTACAACATCAAGCAGTTCCAAGGCATCGGGTTGACCGAGGCGGAGTACGGCACGGTGTTCGGCGTCGGCTCGATGGTCTACGGCCTCGCGTTCCTGCTCAACGGCCCGCTCACCGACCGGTGGGGCGGCCGCGCCACGATCCTGATCGCCGCCGCGGGCTCGGCGTTCGCGAACCTCGTCATGGGCTACATGGCGATGACCGGCAACACCTTCGGCCTGCCGACGGTGACCGCGTTCGCGATCGTCTACGCGGTCAACATGTACTTCCAGAGCTTCGGCGCGGTCTCGATCGTCAAGGTCAACGCGGCGTGGTTCCACCTCCGCGAGCGCGGCACGTTCGCCGGCATCTTCGGGATCCTGATCTCTCTCGGCCTCTACTTCGCGTACGACGTCGGCAAGCGGATCACCGAGCACTTCCCGATCGAGTGGCTGTTCTACATCCCGTGCCTGATCCTGTGCACGTTCTTCGTGCTGTCGTACCTGTTCGTCCGCAACCAGCCCTCGGACACCGGGCACCCGGACTTCGATCTCGGCGACGCGACCAGCGGCGAGCAGCTCGGCGTCAAGCAGGTGTTCATCAAGCTGATCACGCATCCGGTGATCCTCACGATCTCGCTGATCGAGCTGTGCTCCGGGTTCCTTCGCCAGGCGATCCTCCAGTGGGGCGTCGACTTCGGCAAAGGCGTGGGGCTCGGCAAGACGTTCGTGTTCGAGAACTGGGGCATGGTGTCGTGCATCGCCGGGATCACCGGCGGCATGTTCGCCGGCGCGATCAGCGATCACCTGTTCCAGTCGCGGCGTAGCCCGGTCTCCGGCGTGCTGTACGGGATCATGCTCGGCGGCGCGATCCTGATCGTCCCGCTGTTCGCCGCGCCCGGCGCGATCGGCTGGGTGGTCGCGTTCATGTCGATGGCGATCATCGGCGTGCACGGGATGCTCACCGCGACCGCGTCGGCCGACTTCGCCGGCAAGAAGAACACCGGCATGGCGGTCGGCATCATCGATGGCTTCGTCTACCTGGGCTCGACCGTCCAGTCGTTCCTCTACGGCGCGTTCCTGCCGGCCTCGAAGATCCGCGACGCGCAGGGCTGCCTGGTCAACAACCCCGAGGCCGCGAAGATCGACAACTGGTCGATCTGGCCGTACGCGATGATCCCGGTCGCGCTGATCGGGTTCTTGCTGACGCTCAGGATCTGGAA
>JBQCJR010000309.1:0-6886 GCA_051952595.1 Kofleriaceae bacterium
CCTGGACCCGTCCACGGACATGGCGGACTGTGCGCAGGACAAGCCGGACAGCGCCGAGTACAAGGAGGTCTGCGCGCAGGTCACGCTCTACAGTGCGCTTTTCACGCACGGCGGGTCGGACAAGGCGGACGGCGCGCAAATCACGCCGGCCAATGCGGACAGCGCGCAGGTCACACCCGAGAGCGCGTCGGACAAGGCGGACAGCGCGTCGGACAGGACGGACAGCGCCTCGGGCAAGGCGGACAGTGCGCTGGTCGCGCCGGACAGTGCGCTGGTCGTGCCGGACAACGCGGCGGCGCGCGAGTCCGAAGCGTCCGGCCGAGTGCCGAACGGTCGCGCGATCGCGGAGGTGCTCGCTTCCGTCGCTGGCCCGATCGATCCGTGCGTGTTCGACGAGATCGATCAGAAGCTGATCGTCGCGTCCGCGGACTGCTGGGCCGAGCTCTCTCGCGCGCGGGCGCTGGTCGATCCGAGCGCTGCGCCGCCGCGGTTGATGCTGCCTTCTGCGATCCGGCGCATGATCGCGCACGCGATTGCGGAGCTGCGTCGCGAGGGCGACGCACGCGCGGGGGACCTGGTCGCGCACTACCTGGAGCGGATGCCGCGGATGCGGGTCGAGCAGCTCGCGGCGGCAGGCACGGTGGCGACGGAGTTCTTTCACGCGCGGCTCGACTGGGCGCAGCTGCCGCGGCTCGCGGGGGCGCTCGATCGCCTGTACGCGTTGCTCGCCGACGCGGGCGTCGATCCGCGCGTTGCGCTCGGCGCGGCAACCCCTGGCGAGCTGCGCGCGGCCGCTCCGACGCTCGCGGCACTGTACGACCGCACGCACTACGGCGCAGCGATGCCATTGCTCTACGGCTATCCGCAGGACCTGGCGTACTTCCACGCGCGCGGCTTCTCGCTGCACGAGGCGATCGATCGCTACCTGACGGCGCCGTTCGTCCACGAGTTGTGTCACCTCGCGCGCGACCGCGACGCGCTGCCGCCGCACCTCGACGAATGCATCGGTGGCTGGCTCGGCGTCCATGTGTGGCCGGAGCTCGCGTATCCGGTGGTCGGCCACGACGACGCGCTGTTCGCTGCGCCGTGGCTCGCGCAGGTGGGGCAGGCGGTCGCGCGCGGCTTCGGCGTGCGCGCGACGATCCACGCGTACTCCACGGGGTGCTGGCCGACGCGGTTCCTCGAGGCATCGGTGCGCCTCGCATGGCAGGACTGGCGCTCGCGCAGAACGCTGCACCTGCTCTCCGACACGTTCGCGCCGGAGCCGTGGGTCGCGCTCGGGCTCGCGGCGGGCGCGGGGCGGTCGCTCGAAGGCGAGACGCTCGCGTCGCTCGCGCGGCTGCCGCTGGTGTCGCTCGCGGCGGAGTTGCCGGAGGAGCCGGAACTCGATCGCGCGATCGTCGAGGATGGGCTGCGCGCGATGTGCCTCGATCACGCCCTCGTCGATGGCTCGCACCGAACGCGTGCGCGGTGCCCGGAGGCGGCGATCGAGATCGATGCGCGCGCGTGTCGGGTCTCGACGACGCATCGCAGAGCGCTCGAGCCAGTTGCGCCGCGCTATTGGCTATCGCCGGTGGTCGCGGCGCGGATGCTCGGCGTGGGGATCGAGCGCTACGAGCTTCAGATCGCCGAGATCGATACGATTCCGGCGGCGGCCGCCGCAATCTGCAACGCTGCGCCGGGGGCGAGCGGGGATGGCTTCTCGCTCCGTGCTGCGGCGAGCGGCTGAGCAGAGCGCGGGCGGCGTGTGGATACTGACGCCCGTGGACAACCAGCGAGGATGCAGCAGCGCGCGCACGGCAGGTTGCCCAGGCACGCCGCGAGGCGTTGCGAGGCTGCGAACGCCGTGGCGATAGCGCGCCTGCTCGCAATCTCCACACGCCTACTGCCACCAGCAGAGGTCCGGGGGAGATGAACGCTGCAGCGGGGACGGCGGGAGTGGTGCTCGTCGATCTCTGCCGCTATGGAGGTTCAGACCGGGCACATGGGTCTGGAAACAGACCGGGCGCATGGTCCGAAATCAGGCCGGGCACATGGGGCCGGAAACAGACCGGGCACACGGGTCCGGAACAGACCGGGAAACAGACCGGCACATGGGTCCGGAAACAGACCGGGCACATGCGTCCGGAATCAGACCGGGCACATGGGTCCGGAATCAGACCGGGCATATGGGTCTGGAATCAGCCCGGGCACATCGGTTCGGTCGAGGCGGGTCCGGAACCAGACTGGGCACATCGGTTCGGTCGAGACCGGGCACATAGGTTCGGTCGAGGCCGGGCACATGGTTCCGGAGCCAGACCGGGCACATAGGTCCGGAATCAGCCCGGGCACATCGGTTCGGTCGAGCCCGGGCACATCGGTTCGGACTCAGACCGGGCACATAGGTTCGAGGACTGAGCGAAGGCTCGGTCTGTGCCCGGGAAGACGAGGAGCCCATGGATGGGGCAAGCGGCGCGGCCAGTACGCCGCAGCGGATATCGGCGAAATCAACCGGCCCCAGATCCGTCGCGCACTGATGAAGGTGCTGGGGCGGCTGCAACGACGGCAGGACATGGGCGAAACGAACGACGCGGTCGCTCTGAACGGGCGACGGGTCGCCATCTGGTGCGCTGCGGCGCTGGCGACTGGGCGGTCGGGCCGCGTATCGACGATGGGATATCGGCGAAATCAAAACGGTCGGTGTGCAACTGGGTGCGACGCCAGCAAGATGCTCCGCCGAGCGCTCCGCGCGGCCCCAGAACAACGAGGGTACCTTGGTGCCGCCGGGGCGGCGCGGTTCGCAGAGGGCACGGGGCTGACCTGGTACGGCAGTACTCGGTCTAGCCTAGTGCGGGCACGGGGCGAAGGCGCGACATCGAACAGGTCCGGGGCGAACTGAGGCAACGACAACAACCACCCGCACCCCGCACCCCGCACCCCGCACCCCGAGGCGCACAACGAGCCCAAGCAGCAGCCTCTGCTTGCGGCGCCGACCCGTGCGGGCCCGGCGTCGGTCGGCGTGGCCGCCTCGGTCCGCGGGGTCGGGGCCGCCGGCGTTGCGGCTGTCAGCGCCGTGGCTCGCGGACGAGCACCGAACCACGCATGGCGCGACCTCCCTCGGGTTTCCAGACCAACGAACGCCCTGGATGCGCCGGACACGGCATACTGAGCAACGGCCATGGCGCGCGTCTTCCTGGTGAACCCGCCGTCGCCCGAGCCGGTGCGAACGCCGCTGCTGTCGTTTTGCCACCTGGCGGCGTCGCTGCGCGAGGCGGGGCACGCCGTCGAGTTGCTCGATGCATCGGCGCCGTTTGCGCCGAAGACGCACTCGGAGATCTCGGCGCGGATCGACGCGTTCGCGCCCGACCTTGTGGGGCTGCACCTCAAGACGCTGCACGTCCAACCGGCGTACGCGCTGGCCGCCGAGCTGGCGAAGGGGCACGCGCTGGTGGCGGGCGGGCCGCACGCCACGATCGTGCCGGACGAGCCGCTGCGCCACGGGTTTCGCTGGGCGATCCGAGGCGAGGGAGAGCACGCGCTGGTCGAGCTGGCGGACGCGCTCGACGACGGCCGCCCCGTCGGGGCGATCGCGGGGCTGTCGTGGATCGATCGCGGGTTCGTCCGTCACAACGCGTCGCGGTCGTTCCTGAGCGAGCTGGATCGGCTGGCGCCGCCGCTGTCGGCCCTCGATCTGTTCGATCCGGCCTGGTACGGCGCGGCGGCGGCGACGGGCGGGGCGCTGCCGCCGGCGGGGCTGCTGTCGAGCCGCGGGTGCCCGTCGGCGTGTACGTTCTGCTCGAACGACGTCACGGGGCGCAAGTTCCGCTACCGCAGCGCACCCTCGGTCGCAGCCGAGATCTCGCTGCTGCGCGATCGTTTCGGGCTGCTCGGATTCAGCTTCTTCGACGACTCCTTCGCAGTGGGTCGACGGCGGGTTCGCGAGCTGTGCGACGCGATCGCGGGGCTCGGCGCGCCGGTGTGGTGGACGTGCACCGCGCATCCGGCGCACCTGGATCGCGAAGTGCTCGCGGACATGAAGCGCGCCGGCTGCGCGGGAGTCGACCTCGGCATGGAGAGCGCCGACCCGGGCATGCTGGTGCGGATCGGCAAGGGCGTCACGGTCGAGCGCGTGATCGATGTGCTCGGCTGGGCGCGCGAGCTAGGCATCCACGCGGTGGTCAACCTGATGTTCGGTTGGCCGGACGAAACCGACGCCGAGCTCGACGCCACGATCGCGTTCCTCGACCGCGTGGCGCCGCTGGCGGGTGGGTTCAACGCGCGCGGCGTGGTGGTGCCGTACCCGGGTACCGAGGTCTACGAGCGCCATCACGAGCGCTTCGGCTTCACGGGCTGGTGGCTGCGCGATCCGCCGCTGATCTACCCCGTGTTCCCGACGAGCTGGGACGAGGCGGAGATCGTCCGCGCGTACGCCGACGACCCCGCGCTCGATCGCAACTTCTTCCAGCACCCACCACATCGGGTCGCCCGGATCCGCGAGGCGCTGGCGCGCAAAGCGGAGGTTACGATGCAGATCCAGCACCGTCGCGCGGCGGAGGCCGCCGAGGTCGCACGCGCGAACCTGGCGAATTTGCCGGGCGTCCCCGCGGCGGGCGCGCGCTGACCGGCGCGCGCCGGACGAGGACCGGACGTGGCCCGGACGTTGCCCGGACGAGGACCGGACACGAGGAGCGGACGAGGAGCGGACGAGGAGCGGACGAGGAGCGGGCGAGGAGCGGACGAGGACCGGACGAGGACCGGACGAGGACCGGACGAGGAGCGGACGAGGACCGGACGAGGACCGGACGTGGACTGGACGTGGACCGGACGTGGACCGGACGTGGACCGGACGAGGGGCTCGCGAACAGGGCCAGAACCGGGGCACGGCCGCGGTGGCACCTCGCCTGGAACTGCGCTCACGAAGCTCGACGGCGATGCGCGCGGCTCTGCTATCGTGGGCCGAGGCATGAGCGTTGCCAGCGCGACACCGCTGCTCGGCGGTGGTCGATTCGAGGTGCGAGGCACTCTTGGATCTGGCGGCGCGGGCGTGGTCTATCGGGTGCTGGATCGGCAGGTCCAGCGAGAGGTGGCGCTCAAGTTGCTGAGGCAGGCGTCGGGGCGCGACCTGTTTCGGTTCAAGCGGGAGTTTCGCGCGCTCGCAGACATCGTGCATCCGCACCTGGTCACGTTGCACGAGATGCATGCGACGGGGGGCGACTGGTTCTTCACGATGGAGCTGGTCGAGGGGGTCTCCTTCATCGACTGGGTGCGGCCGGGGCAGGTGGCGGGGCCGGCGCGCACGCGGCCGGACATCCACGCGGGGGTGCTCGACGCGGCGCGGCTGCGGGGCGCGCTGGTCCAGCTGGTGGATGCGCTGTCGGCGCTGCACGCGGCGGGCAAGCTGCACCGCGACCTCAAGCCTTCGAACGTCCTGGTGACGGGGGCGGGCCGGTTGGTGTTGCTGGACTTCGGATTGGTCGCGAGCGTCGCGGAGGGCGACCCGGAACGGCTGGCGGTGGGGACGCCGGTCTACATGTCGCCGGAGCAGGCCTCGGACCAGCGGCTGGGCGAGGCGAGCGACTGGTACTCGGTGGGCGCGATGCTCTACGAGGCGCTGACGGGGCAGCGCCCGTTCGAGGGCGACTCGGAGCAGGTCATGACGCGCAAGCAGACGGAGCTGCCGGCGCCGCCGGACGAGCTGGCGAACGAGCTGCCGGACGAGCTGGTGCGGCTGTGCGTCCAGCTGCTGCACCCGCACCCGGAGGCGCGGCCGCGCGCGCGCGACATCCTCGTCGAGCTGGGGGCGGCGACGGGCGCAACGCCGCCGACACCTGTCCCGGCGCCGGCGTTCGTGGGGCGGGGCGCCGAGATCGAGCAGCTGCGGCGGGCGCTGGCGGATGCGCGCCGGGGTGGGGTCGCGGTGACGGTCCGGGGCAAGAGCGGGATGGGCAAGAGCACGCTGGTCCGCAGGTTCCTGCGCGGGCTGGGCGACGCGGTGTTCGCGCTGGAGGGGCGCTGCTTCGAGCGCGAGGCGGTCCCGTTCAAGATGCTCGATGGCGTGGTCGACGCGCTGACGAGCGTGCTGCTGGGGCTGTCGCGCGACGACATCGATGCGATCGCGCCGCGCGAGCTGGGCTCGGTGGTGCGGATGTTCCCGGTGCTGCGACGGGTGCCGCGGTTGTCCGAGCTGGCGGCTGATGGGCGCGCGCCGGCGGAGCCGCAGGAGCTGCGCCGCCGCGGCTTCCGCGCGCTCCGCATGCTGCTGGCGCGGCTGGCCCGGATCCGCCCGATCGTCCTGTTCGTCGACGACGCGCACTGGGGCGATGGCGACAGCGCGGTGTTCCTCGCCGAGCTGATCCACGGGCTCGAGCCGAACCTGCTCGTGATCGTCGCGCACCGCCCGGAGGACTACCTGGGCATCGTCGCGCAGCTGCGCCGGCCGCCGGCGGGCAACGCGCGGCGCGGCGACCTGCGCGAGATCGATCTCGCAGCGCTGACCGACCAGGACGCGGCGGCGCTCGCGACCCAGCTCGCGCCCGATCCGGATCGCGCGCGGATCGCGGGGGAGGCGGCGCACGGCCACCCGCTGGTGCTCTGCGAGATGGCGCGCGCGCCGGAGCTCGCGCCGGGCACGCAGATCGGCGATCTGGTGCGCGCGCGGGTCGCGCGGCTCGATCCGGACGCCCAGGCGATGCTGGCGGTGTCGAGCATCGCGGCGCGCCCGCTGCCGGTCGAGCTGGCGGCGCACGCGGCGGGCGTGGTCGGCGGCCACGACGCGGCGACCCAGCTCTCGGTCGAGCGGCTCGCGACGCTGCGCCGGAACGACAGCCACAAAATACTGCACACCACACAACAGAACGACCGACCGGCAATACACGCGCGCCTCGACGCGGAGACCCAGGCGGGCTGG
>JBQCJR010000310.1:0-8905 GCA_051952595.1 Kofleriaceae bacterium
GATCGCCGCCTTGAAGTCCTCGAGCGGCTTCGCGTCGAAGCCGAGCTTGGTCATGTCGAGCTGCAGCTGCGACTTGTCGAGCAGTCGCATGACGATCTTCTCGCCGTACAGCGTCGGCAGCACCGACACGCGGAAGTCCATCTCGCGGTTGCCGCCGATCTTCAGCTTGATCCGGCCGTCCTGGGGCAGCCGGCGCTCGGCGATATCGAGCGACGCCATGATCTTGAGCCGCGACGTGATCGCGTTGCGCAGCTTGAGCGGCGGCCGGATCTCCTCCTGGAGGATGCCGTCGATCCGGAACCGGACCCGGAAGCTCTTCTCGTACGGCTCGACGTGGATGTCGGACGCCTTCTTCTTGATCGCCGACAGCAGGATCTGGTTACACAGCTTGACCACCGGCGCCTCGCCGGCCTGGTTCTCCAGGTCGACGACGTTGATCGCGTCGTCCGCCGCGGCGGTGTAGTCGACGTTGTCGACGTCGAACTCGCCGAGCATCGCGTCGAGGTCGGGGCCCTTGTCGTAGTAGCGCGACAGCGCGGCCTCGAGCGCACCCTCCGAGGCGACGACCGGCTCGATGTTGTACTGGGTGAGGAACTTGAGCTCGTCGATCGCGTAGATGTTCGACGGGTCGGCCATCGCGACGATCAACGTCGGGCCGCTGCGCCGCACCGGGATGACCTGGTGTTTCTCGCAGATCTCGCGCGGCACCAGCTTGAGCACCGCGGCGTCGATCTCGACCTCGCCCAGGTTGATCGACGGCAGGCTGTACTGCCGGGCGACGAACTGGGTCAGCTCTTGGTCCTTGACGTAGCCCAGCCGGGCCAGGGTCGCCCCCAGCCGCTTACCGGTGCGCTTGGCTTCGTCCTGCGCCTGTTGAAGCTGCTGCAGCGAGAGCATCTTCTCGCGTACCAGCAGCTCACCGATGCGGCTCATTCGCCAGTCTCCCCGGGAAAAACGTCAATTCCAGCAGGGTATCGCGCGGATGTGCTCCGCGTCAAACGACGCGGGTGCTACTGGCAGGCCGCGACGATCTTGATCTCGAGCCTGTAGTTCTGCTTCTTACCGCCGGTGAACGCCACCGCGTAGTAGCGGCCGATCGGCAGGTTCGGCACACACGCCTGGATCGCGTTGGTGCCGAGCTGGATGCCGTTCTTGATCGAGGTGCCACCCGCGTTCAGGATCTGCACGGCGACCGGCGTGGTGCCGCTGTCCCAGCGCGTGGTGACCTCGAGGTTGCGGTTCGCCTGCGAGATGTTGATCTCGAAGTGATCGCGATCGGTCTCCGGGCAGATCGCCAGTCCCGCGAGCGTCAGGTCGGAGCGCGCATCGACCGTGGTGACGTACGCCGTCGCGGTCGTGTCGTTGTTGCCGAGCGCGCTGTCGTCGTTGCACTGGAAGGTGTCCGAGCCCGAGCCCGCATCGGGGATGATGCCGCCTTCGGACACGCAGACGCGGCGGCCGGTGCCGTCGGTCTGGCAGGTGTAGTCCTCGGGGCACTCCGGGGCGGTCGCCGCACAGAGGTACGGCGACTCGCCGAGATCCGGGCTGTACGGCGAGCAGTTGAGCGCGACCACCGGGGCCGCGACCGCGACGAACAGGAACGAAGCTAGCTTGCGCATGGATCTTAGAACCTCGTCATCGCGGCAGCGCCCGCGAACCCATCGCTGACCGAAGGAGCGACCACCCACGACGAGGCCGAGGCCTCGGGCGAGGCGCCGTTGTTGGTCACCTTGCGCTCGCCGCGCTTCTTCGCGGTGAGCTCCTTGTACCAGAAGTAGCCGGCCACCGCGGTCGCCGCGATCCCGACGCCGAACGCGACGTTCGACAGGGTCTGGTAGCGCTTGCCGGCCGACTCGACGTCCGCGCCGTAGCTATCGAACATCCGGCACGGCGGGACGCCGCAGCTCGTCGCGTCGTCCTCGAGCGAGGTCGCGTACTTGCCGGCCTGGACGTAGAACAGCACGCTGAGGCCGAGCATCGCGCCCGCGCCGATCGTGGTGCCGAGCTTCGCGTACTTGAACTTGGTCGAGCCGACGTCGCGGAAGCCGTCGCCCGGCGTCGTGGGCTCGGTGGTCCCGCCGATGCTCGGATCCGTGGGAGCGGAGCGCTTGCGGCCGCCGTGCAGCGGGTCGTCGTCCTCGATGTCGCGCGACTTGACGTCCGCGTCGGTGAGCTTGGCGTCGCCGTCGTCGGTCAGGTCGGGGTAGAACCGCGGCGTCGCGCCGGGCTCGAGGTTGATCAGGTTCGGGCTGGTCGACTTACCGGAGCGGGTGACGACGTTGCCCTCGGTGTCCTTGACCTCGATGTAGTACTGGACCGCGTTGCCGATCATCTTCGGCGCGGGCACGCGACCGACCAGCTCCTTGTAGCGCCACTTCATCGCCTTGGCGGTGAACTTGCCCTCGCCGGCGGTGCGGAAGTTGAGCGTGACCACGAAGCCCGAGTCCTCGGGGACGAACGCCGTGATGTCGAGCGGCTTGCCCGGCGGCGCGGACTCGACCATCTGGTGCTCGAAGTCGTTCGCGCTGTACGTGCCGGGCGGCTTGATCACGACGGCCTTCGGCTCGGCCTTGGGCGTGCCCGTGTTCGCCGTGTTCGCGTTGTTCGCGTCGGTCGACGTCGCCGCCGGCGTGCCGGTCGGGTTGAACTTCTGCTCGAGGACCTTCACCCGCTCGGCCACCACCGCGCGCTGCGCGGCGTCCGGCGGCGCGTCCTTCAGGAACTTGCGATAGTAGAAGAGGGCCATGTCCTCCTCCTTCGCCTCGTCCATCGTGAACGCGATGTTGTAGAGCAGCAGCGGGTTCTTCGAGAGCCGATACGATTCCTTGAACTTCTCGATCGCCTCGGCGTGCTTGCCTTGCTCGTGGAGCTTTCTGCCCTCGCCGAAAGCCTTCTTGGCGGCTTCCATCTGCTGAGGCGTGGGTGCGTCGTCGGCGAGTGCGGCCGCGGGAGCAAGCGCGGTGGCGCAGGCAAAGGCGAGTGAGATGACGGATCGTTTCACAGGTCCCTCCGCGGTGTACCAACTCCGCACACCGCCGTCGGTCTTTATCGTGATGAGGCGTTCGATGCAACGGGTGATTGTGCCTGCTGGCCTACCGAGATTGCGTCGCGGCTCGTCGCAGTCGCGCGTTTGACACCACGCGGCGAGCGAGCCCGAAACGGACGACGTCCGGTCGGCAACCGGGCGCTGTCAGTCGCGGTGGGTGCGCGCGTCAACCCGCGCGCTGTCGGCGATCAGAACGGATCGACGATGCCGGCACCGGAGGGCTTCGCGGGCTTGGTCGGCTTCGCCGGCTTGGCCGGCGCCGAGTCACCAAACGGATCCGCGATGCCACCGGCGGGCTTGCCGGCCGGCTTGACGGGCTTGTTGGCCGGCTTGGTCGGGCGGGTCGCCTTCGCGTCCGTCTTGACCTCGGTGCGGGGCTCCTCCGCCGGTGCGGCAGGCGCCTCGCTCGGCGCAGCCTTGGTGTCCTTCGCGACCGCCGGCTCCTCGATCGGGGTCACGGTCGGGCCCGGCTTCTTGGCTTCCACCTCGGTCGGCGTGGCGGCCTGCTCGTCGATCGGGGTGACCGTCGGCTTGGTCGGCGCGGCCGCGGCGGGCTCGGGCGCCGGCGCTGCGGCCTGCGGCTGCACCGGGGCGGGCTGGACCGGGGCGGCCTGGACCGCGGTGGGCGCCGGCTGCGCCGCGGCAGGCGCGGGGGCCGGCTTGTCGAGCACCAGCTTCCACACCATCAGCATGATCGCGATGCCACCCACGAACGCGAGCCCGATCGCGGCCCACGGCGGCGGCTTCGACGTCGCCTGCGGCGCGGAGACGGCCAGGCCGCTCTCGATCGCGGCGATGTCCGCCGACGACACGGTGAGCCCGGCGGCCGCAGCGCGGGCCGCGGCGATCGCCTTGGCGGCCTTGGCCTCGGCGAGGCGGACGCGCTCGGCGGCCTCGGTGTCGTCGACCGCCGTCGCGGTCGCCGCGGTCATGGCCGGCATCGCGCGCGAGGCCGCGGCCTCGGCGCGAGCGGTCTGGAGCTCCTGGGCGAGCTCGAGCGAGCGCGCCTCGGACGCGCGCATCCGCTCCATCGACTTCTCGATCTGAGACTTCAGGTCGGTGATCGTGGCGTCGTGCGCCTCGACGGCGTTGAAGCTGCCGGACGCCGACGACATCGCGACGGCGGCGCGGGCCTCGGCCTCGGCTAGCTTGCCCTGGAGGCCATCGAGCTGGCGGCGCAGCGACTGCTCGCGGGCCTCGCTCTCGCGCATCTGGGTCTCGGCCTGCTTCCAGCGCTGGGCATCCTGCTCGCGGCGCTGGGCATCCTGCTCGCGGGCCTGCTGGTCCGCGTTGTTCCAGCTCTCGACGTCGACCAGGGTCTGGTTGGCCTTCGCGATGAACTCCTCGAGCGAGTGCTCGACGGTCGGCAGGGACGTCGCCGCCTTCATCAGCGACGAAGCGCGCGTCCGCTTCGAGATCGCGAGGTGGGCGCTGCTGTCGCGGCTGGCCCCATGGATCGACGCGCCGTTCGCGCCATTCGTCTTGTCATTCGGTTTCGAATCGACAGCCATCATGTGTCTCCCGATAGGAGCCCCGGAGCGCCCTGGACTCTAGCAGCGATCGTGGACGGGTTCGTCCTCGAAATTGTGTAGACGTGTTGCGGGATTCGACGCCTCTCGTGACCTCTAGACCACCTCTTCGACCTCCACGACCTCGAGGTCGTCATGGAACGCGCGTGCCTCGGCTTCGACGACCTCCGCCGACAGGAAGCCCGCCTCGACGATCGTCGCTCCGATCATCCGGCGGCGCTGCGGCGGGGTGCTCCAGTGAACGGCGAGCGCCGAGAGCCACTGCTCGTCGTTGATCAGGTGGCGGTCGCGAAGGAACTCGCCGAACCGGACCGGCTCGAGCGTGGCGACCCGGGCGGGGCTCGACGAGGCGGCCGAGCCGCTGGAACGTGACATCTCCATGAAGCGAGTGCTGCGCACATTACGTACGCCCGGGTGCAGATGTCCATCCCGAAATGGGAGCGCCGATCCACCGCCCGGTGGTTTCGCCGCCTGCTGGCCTTGGAGATTCCACGCGGTTGCGCCATAAAACCGGCCCCATGGCCCAGATCCGTCGACCGAGCCGTCGCGGCGCCCCCCGGGGGGCGCCGATCGTTCGCAAGAACACGGTGCGGCTCCCCGGCGACATCGCGCAGCGCGTGCGCGCCGGCCACCCCTGGGTGTACCGGGAGGCGCTTGGACCGCGCCCGCTGACTCCGGAGCCCGGCACCCCCATCGAGGTCGTCGACGACGAAGGCGAGTTCGTCGGCCGCGGCCTGTACGACGCCGACAGCGCGATCGCGCTGCGCGTGTTCACCCGCTCGCCGGAGGCGCAGATCGACGCCGATCTGGTGCGCTCCCGGGTCCGCGCGGCGATCGAGCTGCGCAAGCGGCTGGTCGATCAGGACCGGCTCGGCGCGATCCGGCTGGTCAACGCCGAGTCGGACGGCCTGCCCGGGATCGTCGTCGATCGCTACGGCGACTACCTGGTGGTCCAGCTGTTCACCTCGGCGGTGTCCGGGCTGCGCGGCGCGCTGTACGACGCCCTCGATGCCGAGCGGTCGCCGATCGCGATCTACGAACAGCGGCGGTACAAGTCGCTGGGCGGCGAGGCGCCGCGCCAGGCCGGAGCGGACCTCGTGCGTGGCACGCCGGCGCCGGTCGAGCTCGAGGTCCCCGAGGACGATCTCCGGTTCGTCGTCGACGTGACCGCGCCGCTGTCGACCGGGCTGTTCGCGGATCTTCGCGAGGGCCGGCGCGCGGTTCGCCAGTGGGCGGCCGGCCGGCGGGTGCTCAACCTGTTCTCGTACACCGGGGCGATCTCGGTCTACGCGCAGGCCGGCGGCGCCACCGAGGTGTGCGCCGTCGATGTCGCCGCCAAGGCGCACGCGCGCGCACGCCGCAACTTCGCCGCCTCCGGGTTCGATCCCGAGAAGCCCGAGCACATCGTCGGCGACACGTTCAAGGTGCTCGCCCGGTTCGTCGAGCGCGGCCGCACGTTCGACATGGTCGTGCTCGATCCGCCGGCGTTCGCGAGCGCCGCGGCGCGCGGTGGCAAGCCGTGGAGCGCGGTGCGCGATTACTCCGAGCTGATCGCCGCCAGCCTCGACGTCCTGGTGCCGGGCGGCCTGCTGATCGCCGCGTCGTCGACCCACAAGATGAGCGCGCAGGAGTTCGAGCTCGCGCTCGCCGATGGCGCGCTCGCGGCGGACACCCGGCTCCAGATCATCGATCGCCGGTCGCTGCCGCCCGATTTCCCGACGGTGCCGGGCTTCCCCGAGGCGAACTACCTCAAGGTCGCCGTCGCGGTCCGCGGGTGAGCGCGGAGGCCGGCACGTCCGGCGTGACGATGCGCGCCGGCGCCGGCATCGGCAGCAGCGTATCGATCTCGTAGCGCGCCGCCTCGAGCTCGCGCTCGCCGAATTCGCCGCGTACGCCGCCGGCCAGGGTCGCGCACGCCATCGCGAGCGCGGGCAGGGCGATCCCGGGATCGACCAGGCCCTCGGCCACCAGCTCGACGATCCGCCGGAGCGCGAGCGCGAGCGGCGAGCCGACCCGCACCAGCCGCTCGACCAGCTCGTCGACCAGCGCCCCGTCGATCTCCGGCGCCTCCTGGACCAGCCGGGTGATCGCTTCCTCGATCGCGGCGGCGTTGTGGGTGGTCGACTCGGACATCCCGGACCCCATCACTCCGTGGTTTCGGGCTCGCGCGGCTCGAGGTCGTGATCCGTGGGATCGTGCTCGCCGGCCGCTCGCGCGATGGCCTCGGCGCTGCGCTGCTTCAGGAACTCGAGGAACGCGATCGCGGTGGGCAGCTCGATCGCCGGGATCGTCTCGATCAGATCCCGGGCCTGGCGGCGCAGCGCCTCGCCCGGCGCCTCGGTGCCGTGCACGACCGGGCGGCCGACCGTGGGCAGCTCCTGCGGCGCCTGCACCTGGCCCCACGGCGGCTCGTTGGTCGGCTGGATCTCGTGTTGTTCGAGCCAGTTGTGGATGTGCCAGTGGAGCAGGTCGGCGCGGTACGAGAACCAGCGCTCGCGCTCCGCCGGGTACGCCAGCAGGACATCCTTGAACCGGCGGAACGCGCCCTTGCCGTCGATCGAGATGATCAACCGCTCGCGCAGTGGCTCGTCGGCGACCGAGCCGACGAAGCGCTCCATCCAGCGGTACTGCTCGCGCGACGAGGCGGGCTCGACGCGGAGGAAGTTGCGGATGTTCTCGGACACCTGCTGGCGGTTGATCGTGGCCTCGGGATCACCGGTGGTGATCGTGAGGACGCGACCGGTGGTGAGATCGAGGTAGCTGTCCGTGTCGGGCGAGTTGCGCTCGACGGCGATCTCGAGGGCGTCCCAGTCGAGATCGATGCGGGCAGGACCGCGCGGGGCGGGTACTGGAGGACGGACCGGCATAAGATAAGTGCGGATGCCTACTTGCCGGTAGGGACAACCCGCACGCGTAAGTTACGGGGGTTCCTGCGTTCTGGCAAGGCGAGAGGCTTGACAGCCAGCGGTAACCGAGTAAGTTCCGCGGTCCATGGCCCGCGTCACCGTCGAAGACTGCCTCGACAAAGTCCCGAACCGCTTCGCCCTGGTAGTCCTCGCCGCCGAGCGCGCGCGACAGCTGTCGCGCGGGGCGTCCCCGGGAGTCGATTGTGACAACAAGCCGGCCGTGACCGCGCTGCGCGAGATCGCCGCCGGGCTGGTCTCGTTCCGCGAGGACGTGCGCAACACGGTGACCGAGTTCATCGTCGAGCGCCGCAAGGCCGGCTTCATGTGATGCCGCGGACGCGCCGCTCGCGCGCGTCCGAAAAATTGCCCCCGCGATCGGTCGTCTCGAAGATGCGCGGGTGCGGGATCTCGATTCTGCGGCCGACTCGATTCACGCGGGTCGCCCCGGCTCTTTGCGTCGCACGCTCGCGCGCGGCGAGCTCGTTCGGCTGCTGTACCGGCTTGGCCGGCAAGGCGCGAGCGGCGTTCTGACCCTCCACGCCCGCGGCTCGCGCCCCGAGGTGTTCGTGCTGCGCCGTGGCCACGCCGTGGTCGGCGAGGGCGAGGTCGCGCGCAAGGCGCTGGTCGCCCGGCTCGCCCGGCTCGCCGCGATCGACGATCTGCAGGTGGTGTTCGAGGGCGGCGTCAGCACGTACCCACCCGGCGCGTCGCATCAGGTGTCGCTCGCCGGCTGGGCGCGCACGCACCTCGAGCAACAGCTCGATGGCTCGCTCGCCGAGCTCTTGGTCCGCGAGCTCGCCGGGATCCGGCTGGCGCTGCGCCCCGAGCTCGCCCCCGCGCCGGTCGACGAGGCCGATCGCCGGATGCTGGCCGCGATGGCGCAGCCGCGCCGGCTCGACCAGATCTGGCCACTCGCCCGCACGCCGCGGTTCCGCCTGCTCGCGTTTCTCCACTTCCTGCGCTCGATCGACGCGCTGGAGACGATCGGGATCGTCGCCGAGCAGAGCGGCCCGCACCGCCAGATCGATCCGCGCCGCCGCGCCGCGCTGCGCGTGCTCGGGCTCGCGGAGACCGCCGATCTCGAGGAGGCCAAGCGGGCGTATCGCCGGCTGGCGCGTTCGCTCCACCCGGATCTCCAGCCCGGCCTCGAGCCGGACCGCCGCCGCGCGCTCGAGCACCGCCTCGCCGAGATCTCCGCCGCGTACGCCTCGCTCGGCGATGGCGCCTGAGGTTTGACGGCCGGGCGCCGCCTCAGGGCGGCGCGACGATCCAGCCGTCCTCGACGAAGCAGCGGTCCGGGGCCGCCCAGCCGTCGCGCGCCCACAGGTAGGCGGTGTAGGCGCTGATCACGGCGTCGAAGCAGTGGTCGTTCTGCAGCACTTCCTCGCGGGCCATCCGGCTCTGCGGCGCGAACGAGAGGTCGC
>JBQCJR010000311.1:0-17674 GCA_051952595.1 Kofleriaceae bacterium
CGCGAGGACATCCCCGCGCTCGCCGCGTTCCTGCTCGAGCGCCACGGCGCCCGCCGCGACGATCGCCCCGAGGGCTTCACCGCCGAGGCGCTCGCCGCGCTCGTCCAGTACCCGTGGCCCGGCAACGTGCGCGAGCTCGAGAACGCGATCGAGCGCGCGCTCGCCGTCACCGATGGCCCGCGGATCGAGCTCGAGGCGCTGCCCCCCGAGGTCGCCGCCGTGCTCCGGCCGCGCGCGACCCAGGGCACCGAGACCCACCTGTCGTATCGCGAGGTGGTCGACCTCGCGCGCGACCGCGCCACCCGCGAGTACCTGATCGCGCTCATGCGCGAGCTCGGCGGCAACGTCACCGAGGCCGCGCGGCGCGCCGGGATGGAGCGCGAGAGCCTGCACCGCCTGCTCAAGAAGTACGGCGTGCGCTCGGAGGACTTCAAGCAGGCGCTGCGCCGTCCTTAGCCCTTGATCCCGTCGCGCGCGAGGTCCTCCGCGCTCGCCTCGCCGGCCAGCGTGCCCGCCGGATGGTCGTACCAGCCCGGATCGGTGTCGCCGCTCAGCGACTTGCGCACCTTCAGGATCGTGAACATCCCGCCCATGTCGATCACGCCGAACGGGCCGTCGCCGCCGACCATCGAGATGCTGTTGTGGGGCAGCTGCATCTTGTGCATCTCGCCCATCCCGGTCGCGCCCATCGTCATGTAGCCGGGCACGACCCGGCCGACGCGCGCGTCGAGCCCGCGGGTATCCGCGCCGACCAGGTTCGGCACGTCGTGGCCCATCTGGTTCATCACGTGGTGTGTCATGTGGCAGTGCAGGGCCCAGTCGCCCGGGTTGTCGGCGACGAACTCGATCACGCGTACCTGGCCGACCCCGAGCAGCGTCGTGGTCTCCGGCGAGCGCGCCTGCGCAGGCACCTGACCGCCGTCGGTCTCGACGACCTCGAAGTCGTAGCCGTGGAGGTGGATCGGGTGGTGATCCATCGGGCCCAGGTTGCCGAGGCGGATCCGCACCACGTCGCCGAGCTCGGCGACCAGCGGCTCGGTCGCCGGGAACGCCTTGTGGTTGAACGTCAGCACGTTGAAGTCGTTCATCGCGAGCGGGTTCGGGCGGCGCGAGCCGATCGGGATCATCCACTCGTGCGCCATCAGCGAGTAGTCGCGGACGCGGCGGCCGTCGCGTCGCCGCGGGTGCACCACGATCATCCCCACCATCCCGAGCGCGATCTGCGTCATCTCGTCGAAGTGCGGGTGGTACATGAACGTGCCCGCCTTCTTCATCACGAACTCGTACTTGAACGTCTTGCCGATCGGGATCGCCGGTTGGGTCAGCCCGGCGACGCCGTCCATGCCCGCCGGCAGGATCACGCCGTGCCAGTGCACCGTCGTGGGCTCCGGCAGCTTGTTGGTGACGTAGAAGCGCACGGTGTCGCCCTCGACGCACTCGATCAGCGGCCCGGGCGTCATGCCGTTGTAGCCCCACGCCTCGATCTCGAGGCCCGGCGCGATCTCGTGCTTCACCGGCTCGGCGATCAGGTGGAACACCTTGACCCCGCCCTTCTTCTCGAACGGCAGCGTGCGTCCGTTCGGCATCACGACTGGCGTGTAGCTCTCGCCGGCGACCGCGCGGCCCTTGGTGAGCTTGGCCGGGCCCACCGGCGCGGCCGGCTTGGCGGCGCTCGGGCCGTGCTGCGCGCCGTGGCTCGCCGGATGCTGGGCCGCGGCGAGCTTGGCGCGCGCCAGGATGGCGGCGCTGGCCGCGACGCCGGTCTTGAGGAGCTTGCGACGATCGATCATGGCTAGTGTCCCCCTGCGGAGTCGTTCGAGCTGGAAGAGGTTGGCGCGGGCTCGTCGGCCCCGCCGCGTGGCATCGCGCCGCGCGCGAGCGCGCGGGAATCGGCCGAGGCGCGCCAGAACCGGCGGACCGCATCGATGTACTGGCGCCCGGCCTCGACGAGCTCGCGGCGCGCCACGAGCAGCTCGAAGGTCGAAGCGTTCATCGCGTTGTACTGCTTGAGCGTCTCGTCGACGATCCGCTGGCGCAGCGGCAGCACCACCGCGGTGTAGTGGCGCGCCTCGGTATGTGCCTCGAGCACGCGCTGGCGGGTCGCGCGCGCCCGGGCGCGCAGCTCGATCGCCGTGGCGGTCGCCTGGTTGCGCGCGCGCTGGAGCTCGGCGTTCGCGCGCGCCCGCGGCCCCTGCTGCTGGTTGAACAGCGGCAGCCCGAAGCTGAGCACCGGGCCCGCCTCCCACTCGTCGTCCTTGCGCGACGCCGCGACGCCCACCCCCAGCTCCGGCAGGAAGCTGCGGAGCCGCGCCACGCCGACCCGCCCGGCGGCCCCCTCGGCCTCCGCGCGCAGCGCCGCCAGATCGAGGCTCGACGCGACCGCCTCGCGCTCGAGCTGATCGAGCGCCGGCGCCTCCTCCGGGAGGTCCGGTAGCCGGTTCGCGACCGTCCACCGCGTGTCGCGCCCCGATAGCCCCATCGCCTCGTTCATCGCCTCGCGGCGCTCCTCGACCGCGAGCTGGGCGCGCGCGAGGTCGATCCGCGCCTGCTCGCGCCGGTCGCGCTCGCGGGCGGTCGCCAGCTCGGGCGCGTTGCCCGCGGCGTACATCCGGTCGGTGATCTCCGCCGACGCCGACGCCGCGTCGAACGCGGTCTGGCGCAGCTCGAGCTCCTGCTGCGCCGCGACCATGTCCACGTACGCGCGCTCGACGAGCGCGACCAGCTCGACGCTCGCGGCGACCGCGCGCGCCCGCGCCGCCGCGAGATCCGCGCGCGCGATGCCGCGGCGCTGCGGCATCTGGATCAGATCGAGGATGTCCTGGACCGCCTCGACCTCGAGCTCGCCCCCACCGCCGCCCTTGACCGGCAGCTTGTACTGGAGATCGACCTCGGTCGGCGCGAGCACCGTGGCGGACGCGAGCTCGCTCGCCGCGATCCCGAGCTGATCGAACTGCGCCTGCAACCGGCGGTTGTTCGCGAGCGCGATCCGGACCGCGGCGTCGCGATCGAGCGGCTTGCCGAGCAGCGCGTTGATCGCCGCGGGGACGCGCTCGTCGCCCCAGCTCGCGGTCATCCCGAGGCGCCGCTCGATCTCGCGATCGACCGGACCGAACACGGCGCTGCGCGAAGGGACACAGCCCGCCGCGGCGACGACGATGGAGAGGACTGCAGATCGGAGCATGTCAGTGGTGACCTTCGTGGCCGGTCGGTGTGGCGGGCGCGGGTGCCTCGGCGGGTTGGTCGGGCGGGGGCGGCTCGGCCGCGACGCCGGGTCGCAGCGCGGGCGGAGGTCCGGCGAGGCGCCCGGTCGGGGCCTCCGGGTTCGCCGGGTGGTCCGCGGTCAGCGGCATCGCACGCGGCGCGCAGCTGGCCAGCAGCAGCAGCGCGCACCACATCGAGCGGGCGGCGCTGGCAGGAAGGATGTGCATCATCGAGAGGCTCCTGAGGGGATCGTGTGCGTTGCGTTGGCAAGCCGCGGACCAGCGCGGTGCCGCGCGTGGCGCCGCGCCGAGCGCGCGGACGTGACGTGCCGGGTTACGGAGAGGCGAGGTGCACGCGGTCGACGCGGCGCCCGCCGCGGCATTACAGGTCGATCTCGGGCGGCGCGCAGATCGCGCGCAGATCCTGCGCGATCCTCGGCCGTGGACCCGTGTAATGGATCCCGCCCGCCCGCGTCGTGGAGATGCATGCCGAGCTGCTGTTCTCCCCGAGGCTCCCTGATCGACGTGGCCGTGGCCGCGCTGATCAAGGAGATCGTCTCTCGCTTCGAAGCGCGCCGCCGGCGCCGAAGGCAGCGCCGCGAACGCTGCACGTGCTCGCCGGCGCGCGTGACCTCGCCGGTCACGATGTAACCGGTGCGGTTACACCGAGAATCCCTGGCCTGCTAGCCGCGGAACCGGCGGAGCGTGTCCTCGCTCGCGAAGTAGAGCACCTTGCCCGTGGCGTCCTGGACGATCACCGCGCGCGCCTTGTCGACCGGCTCGCCGGTCACCGGATCGCTCGCCGTGCGCGCCGCCGGCTGCTGGTGGAGCTTGTCCTTGCACATCGCGCAGCAGCCGTAATACGTGCGGCCCTCGACCTCGACCGGGATCTGCGGACGCCCCATGAACTGGTCGTTGACCATGCAGACCTGGCTCGGGTCCGCGACGCGCGCCATGCCGGCGGGCAGCGCGACCTGGGCCGGCGCCGCGGTGGACGAGGATCGCGGCGAGCTCTCGCATCCAAAGAGCCCGACGAGAAACACGGAGATCAGCAACAGCTTCATGCCGCCCGCAGAGGCACGAAGCGTGCCACGGCGCTCACCCACCACCGCGGCGCGTGGCCGGTCCCTCCGCCGCGACCTCGGAGCGGGGATAGGTCACGCGCGCGCGGTGCACCACGGCGAAGCTGGTCATCCGGTGCGGCGACGCGCGCGACGGCGCCATGATGTGCTCGACGTGGGCGCCCCGCGCGGTCAGCGCATCGGCGATCAGCGAGCGGTGGCAGCGCCACGGGACGGCCTCCGCGCACATCACCGCCACCGTGCCGGTCTCCGCCAGCTCGCGGAGCTTGGCGAGCCCCTCCTCGAACGCCGCCGTCTCCATGTAGTCGGCGAACCCGCGGAAGCTATCGTTTCGCCACGCGTCGTTGTGCGAGTCCGCGCGTGGTCGCCGCAGCCCGCCGAGCTCGGGGATCCACGCGTAGCGGATCCGGCGCGCGCGCAGGGTCCGCGGCAGCGCGTCGCGATCGAACTGCGGATTGCGCCGCGACCGCGGGACCGTGCGGATATCCACGAGCACCGAGATCTCGAAGCCACGCAGCAGCGCGACCAGCTCGTCGAACGTGCGCGTGGAGTGGCCCACCGTGTAGATCCGAACGCCTCTCCAGGTCGGCAGCCGCGCCATCCCGACGCAGGTTGCAGGAGCTATGCCCCCTTGCCCCGTCACGATCGCTTCAGGTCGCCGACCGTCACGGTGAGCTTCGCCAGCTCCGCGACGCCGGTCGCGACCTCGATCGCCGGCAGCTGCGCGACGAAGTGCTCGAACCCGCCCTCGCCGAACCGCGCCTGCTCCTCGCGCTCGAACGTCTCGCCGAGCTCGCCGTACGCGCGGCCGGCGAGCTGGTGGAACGCCGGGAACACCAGGGTGTCCTCGCGTCCGATGTGAGGCTGGAACATCGACGCGTAGCCGCGCAGCGCGGCGGCCAGGGCGGCGCGATCCGCCTCGGACGCGAGCTCGCCCTGCGCGAGCGTGGTGATCCGGTCGGTGAGGCCGCGGCCCGCCTCGTGCTGGCGCCGCAGCACCGCCACCAGCTCGACCAGCTGGTTCGCGCGCTCGAGCAGCGGGAACACGTGCTGCTCTTCGATCCGCTCGTGGTAGTCCTCGACGAACGTGCGCACGATCGCGGCCGCCGAGCGGATCGGCTCGACCATCGAGCGCTCGCCGCGCTCGAGGCGCAGCGCCGCCGCCTCGTAGACGACCATCAGCCGGACGAGCACGCCGTGCACGCGCATCAGGTCCTCGTTCGCCGAGACCTTCGGGCCGCCGCGCGCCGCCGCCCGATCGCAGCCGATCAGGCCGAGCGCGAGCGCCGCACTCAGCTCGCGTCGCGTTGGATTCCCGGGCACGCAGACCTTCGAAGCAATCGGCGTGCTCACTCCGCGCGTTGCCAGCCGCCGCCGAGCGCCACGAACAGCGTCACGGTGTTCTGGAGCCGCTGCGCCACCGCATCGATGTACGCGAGCTGCGCCTGGTGATACTGGACGTTCGCCACCAGCACCTGGAGATAGTTCGCGGTCCCCGCCTGGTAGTTGACCTCGATCAGGTGCAGCGCGTCGCGGGCGGCGGTCACCGCCTCGCTCTCGGCGTCGAGCGTCAGCGCGCCGTACTCCACCGCGCGCAGCGCGTTCGCCACGTCGGCGAGCGCCGTCAGCACGGTCTGCCGGTAGTTCGCGCGCGCCTGGCGCAGCCCCTCGATGGCGGCCTTGCGCTGGTAGCGCAGCGTGCCGCCGCGGAAGATCGGCGCGAACAGGCTCGCGCCCCAGTTCCACACCAGGCTGCTGTGGTCGAACAGCTGGCGCAGCCGCGTCGTGGTCGAGCCGATCGACGCGCTGATCGTGAAGCTCGGGAACATCGCGGCGGTCGCGATCCCGACCTGGGCGCTCGCGACGTGCAGGCTCGCCTCGGCGACCAGGATATCGGGGCGGCGGCGGACCAGCGTCGAGGGCAGGCGCACCGGCAGGTCGCGCGGGAGCTGGATCGTGGTCAGCGGGATCTCCGGCGGCGTCCACGCCGAGGGCGCGCGGCCGACCAGCGTCGCGAGCAGGTGGTCGGCCTGGGCGAGCCGCAGCCGCAGCGGGGGCAGGGTGGCCAGCGTGCTCGCGAGCTGGGTGCGGATCGAGAGCACGTTCGCGTACGGCACCGTGCCGGCGTTCCACTGCGCCTCGGTGATCGCGAGCTGGTCGCGCACCGCCGCGATGAACTCCTCGGTCACCTGGATCTGGGCGAGGTAGCCGGCGCGCGCGATCACCGTGTTGACCACGTTGCCGGCGAGCATGAGCTGGGCGCCCGCGAGCTGGTGGCGCTGCACGTCGACCTGCGCGCGCAGCTGCTCGACCGTGCGGCGCTGGCCGCCGAACACGTCGAGCGCGTAGCTGACCGCGCCGTCGAGCGTGAACAGGTTGAAGATGCTCGCCGGCATCGTCGAGCCGAACTGCGCCGGCGTGAACCGCTGGCGCGCCCCGCTCGCGCTGCCGTTGATCTGCGGCAGGAACACGCCGTAGCCGGCCCGCAGGCTGTACTGGCTCTGCCGCAGCGCCGCGCGCGCCGCCTCCAGGCTCGCGTTGTTCGCGAGCGCGCGCTCGACCGTCGCATCGAGCGCGCGGGAGCCGAACATCCTCCACCACCGCTCCGCGAGCCGCGCGCCCGGCACGAACCGCTGCGCCCGGCCCTCCGCGGTCGCCGTGGTCCCCGGTAGATCGCCGCGGGTGTACGTCGCGAGCGCGGGGGGCGGTGGGCGATGGAAGTCCGGTCCCACCGCGCAGCCGGCGAGCGCGATCGCCGCGGTCGCCGCGGTCGCCCGGCTCGCCGTCACCTCACCCCCCGCGCCGCCTGCGGCAGCGACTGCGGCTTGCCGAGTGGCTGCGGTTGCTCGCCGAGGTACACGTCGACCAGCTGGCCGGGATAGATCGCGACGCCCGGCGGCGGCGTGAACCGGAAGATCACCGGCAGCACCCGCAGATCGACCTTCTCGGTCCGCGCGTTCGAGAGCTGGAGCTTGGGCGACACGTAGGGCTGCACGCGCTCGAACTGGAGCGGGACGCTGATCGAGGTGCCGCGGATGAACATCCGCGCGATCAGCCGCGAGGGATCCGGCATCCGCGGGATCAGGATCTCGTCGACGTAGCAGCGCACCGCGAGCGCCTGGGCGTCGCCCATGACCATGATCGGATCGAAGCCCTGGGTGTACGAGTTGTAGGTGCCCTGCGGCGAGACATAGCTGCCGACCGCGATCTGCACCGAGAGGACCGTCCCGTCGCGCGGCGCGCGCAGCTCGTACTTGGCGAGCAGCGCCTCGGCCGAGCGCGCGGACTTGGTCAGCGCGACGTGCTGGCGCTCCTGGTTGCGGATGTCGTAGATCCACGCGCCCGCCTTGGTCAGCTCGTACTGGCGGGTCGCGAGCTCGAGGTTCGCCTGCGCCACGTTCGCCGTGCTGCGCGCGTTGTCGAGCGTGTCCTTGCTGATCGAGCGCGGATCGAGCTGGAACGAGCGCTGCTGCTTGTCGAGCGTGAGCCGCGATTGCCCGAGGCTCGCCGCCGCGACATCGACCTGCGCACGCGCGACCGCCAGCGTCTCCTTGCGCGGCTGCGCGCGCAGCTGATCGAGCGCGGCGCGCGCCGCCTCGGCCTGCGCCACCAGCTGCTCGGTCGTGGCGCGCTGCACCGAGTCGTCGATCGACGCGAGCCGGTCGCCGCGCGCCACGCGCTGACCCTCGGCCACGTGGATCGCGGTGATCGTGCCCGGGACCTCCGGATAGAGGTCGGTGTTCTGGCCGTGCGCCTGATAGCTCTCGACGATCCCGTTGGCGTAGATCCCGCTCGCGAACGGATCCGGCGCCGGGTTGAACACCGGTGGCGGCGGGGTCGGCTGGTGGCTGTAGACCGCCGCGCTCAGCAGCCCGGACGCCAGCCCCACGACGACCAGCACGAAGATGATCTTGTTACGCATGCGAGCGCTCCTCGAAGCCGCGGAGCTTGCCGTCCTCCAGCCGCATGATCCGGTCCGCGTACTCGTAGATCCGGTCGTCGTGGGTCACGGTGAGGATGCAGCGCCGGTCGTTCATCATGCTCGACTTGACGAACGCCATGATCCGCTTGCCGGTCTCGCCGTCGAGCGACGCGGTCGGCTCGTCGAAGATCAGGATGTCGGGGGAGCTGACCATCGCGCGGGCGATCGCGACGCGCTGCTGTTCGCCGCCGCTCAGCTTGGTCGGCGGCAGCCGCGCGCGATCGGCGAGCCCGACGATCTCGAGGTGCTCGCGCGCCTCGCGCAGCGCCTCGCGCCACGGCCGGCGCTGGAGCACGCGTGGGATCGCGACGTTCTCCTCGGTGCTGAGCCGCGGGAACAGGTGGTAGTCCTGGAACACGAAGCCGATCTTGTGGAGCCGGAACGCCGCCAGCTCGTCGTTGCTGAGGCTCCAGATGTCGCGGCCGTGGACCAGCACCTTGCCCTCGTTCGGGCGCAGGATGCCGGACAGGATGCTGAGCAGCGTGGTCTTGCCGCTGCCCGAGGGCCCGACGAGGTAGAGCATCTCGCCGAACCGCGCGTCGAAGCTCACCGCCGAGATCGCCAGCTTGCGGGTCGGGCCCTCGCCGAACCACTTCGACAGCCCCGTCGCCTGGATCGCCGGCTCGCTCATGATCACGCCCGGAAGATGTCGAACGGTTCGATCCGCAGGACCTTGCGGACCGCCAGGTAGCTCGAGAGCGCGGCGATCACGAAGGTCAGGAGCAGCGCGATGCCGAGGTTCCAGAACGTGATCACCGACGCGTAGTCGGGCAGCCGCAGCTTGGCGAGCGCGATCAGCCCCGTGCACAGCCCGACGCCGAGGCCGTAGCCGGCGAGCGAGGTCAGCCCGACCTGGAACAGGATCATGTAGACCAGCTCGCGCCCGGTGGCGCCGATCGCCTTGAGCGCGCCGAACCGCTCGAGGTTCTCGAGCACGAAGCTGTAGAACGTCTGCCCCGAGATCGAGAGCCCGACGATGAAGCTGATCGCCGTCATCAGCAGAATGTTGGTGCCGAGGCCCGTGTGGTACTTGTAGAAGTCCGCGATCAAGTCGGAGAACTGCTGCTCGGTCTTGACCTGGTAGCCGAGCCGCCCGATGTCGCGCTGGATGTCCGGGACCACCGCCGGCCCCGTCGGCTCGACCAGCACGAACGACATCGTGTAGCGCGCCGAGGGCACGTACTGGGTCGCGCGGTTGTACGTGGTGTACAGGGTCGGCAGCCCGAACAGGCCGCTCGCCGGCACGGTCGCGATCCCGACCACGACGGCGCGCCGATCGTTGATCTCGAATACCTCGCCCATCTGCGGGTGCTCGAGCTTGGCGAACTCCTCGTCCTTGACCACGATCACCGCGTCGTCGGCGTAGATGTCCTCGATCCGCCCCTCGAGCAGCTCAGGGCGGCCGAACAGGCTGGTGTCGTCGAGCCCGAGGATCGTGACCGCCTGGTACGTGCCGGTCGGTAGCCGCGCCAGCCCGGCGCCGCTGAACATCGGCACCGCGTACTTCACGCCCGGCGTGCTGCGCACGGCGTCGAGCACGTAGTCCGGCATCGGGATCGAGCTCTGCATCGACGTCACCGCCGGATCCATCACCCACACCTTCGCGCCGGTGTTGGTGACGGTCGAAGCCGCCTTGCGCAGGATGCCCGCGAACACCGAGGTCATCTCGACGATCAGGAACACTGCGAACGTGATGCCGATCAGCAGGGCGAGGAACTTGCCGCGATCGTTGATCAGCAGCTTGTAGGCGATCCTCAAGAGGCCCGTCACGCCCGTCCCTCGCGCGCCATGGTCGCAACCTACCGCCGGGGTCCGCGCGGGCAAGCGAGCCACTTCTCGACGCGCGCCACGGCGCACGCGCGGCGTGCGCGGCGAGCCGGTTGGTCGTCGCGCCGCGCCGTGGTCCCGGGAGCACGTAGCCGCGCGCGCTTGACATTCGCCGCAGTGGTAAGTATATGCTAACCGTAAGTCATGGCGAACCATATGACAGGGTTCTCGGCGCTCGCCGACCCGACGCGGCGGCAGGTGTTCGAGCGGCTGGCGCGTCGGCCGTCATCGGTGGGGCAGCTCGCCGAGTCGCTGCCGGTGTCCCGGCCCGCCGTGTCGCAACATCTCAAGGTCCTCAAGGACGCCGGGCTCGTCGCCGATCACCGCGACGGCGCGCGCCGCGTCTACCGGATCGATCCCCGCGGGATCCAGGTCCTGCGGGACTACCTCGATCAGTTCTGGGATCGAGCGCTGGCCGCGTTCAAGGCGGCCGCAGAGGAGTCGAAATGACCGCATCCATTCTGCCCATTCGCAAGCAGCTCGTCGTGGGCGCGCCGATCGAGCGTGCGTTCGAGGTGTTCACCGCCCGGATGACCACGTGGTGGCCCGAGACCCACCACGTCGGCTCGTCGCCGTTCGTCGAGTGTGTCGTCGAGCCCCGCGCGGGCGGCCGCTGGTACGAGCGGTGCGAGGATGGCAGCGAGTGCGAGTGGGGCAAGGTCCTGGTGTGGGACCCGCCGCGGCGTCTCGTGCTCGCGTGGCAGCTCACCGCCGAGTTCCGCTACGACCCCGCGCTCGTCACGGAGGTCGACGTCTCGTTCACCGCGCTCGCGGCCGGCTCCACCCAGGTCGACTTCGAGCACCGCGGGCTCGAGCGGATGGGCGCCGCCGCCGAGAAGGTGCGTGGCATGATGGACGGCGGCTGGGGCGCGATCCTCGACAGCTTCGTACGCGTCGCCGCCGGGTGATCGCCGTCAGGGCTGCGCGAGCGACCACTCGAGCACCTGGCCGATCATCGCCGCGTGGTGGGTCGCGTGGCCGATCGTGAGCACCGCCGCACCGCCGGCGCGCGGTAGGAGCACCAGCGATCGCGCGCGCGTCTCGTCGCCGTTGCGCGAGACGATCGAAGCGTCCTTCGCGAGCTTGCCACCGATCATCCGCCACGCGACCACCTCGCCGCGGCGGTCGGGCTTGCCGCCGAACGCACCGGTCGCGAGCACGCGCGCGGCCGCACCGTGGCCCGCGACGAGCAGATCCTTGATCTCGCCGGTCACGCCCTCCGCCGTGGAGGAGCCATCGTCGCGTAGCACGAGCGCGCCGTGGTCGAGCGCGAACAGGCCGAGCGCCGCCTTGCCATCCGCGTCGTACTGACCGCCGGCAACGATCTCGCCGCGACCGTCGCCGTCGAGATCGGCCACCACCACCGTGCGCAGGCGCAGCGAGGTCGCCTTCGCCCAGCGGTGGCGTGCGCGCGTGGTCAGCGCGCCGCCGCCGAACGAGAGCACCGAGAGATCGCCGAGCTCGCGGCGGCGGTCGAGGTACTTCGAGTCCGCGGACTTGAGCGGGCCGTGTCGCCCCGCGACGACCAGCTCTGCGCGGCCGTCGCCATCGACATCGCCGAGCGCGAGGTCGTTGACGCGCATGCTCGGCGAGCCCTGGCCATCGAGCGTCGTCCGGGCGAGCAGGGACAGCTCGCCGCGGGCGAACGACCACACGCGCACGAAGCCCAGCTCGAGCGCGCCGTCGAACTGGAACCCACCCGTCGCGATCTCGGGCGCGCCGTCGCCGTCGAGATCGCCGATCGCGAGGCCGTAGCCATGGGTGTACGTCCCGTCGAGCCAATCGATCTCGGCGCGCTTCGCGAGCCGGCCGCCCTCGAGCCCGAACACCGCGAGCCGCGCCTTCGCGTCGTGTGGCTTCTCGCCCACCCGGCCCAGCGCCACGATGTCGAGCTTGCCGTCGCCATCGACGTCCGAGATCTCGACGTTGCGCACCAGCGAGCCGGGGCCGCCATCCCAGCCGCTCTCGGCCAGCGGCTCCCACCGCTCGCCGCGCTGGCGGTACACCCGCACCGTCGAGCGGCGGCCACCGTCGTGCGCGGAGAACCCGCCGGCGACCAGCTCCAGCGCGCCATCGCCATCGAGGTCCGCCGCGCCGCCGGCGAACCGCCGCACCTCGCCCTGCTCCGCGGACTCCTCGCGGACCACCTTCGCGGGCGCGGGGGCCGGTTCGGGCGCGGGCGCGCGCGGCTCCTCGGGCGAGCTCTTGCACGCGATCAGCAACAGAAACGGAACGGCCAGCGGCTTCGACGTGGGCATCCTGCGTCGAGCATCCCGGGATCGCGGACGTCGGTCCAATGGGGACTTCGTCCTCCGGATGGGGTGTCGCCCCCCGCTGGCCTCCTCGGGCTCACCCCGAGGCGAGCGTTACTCGATCGGGTCGCAGTACAGGTTGCCCGCCGTGCACCGCACGGAGCAGGAGGCGTCACACTCCGCCTTCGCGTCGGGCAGGCTCGGCCCCGACGACGGCGTCTTGCACCCGGTCGTGCGGACCACGCCGTTGCACGAGTAGTTGATGCAACAGCCCGGCGACGGGCCGAAGTCCGGGTTGTCGAGGGTGACCTCGTCCGTCGGACGGTCGAGATCGATCTCGTCCTTGGCCTGGAGCTCGGCCTCCGACACCGGGGCTTGCTCGGTGGACTCCTGCGGGTCCATGCAGGCGAACAGACCTGCCAACGACAGTGCGCTACACAGCAATGCGATCTTCATGATTCCAGATATCCAATCTGGCGCTCATCGAGGCGCCGCTCGGTACAAGATCAACAAGCGGGCCAGTGGGTGTGCAGCACCAGAGTCGCGTTCTCGCGCGCCGCGGAGCAGGCGCATTGCGGGCAGTGTACGATTCGTGCACGCCGGGAGCCCCATTCTGCCGCACTCTCGCGGCGCTTCGCCGCAACGACGAGAAATCGCGCCAGATTTCGGGCGCTCGCGCGTCGTGGGTGACGCAGCGAACACGGCTGTTGTCACGAATTCATTGTCATGGATGATCTGTTATCTCAGTTGTTCGTGTCGAGTGGCACATTCGATATTGCAACGATGCGTCGAATGTGACCGAGGCCGGCTCGTCCGGTGCTGTGCGGCTCGCCACTGCGCTACGCGTCGAGCACGAGCGACATCTCGAGCTGCTCCAGCTCGTGAGGCACCGCGCCGAGATGGTCGGCAAGCTCGCGGCCGAGCCCCGCCGGGACCATCGGCGGTATGACCAGCGAGCGCGGCGCGAAGTCCGCCGCCAGGGCGCGCACGAGCCGGCTCGCGTGGCCCCGGCGCCGGCGGTCCGGGAGGGTGAACAGCGCGCGCAGCGAGATTTCGCGATCGAGCACGCTGCCAACCACGAGCGCGCTGCCATCGATCGTCCAGCCCCGCATCGGCGCGGTGACCCCGACCAGCGACGCCGGCGCGAGCTGCCACGACAACGATCCATCGTCGGCGCGAGCCAGCGCGTGGCCGAGCTCGACCGGGTCCACCTCGCGCAGCCGCGGCGCGCTCTTGGCAACCGGTTCCACCGCCGCGCAGCGCCAGCCGACCAGACGGCGCAGCTCGGTGAACCCCGCGCGGCGATACAGCCGCAGCGCGCGCTCGTTCGAGGCGATGCACTCGAGCACCATCTCGCGATCGCCGCGCGCCCGGGCATCCTCGATCACGCGGTCCAGCAGCGCTTGCGCCGCGCCTGTGCCGCGCGCCTCGGCCACTACGCCCATCGCCGCCAGCCGGCTGCGTCGCCCTCGCCGCGCGATCGTCGCGAGCCCGATCGGCGCCCCATCGAGCAGCGCGACGCGCGACGCGAACAGGTCCACGTGCTCGACCCGATGCCGTGCCTCGAGGGCCTCGGGCGTCGGGTGCATCGGCACCACGTAGCCCGCGAAGCCGCGCTGGAACAGCGCCGCGAGCGCGGGATAGGGGAGGTCGGTCGCGGGGACGAAGGTCACGGGGGGGCGCATCGGGTTCCCCGAGCAACGCAAGCGCGGCGCGCTACGTCAAGGTGCTTCGGGCAACCGCAGGTCCCGTCGTCGACGCGACCGCTACTTCGCTTGCGTGTCGAGCGCGGCCTTGATGCCCTTCGCGAGCTCGACGGTGCTCCCCGTGCCCCAGAAGTGCAGGAACAGGATCCGCGGCTGCTCGCCGATCATGTGTTGGTGGATCGCGACGATCTGGATGTTCGCCTTGCGAAGCGTCGCGAGCACGTTCTGTAACTCGGACTCGAGCATGGCGAAATCGCCATCGACCACCGCGGCATCGTCCGTGCCCGCGAAGGCCGCCCACGTGTTCACGCCCATCGCGTTCCCGACCTGGATCCCGTGCATCGTCGTGGTGCGCCCGAACGTCGCCTTGTAGACGCCGTCCTTGTAGTCCCCGGTCACGCCGAGAATGGCGTCCAGCCTGGAGCGATCCAGCTGGCTATTCGCCGGATCGATCGCGATCCTCGCCGGGTGCTCGCTTTTGCCGCCCGCGGTGTCGCGGAGCCTCGCGAACACCTTGCCCACCGCCGTGGCGAGTGTGGCTTCGTCCGCCATGCCGCCGATGTGCATGAACATGATCCGCGGGCTCTCCCACAAGAAGTGATTGTGGAGCGCCGTGACCTCCAGCCCATGATCGAGCGCGACGCTCAGCACGGGGTTCACCTGGTCCTCGGTCAGCACGATATCTCCCATCACCATCGCGTGGTCGCCCACGCGCTGGAACGACGCCCACGTGGTGAGCCCCATCGGTGGCGTCAGCCTCACGCTGCCCGCGACCGTGACGGCGAGATCGTTGCGGGGCACCGATACCTTGAAGACGCCTTCCTTCTCGCTCAGCGTGCCCTTGGCGCCGGTGAGTTGCTCGATCCGCGCGGTGTCGAGGCGCCCGGAGGTCGCGGGAGTCGCGGTCGATGGCGGATCGGCGGCTCTCGTCGGTCGAGGCGGCGAGCTTTGCTTCGTGCACCCGACTACGAACAGCGAGCTCGCCAAGACCACCGACCAGTGCATGCGCATGACTCCTCCTGCATCACCTTAGCCCCCGAAGCTCGCATCGGTGATGCTCGCAGAGATCCACGCGCGAGGGAGCGCTGGCGCTCGATCTGCACGAGCGGAGCTCCATGGAGATCCCGACCGTGCGATGGGTGTCCCCGGGGCAGGCGAAGCCACGCGGCCAGGCGCCTGGCGCCAAGACGCAGCTCCTGAGTGCGCAACCTGATGGCGTGAAGTCCTACGTGCTCGTGCTCCGGACCGGCGACGAGGTCGCCACGGCGCTCGCGGAGTTTGCGCGGAGAGAACGGGTCGTGAACGCGCACTTCGTGGCCATCGGTGCGGTTCGTGATCCCGAGGTCGCCTGGTTCGACATGGCTCGCAAGCAGTACAAGGGGATCACGCGTCACGAGCAGATGGAGGTCTTGACCCTCTCGGGCGACATCGCGCTGGGCGAGGACGGCGCGCCCGTCGTGCACGCGCACACGGTCCTCGGTGCGAGCGACGGCAGCGCCTGGGGCGGGCACGTCCTCGGTGCCATCGCGTCACCCACGCTCGAGGTGTACGTGACCTGCTTTCCGCAGCCGCTCCACAAGAGGTTCGATCAGGAGACCGGCTTGCAGCTCATCGATCCGTCAGGCACGTGGCAGGCCCGATGACTCCTCGCGGATCCCGATCACGATCTGCGCCGTGTCGAGGAGCGCACGACCGACCCGGACGACGGCGATGCCATGCTGCGCGAGCAACGCGCCCAGATCGGAGCGGACGAACTCCGGGTATGCATCCCGCTCGACCTCGCTCAGGACGCGAACGACCATCGCGCGCCAGATCCGGTTGTGTGGTCTCGCAAAGTCGACCACGACCACGATGCCGCCGCGCCGGGTGACGCGCGCGAGCTCGCGCACCGCGCGTGTGCGGATCGAGGGTGGCATCTCGTGCAAGGCCAGCGAGATGCAGCCCACGTCGAAGCTCTCGTCGCCAAACGGCAACGCCGTCGCATCCGCCTCGACAAAGGTCGTGTTCGAGGCGCGGCTCTTGCGGCGAGCGATCTCGAGCATGCGCGCGGAGAGGTCCACGCCGACCACGTTTGCGTCCACCTCCGCGAAGGCACGCGCCTGACCTCCCGTTCCGGTCGCCACGTCCAGCACGCGTGTTCCGGCCTCGGCGGCCGCCATCCGAACAACGCGGCGCCGCAGCCAGTGTAGCGGCAACGTGACCGCGTCGTAGACGCTCGCGAGGCGGGACCCATAGAGGTCCGCGTTCGTCTGGTAGTAGTTGCGTTCCTCCAGGGGCCTACCCTCGGCAGCAGTGGTGCTTCGCGGATCGAGCGGCGCGGGCATCCCCTGGCTCACTGCAATGGCGATTCCCGGCGAGGTCAGAAAGCTCGCAGAAACCTGCGACCTTTTCGCGCTCACCCCCCACTACGACTCGGGGAACTACCCACGTCACGTCCGTTCATCACTGGGGAGGCACTTCGTGAGCGCTACGCGTTTGTCCACTGGCATGATCTTCGTCGTCGGGCTGGGGTTGGCGGCCACCGCCGGCTGTAGCTCGGAGTCCGACGTCCTGACCTATGACGAGTTCAAGGCCCGGGCGTATCAGGAGCCCGACACCGGCATGTACGTCATGGATGGCGACCAGCTCGTCGAGACCGAGGAGGCGATGCACGCCCTCTACGACAGCTATCTCCAGTCCGCCGCGGACGCCGCGGATCGCGCCAACGGGCTCGCGACCGTCCAGCAGGGGCTGATCGTGAACACCGTCCGCGGCGCGGACGACAAGTGGTCGGCGAGCCAGGCCGTGAGCCTCACGTACTGCATCAGCTCGTCGAGCTTCGGCAGCCGCTACAGCGCGATGGTGTCCGCCATGGACGCGGCCACCGGTGCCTGGGAGAGCGCCGCCGGCGGCCGGATCCACTTCGTGCACGCCGCGAGCGAGGACGGCAACTGCACCAGCCGCAACAGCAACGTGGTGTTCAACGTTCGCCAGGTCAGCACGTCGCAGTACCTCGCGCGTGCGTTCTTCCCGAGCTCGTCGCGCAAGGGCCGCGAGATCCTCGTCTCGTCGTCGTCGTTCGGCAACATCTCGCCGTGGACCCTGACCGGCGTGCTCCGCCACGAGCTCGGCCACACGATCGGGTTCCGCCACGAGCACACCCGGCCCGAGGCCGGCGCGTGCTTCGAGGACAACAGCTGGCGCGCGCTCACCGCGTACGACGCCGCCTCGGTGATGCACTACCCGCAGTGCAATGGCACCCAGCGAGGCGATCTCGTGCTGACGAGCCTCGACAAGACCGGCGTCGCGGCGCTGTACTGAGCTGGCGACGCTGCTACGCGCGCAAGGCGCCCGCGGCCGCCTCGCGCAGGGCCTGACCGATCTGCTGCAGCGTGCTCGAACGCACCGCCGCGTGCTGCCAGTACAGCGGCACGTCGAGCCAGCGATCCGGATCGAGGTTCACGATCGTCTTCGCCTGCAGCGCCGGTGCGATCAGCGACTCCGGCGCGAGGCACCAGCCGAGGCCGCGCGCGGCCGCTTAGACGAACCCCCTCGCCGAGGGGAGGTAATGCACCGGCGGCGCGAACCGGGCGCGCGTGATACAGCGCATGTAGAGCCACTTCAGCGCATCCATGCGGTTGAAAAA
>JBQCJR010000312.1:0-3527 GCA_051952595.1 Kofleriaceae bacterium
CAAGGTCGCCGCGGCCGGCGGGATCGGCCTGGCGGACCTGTTCGCGAACCAGCTCTCGGGCAAGGGTGCGACGCCACACGCCGCGCTCGCCGCGACGGCACACGCCGCACCCGCGCTCGCCGCGCCGGCACACGCCGCATCCGCACACGCCGCATCGCCACACGCCGCACCCGCGCTCGCCGCGCCGGCCGTCGCCGCGCCCGCGATCACCGCCCGACCGGTGGCCGCGCCGCCCGAGCTCCCGCCCGGCGCCCCGCGGTTCGCCCTGCCGGTGGTCGGCCGCCCGAGCTCGGGCTACGGCGATCGGGTCGATCCGATCCGCGGCGGCACGGTCCACCACGCCGGCTTCGATCTCGCCGCCCGGACCGGCACCCCGGTCTCCGCCGCCGCGGCCGGCACGGTCGTCCACGCCGGCCCCGCGGGCACCTACGGCAACCTGGTCACGGTCCGCCATGCAGATGGATTCGAGACTCGTTACGCACACTTGAGCGCGATCGACGTCGCGGTTGGTGACCCGGTCGGCCCGGGCCAGGAGATCGGCAAGGTGGGCTCCACGGGGTACTCCACGGGCCCACATCTACACTTCGAGGTCCGCCGCGGCGGCAAGGCGATCGATCCCGCGCCGCTGCTACCGCTACACAGATCGGCCAGCCGGACGAATCGGTGACCAGAGCCCGACGAGCTCGGAAGGCGGGAGTTTTCTATGCGCATCGATCCCAAGGCCGTCGCCCAGACCCCCACCGCACCGCGCGAGACCGCGGCGGTGGCACCGACCACGCTCGCCCCCGCGCGGGCCGGCGCTGCGCCGCCGCCGGGTGCCTCGATCGTGAAGCTGTCCTCGGCGGGCGCGGCGGCCTCGGCGGACTCGGCCTCTCCCACGGTGACCGCGCGGCTCGAGCGGATCCGCTCGCTGCTCGACCGCGGCGAGTACCCGGTCGACCTGGACCAGCTGGCGTCGCGGATCGTCGATGACGACATGCTGCGGAGCACGAGCGGCCGTGAGTGATCGCGCGCTCAACGAGCTGCGGATCGCCGGCGAGGAGCTGCGCCGGCTGTTCGCCGAGGAGCGGGCCGCGATCGCGGCGCTCGATCACGGCGCGCTCGAGCGGCTCGCCGCGCAGAAGCTCGAGGTCGCGCGCACGCTCGCCGAGCTGCGCGATCAGGTGACCGATTCGCCGGTGCTGCGCGCGCTGTTCGCGTCGATCCGCGTCGAGGCCCGCGCGACCTCGGTGCTCGCGGCCGCGGCGACCGAGTCGGTGCGCGCGCTGCTCGGCTACGACCAGGGCACGGGCGGCTACGATCGCCGCGCCCGCCAGGTCACCACCCAGTCCTCGAGGCTGCTGGTCTCGTACTGATGTCGGACCTGCTGTCGCTGCTGTCGCTCGGCTCGGCCGGGATCGCCGCGCAGAACGCGGGGATCGCCGTCGCGTCGAACAACGTCGCGAACGCGAACACCGCGGGCTACTCGCGGCAGCGGGTCGATCTCGAAGCGCTGCGCGGCGCGCCGCTGGTCGGCGGGGTGCGCAGCGGCACGCCGGACCGCGCGCAGGATCTGCTGCTCGCGGGCCGGGTCCAGGTCGCGGCGGGCTCGCTCGCGATGTCGCGGGCGTTCGCCGAGGCGCTGTCCGATGTCGAGCACCGGCTGACCAGCGGCGCCACGATCACCGAGCAGCTGGCGAAGGTGTTCTCGCGGATGAGCGCGGTGAGCGCCGCGCCGACCGAGTCGGGCGGCCGCGACTCGGTGGTCGCCGCGACCCGCGAGCTGGTCACGGGGATCCGCCGGCGCGCCGACGAGCTCGAGGCCGCGCACGCCGAGGTCAACGCGCGGATCCGCGACAACGCCGCGGCGGCGAGCTCGATCGCCAAGCGGCTCGCCGAGACCAACCTGCAGATCGCGCGGAGCAGCGATCCGGCGCTGCGCGACGAGCGCGATCGCCTGGCGTCCTCGCTCACCGAGCTCACCGGCGGCCGCGGACGGATCGACGCCGATGGCCAGATGCGGTTCGTGCTCGACGGCGGCGCGGTCCTGGTCGATGGCCGGATCGCCTCGGCGCTCGAGGCGTCGCCCGACCCGGTGACCGGCGACGCGGTGGTCTCGGTGGTCGATGGCAGCACGCGCCGCGACGTGACCACGCAGCTCGGCGGCGGCAAGCTGGCCGCGGATCTGCGGTTCCGCGATGGCGCGCTCGCTCGCGCGCGCAGCGATCTCGATCAGCTCGCGTACGACATCTCGACCAGCTTCAACGCGGTGCACGTGCAGCACGCGGGGCTCGACGGCACGACGGGCCGCCCGCTGTTCACCCCGCCGACCGTGGTCGCCGGCGCCGCGCGCGCGATGGCGATCGATCCGGCGATCGACGCCGATCCCCAGAAGCTCGCGGCCGGCGCACCGGGCGCGGGACCGGGCGACAACCAGGGCGCGATCGCGCTGTTCGCGCTGGCGAGCAGGCCGGTGGCGACCGGTGGCAAGACCTTGACCGATGCCTCGCTCGAGCTGGTCTCGAAAGTGGGGCTCGCGGCGTCCGAGGCCCAGGCGGACGTCGATCGCGATCAGCTGGTCGGCGATCACCTCGCCGGGCTGCGCGACTCGCTCGCCGGCGTCGACATCCAGGAGGAGCTCGCGAACCTGTCGCGGTTCGAGCACGCCTCGTCGGCGATGGCCAAGTTCGTATCGACGATCGATGGGCTGCTGGGCGACCTGATCGACCGGCTATAGCCCGAGGAGACCACATGCGGGTGACCGGAAACCGGCTGATCGATGTGAGCCAGGCGGCGACCACCACGAACCAGGGCAAGGTCGCCGCCGCGGCGGCCGAGGCGTCCTCGGGGCTGCGCGTGCAGCGGCCCTCCGACGACCCGGGCGCCTGGCTCTCCGCGCAGCGCGCGTCGGTGCGCCGCACCTTGACCGAGGGCGCGTCGGCGGCGGTGGCGTCGTCGCGCGAGCGGCTCGACGAGGTCGATGGCGCGCTCGCGACGATCGGCGACGCGGTGTCGGCGGTGCGCGCGCTCGCGGTGCAGGGCGCCTCGGACAGCTACACCGCGCAGGATCGCGCGGGGCTCGCCGTGCAGGTCCGCGCGCTGTTCCACGGCGCGCTGGCGGCGGCGAACACCCGCGCCGCCGACGGCGAGTACCTGCTCGCGGGCTCGGCGTCGTTGACCGCGCCGTTCGACGGAGCGGGCGTGTACCGCGGCGATGCGGGCACGCGCCAGGTCCCGGCGATCGAGCAAGGCACCACGATCGCGACGATCTCGGGCACCGAGCTGACGGCGGGCCACGGCGTGGACGTGCTGCCGCTGCTGTCGCGGATCGCCGACGCGCTCGACGCGGACGACCTCTCGGCGCTCCAGGCGGGGCTCGGCGAGCTGACCACCGCGGTCGGCCAGATGGCGCTCGTGCGCACCCACACCGGCAGCGCGATGAACGTGCTCGACGCGACGATCGCGGCGCACGGCGAGCTCGCCGAGAACCTGACGCGCTCGATCTCGAACCGCGTCGAGGCCGACGCGATCGGCGCGGCGACCCGGCT
>JBQCJR010000313.1:0-8225 GCA_051952595.1 Kofleriaceae bacterium
CGCGCGGCGGCACCGCGTACACCCGCCACGACCTCCGCTGTCTGCCCGTGTACGCCAGGGCCGATCGCAAGCAGGACCGGGACTCCGCGACCGGCTTTCTGTGGAGCAGGACCCACAACGGGAAGGCTCCCGGCACGTACGGCTACAACTACGTGTGGAAGCACGGCGCCGAGGAGCTCACCCTGCTCGGCCCCAGCGAGACGTTCTCCGACGGCTCCGGAAGCGGCATGGGATGCATGGACGATCAGTCGATCGAGTACGGCGATGGATGGGTGATGCTCGGCGAGCCGGTGTACCTGTCGCTCGCCGCCTGCCGCGCCGCGATCTCCGACGAGCAAGAGCGCCAGCGCTGGCTGCCCGTGCCCGCTCCCGACCCCTCCGATCTCGCGTCCGAGACCCTGCCCGCGCTCGGCGGCTGCTGAATCCACACTCGCGGCCGGCCCTACAAATCACTTGCAAGGCGCACCGAGAACCTTTAGAGGTTCTGGCTCGCCCGCGAGCCTTTTGTTCGCGGTGCTGCGTGCGTCTCAGCGCGCAGCTCGACTGCTCGGGAGCTCCCGCAGCAGATCGGCGGTGGGCAAGCAGCCGGCCTCGCCGGTATGGATTCCTCATGTCGAACTACGACCTCATCGAGACCGACGGCGTGCCGATCAAGGCCTGGACCCGCGGCGTCGCCATCGAGAGCGCCGCGCGCAACCAGCTCGAGAACGTGGCGCGGCTGCCGATCGTCTACCACCACGTCGCGGTGATGCCCGACGTGCACTTCGGGATCGGCGCGACCGTCGGCAGCGTCGTGCCGACCTGCGGCGCGATCATCCCCGCCGCGGTCGGCGTCGATATCGGCTGCGGCATGATGGCCGTCGAGACCACGCTCGGCGCCGCGCAGCTCCCCGACTCGCTCAAGAAGCTCCGGTTCGCGATCGAGAAAGCCGTGCCCCACGGCCGCACCAGCGGCGGCCGCCGCGGCGATCGCGGCGCGTGGCACGACCTCCCGCTCGCCACCACGCAGGCGTGGAACACCCTGTCCAAGGAGTACGACCAGCTCTCGGATCGCCACCCCCGCATCGGCCGCGGCAACGACGTCAACCACCTCGGCACGCTCGGCACCGGCAACCACTTCATCGAGGTGTGCCTCGACGAGCGCGAGCGCGTGTGGTTCATGCTGCACTCCGGCTCGCGCGGCGTGGGCAACCGGATCGGGACGTACTTCATCGAGCTGGCCAAGCGCGACATGGAGCGCCAGGTCAAGAACCTGCCCGATCGCGACCTCGCGTACTTCACCGAGGGCGCCCGGCACTTCGATGACTACGTGCGCGCCGTGGGCTGGGCGCAGCGCTACGCGATGACCAATCGCCAGCTGATGATGAACGCCGTGATCGCGGCCGCGCGCCGCGAGCTGCCGGGCTTCGAGCTCGGCGAGCTCGCCGTCAACTGCCACCACAACTACGTCGCGCGCGAGCACCACTTCGGCAACGACGTGTTCGTGACCCGCAAGGGCGCGGTGCGCGCGCGGCTCGGCGATCTCGGGATCATCCCGGGCTCGATGGGCGCGCGCAGCTTCATCGTGCGCGGCAAGGGCGAGGCGCAGTCGTTCCACTCGTGCAGCCACGGCGCCGGGCGGGCGATGTCGCGCGGCGAGGCTCGCCGCCGGTTCTCCCTCGAGGACCACATCGAAGCCACCGCCGGCGTCGAGTGCCGCAAGGACGCCGACGTGATCGACGAGACGCCGATGGCGTACAAGCCGATCGATCAGGTGATGGCGGCGCAGGCGGATCTCGTCGACATCGTGCACGAGCTGCGACAGGTCGTATGCGTGAAGGGGTGACCGAGGGCGAGCGCGACCGCGTCGAGGGCGTTCTCGGCGCGGGCGACCGCGTCGAGGGCGAGCTCGTCGAGATCGATGGCTCGCGCGGCGAGGGCGGCGGGCAGGTCCTGCGGACCTCGCTCGCGCTGTCGATGATCACGCGGCGTCCGCTGCGGATCCGCCAGATCCGCGCCGGCCGGTCCAAGCCCGGGCTGCGTCGCCAGCACCTCGCGTGTGTGCAGGCCGCCGCGCGGCTGTGTGGCGCCGTGGTCCACGGCGATCGCCTCGGCTCGCAGTGGCTCGAGTTCGTGCCCGCCGCGACCCACTGCGGCGACCTCGAGATCGACATCGGCACCGCCGGCTCGACCACGCTCGTGATCCAGACCGTGCTCGTCCCGGCGATCGTGCTCGGCCAGCCGCTGCGCGTCGTGGTCACCGGCGGCACCCACAACCCGATGGCGCCCCCGTTCGACTTCCTCGATCGGGTGTTCCTGCCCCACCTCCGCGCGATGGGCGCCGACGTCGCGCTCCGGCTCGATCGCCACGGGTTCGCGAGCGAACCACCCGCCCGCGGCGAGGCCCCCACCCGCCACGGCCAGCTCACCCTCGAGGTCGGCCGCGGCCGGCTCGCGCCGATCGAGATCGTCGGCGCCGGACCGATCACCGCGCGGCACGCGACCGCGCTGCTCGCCCGGCTGCCCACCCACGTCGCCGATCGCGAGCTCCGGGTGATCCGCGAGCGGCTCGGCTTCTCGGCCGCCGAGTGCGAGGTCCGCGAGGTCCGCGACGCCGGCCCGGGGAACCTCGTGATGCTCGAGGTCGAGCGCGCCGAGGGCCGCGAGCTGGTCACCCAGTTCGGCGAGCGCGGGCTGCGCGCCGAGCGGGTCGCCGAGCGCGCGTGCGACGAGCTGGAGGCGTTCCTCGCGAGCGGCGCCCCGGTCGGCGAGCACCTCGCCGACCAGCTGCTGCTCCCGCTCGCGATCGCCAGCGGCGGGAAGTTCCGCGCCGCGCCGCTGGCGTCGCACGCGGTCACCAACATCGAGACGATCGGTCAGTTCCTCGATCTACCGATCGACGTCGCCACCGAGCCCGACGGGCGATCGGTGACCGTCTCGCTCGGGCCGCGCTGATTTCTCGCCTGCCGGCTCCGATCGCGACGGCCGGGCTCCGCCCACCCCTGTCCGCGACGCGTCCGGTCGTCGCACCGCACGGGAACCGCCGGCCGCAGCTCGCCGATCCGGCGCCCCGCAGTATGGTCGCGCCATGGCAGATCGATCTCCCCTGGTCGCGCTCGGGGCGCTGAACGCGGCGCTCGCCGTGGCTGCCGGCGCGTTCGGCGCTCATGGCCTGCGCGAGCGGCTCGCACCGCGCGCGCTCGAGATCTTCGAGACCGGCGCCCGGTACCACATGTACCACGCGCTCGCGATGGTGCTCGCCGGGCTGGTCGTCGCGCGCGGCGCCTCGACCGCGGGCTGGCTGTTCCAGGCCGGCATCGTGGTGTTCTCCGGCTCGCTGTACGCGCTCGCGCTGACCGACGTGAAGGTGCTCGGCGCGATCACCCCGCTCGGCGGGCTCGCGTTCCTCGCCGGCTGGCTGTGGCTCGGCTGGTCGGCGTGGCGCGGGTAGCCCGGCGGCGCGGCTAGCCGGACGCGCTCTGCACCGAGACCGAGAACTTCAGCCCGGCCCCGGCCAGCGCGTCCTTGATCCGCTCCATCGCCTCGGTGGCCACCGCGCCGTACGCCTCGACCGAGGTCCACGGGCGCAGGTACAGCTTGACCGCGCCGTCGCTGATCTCGGCGACCTCGATCGCCGGCGGCGGCGCCGCCTGGACCCGCGGATCGGCGATCACCGCGCCCTCGAGCAGCTGCCGGATCCGCGGCAGGTCCGCCGGCGCCTCGGTGACCTGGACCAGCAGGTCCACGCGCCGCCGGCCGAGCACGGTGAGGTTCTCGATCGGCGCGGCGATGATCAGGCCGTTCGGGATCGTGATCTCGCGGTTGTCGCCGGTGACCAGCACGGTGTGGAACACCCGGATCGCCTCGACCCGGCCGAGGTGTTTGCCGAGCACGACCAGGTCGGTGACCTTGTACGGCCGCAGCACGATCAACATCACGCCGGCCGCGAAGTTCGACAGCGAGCCCTGGAGCGCGAGGCCGACCGCGAGGCCAGCGGCGCCGAGCACCGCGATCACCGCGGTGGTCTCGATCCCGACGATGTCGAGCGCCGCGATCGCGACCGCGAGCAGCATGACCGCGTAGACCAGGTCGCACAGGAACCGGCGCAGCGATACGTCGATGCTGCTGCGCTCCATCAGCCGATCGAAGCCCTTCAACAGCACGCGCGCGAAGCTGCGGCCGAGCAGGAACACGAGCAGCGCGAGCAGGATCCGCAGGCCGATCGGGAGCAGGTAGACATCGGCGAGGTGGCGCCCGTAGGCGTAGAGATCCGACATGGCGCGGAGACCATGCCGCATCGGTGCCGCATCGGCGCCGCGTGTCAGCGCGGTCGCGCGGGAGCGGACCACGGCACCGGATCGAACGCCCGGGCCAGGTGATCGAGGAACAGCGACAGCCGCGGCGGCAGGTTCTGGCGCGCCGGGTACACCGCGTGGACGTCGATCGGCCGGCCGAGCCACTCCGGGAGCACCGGGACCAGCGCGCCGGCCGCGATGTCGGCGGCGACCATGAAGTCGGAGAGCGCCGAGATCCCGGCCCCGGCGAGCACGGCGTCGCGCACCGCGCCGACGTTGTTGCTCGCGAACCGCGCCGGGCGGCTGAACTCGTAGGTCGCGTCGCCGTGGACCAGCGTCCAGCTCTGGGCGCGCGGGCTCGGCGTGAACAGCACGCGATCGTGGCTGTCGAGCTCCTCGATGTTGGTCGGAGTGCCGCGGCGGGCGAGGTAGTCCGGAGTGGCGACCAGGCAGCTGACCACCGAGCATAGCCGGCGCGCGATCAGCGTCGATTCGGGCAGCGTGCCGAACCGCACGGCGACATCGAACCCCTCCTCGATCAGATCGACGATCCGGTCGCTCGCCTCGAGCTCGACGTTGACGTCGGCGTGGGTGGCGACGAAGTCGGCGACGATCGCGCCGAGATAGCGGGTGGACAGGTCGACCGGCGCGGTGACCCGGACCCGGCCGCGCGGCGTGGCCTGCATGTCGGTGACCAGCTGCTCGGCCGCGGCGAGATCCGAGACGATCCGCGCGCATCGCTCGTAGTACGCCTGCCCGATATCGGTCAGCGCGAGCTTGCGGGTGGTGCGCTGGACCAGCCGGACACCGAGCCGCTCCTCGAGCTGGGCGAGCTTGCGGCTCACGGTCGATTTCGGAAGGCCGAGTTGCTCCGCCGCCCCCGTGAAGCTGCGGGTCTCGACGACCTTCGTGAACACGACGATGTCGTTCAGATCCATGGCTCCCGGCGATTGTAGCCCGTGCTATCCCGTGCGCCGTGAGCAGGCTCGACGATTTGCGTGCGAAGGTCGATGGGTTCTTCGCGCGCGTCGAGGCGCGCCACGGCGACGACATGCGGTGCGCCACCGGGTGCGCGGATTGCTGCCACGTCCAATTGACGATCACCGGCGTCGAGGCGGACGCCATCCGCGACCAGCTCGCCGGCTGGCCGGCCGAGCGCCGGCGCGCGCTCGCCGAGGTCGGCCCGGTGGACCGCTGCGCCGCGCTCGGCCCCGACGATCGGTGCCGGATCTACGACGCGCGGCCGATCGTGTGCCGCTCGCACGGCGCGCCGATCCGGCTGCGCGAGGGCTCGCTGCCGGTGGTCCGGTCGTGCCACCACAACTTCACGCGCACCTATCCGGATGTGTATTGCATCCTCGACCTGACCACGCTCTCGGCGCGGGTGCTCGCGGTCGTTCGCGCGGCCGGGCACGACGGCGCGCGCGTCGACCTCGCCGCACTGCTCGCGGCGATCGCGGCGACCTGATAGATTGCGCGGCGCCATGGACGAGCAACTCGTCGCGCTCGATCACCCTCGGTTCCGCTCGGTGTGGGCTTCGATCTTCACCCGCCGGCTGGTCGCCGATTGCATGACCCATCGCTGCGCGATGGTCGACAACCACACCGTCACCAAGCTCGACGCGTGCTGCCAGTACGGCTGCGACGTCGACTTGCACGAGCGCGACGCGATCCTCGCGCGCGGCGACGAGATCCGCGCGCGGCTACGCGCCGAGGTCGCCGCCGGGCCGTGGTTCGAGGACGAGGTCGAGGACGATCCCGACTATCCGTCGGGCCAGGTCGTGCGCTCGCAGGTCCACGACGGCGGCTGCATCTTCCTCGCCCACGATCGCCGCGGCTGCGCGATCCACCGCACCGCGCTCGAGGCCGGGTGGGACTTCCGCGGGGTCAAGCCTGCGATCTGCCGGCTGTTCCCGATCTCGTACGAGGAAGACACGATCTGCGTCGCCGACGAGTTCCCCGAGTACTCGTGCGCGCACGTCGAGGGCCCGAGCCTGTACCGGATCACCCGCGACGCGCTCGGCGACATCTTCGGCCCCGAGCTGGTCACCGCGCTCGACGCCGCCGAGGCCCAGGTGCTCGCGCAGGTTCGCCCGGCCGACCGGCTCGTGACGATCGGCACGAAGCCAGCGTAGCCGCGGCTGCGCTGGTGTAGGTGGTCGATTCCTGCGACCGCGGCGGGCCCGCGCCCCACGAGACAAGCATGGGCAGGAACACCATGGCTCTCTGGATGCTCGCCGGGCTCGCCGCGGCGGGTTGTAGCGACGACGAGATCGACTCGGACGAGCAGGCGCGGCGCGCCTACTACGGGCTGGACGACTCGATCGAGCAATCGATCACTCTCGGGTTCGCCGGCTTCAACTCGGCGCAGTCCGCGAACATCTCGCCGCAGATGGGCGCTGGCCTGGTCGGCGGCACGCTCGTGATCACCGGGCAGGTCGACCAGGGCGCCTCGAACAACAAGGGCATGCGGCTGCGCGTCGGCATGACCGACTACACCAACGGGCCGCTGATCATCAACGGCGAGGTGATCGAGACCGCGATCACCTACGACACCGATCCCAGCCCCGAGCTCCAGCCCGCCCTCCTGCTCCAGCTCAAGGACATCCCGACCGGCACGGCGACCGGCACGCTCACCGGCACGCTGATGGGCACCTACCAGATGTCCGGCCTGCTCGAGGGCGAGGCGCTGCTGAACCTGACGATCAGCGGCGCGATCCAGGACGACGGCACCGGCAAGGTGATCCGCGCCCCGGGCACGACCCACGTGACCGGTACGGCGACCAGCGGCGACGGGACCTACACCGTCGACGTCATGCTCTAGCGCTACTCGTCCTCGAGCGGCTGCGGGACCAGCGTGCGCGCGTGGTGGCGCAGGTGGTCCTCGAGCATCGTCGAGATGAAGTAGTAGCTGTGGTCGTAACCGGCGTGGCGGCGGAGCACCAGCGGCGCGCCGGCCTCGCGCGCCGCGGCCTCGAGCAGCTCGGGGCGCAGCTCGCGCTCGAAGAACTTGTCGGCGAGCCCCTGATCGACGAGCGCGGTGCCGGTCCACCGCTTGCCATCGCGCAGCAGCTCGACGGCATCGTGGGGGCGCCAGCGCGTCGTCTCGTCGCCGAGGTAGCCGCGGAACGCCTTCTCGCCCCACGGCACCTGCGACGGCGCGACGATCGGCGCGAGCGCCGACACGCTCTGGTAGAGCGCGGGGTGGCGCAGCGCGAGGGTGAGCGCGCCGTGGCCACCCATCGAATGGCCGGTGATGCCGCGCCGATCCGACGCGACCGGGAACCGGCCCTCGATCGCCTCGCGCAGCTCGTGGACCACGTGGGTCTCCATCTGGTAGCCCGCCGACGCCCACGGCTCGGCCGTCGCGTCGAGATAGAACCCGGCGCCCTGGCCAAAGTCCCAATCGCGATCGTCGCCGGGCACACGCACGGCGCGTGGGCTGGTGTCCGGCGCGACCAGCGCGAGCCCGAGCGCCGCGGCCACCCGCTGCGCGCCTGCCTTGGCCGGGAACGTCTCCTCGGTGCAGGTCAGCCCGGCGAGGTAGTAGACGACCGGCGGCCGGGACTGCTCGGCCCCTGGCGGCAGGAACAGCGAGAACCGCATCGGGCCGCGGCACGCCGCGCTGGCGAGCTCGTAGAAGCCCTGGACCCCACCGAAGCAGCGCTGCTCGCTGCGCGTGGTGATCTCCATCAGAACTCCACCACGGTGCGGATCGAGGCGCCGGCGTGCATCAGATCGAACGCCTCGTTGATCCGCTCGAGCGGCAGCTTGTGCGTGATCATCGAGTCGATCTCGATCCGCTTGTCCATGTACCAGTCTACGATCCGCGGCACGTCGGTGGGGCCGCGGGCGCCGCCGAACGCGCTGCCGGTCCACACCCGGCCGGTGACCAGCTGGAACGGCCGCGTCGAGATCTCCTGGCCGGCGCCGGCGACGCCGATCACCACG
>JBQCJR010000314.1:0-18072 GCA_051952595.1 Kofleriaceae bacterium
CGTGCGTGCTCGCCGAGGGAGACCACCTCCGCGGCTTCGAGATCTACTACCTGCGCTCGCTCGTCCAGAACCAGCGGATGCAGGACGGTACCCCGGTGACCTCGGTGCGCGTCGTGTTCCTCGAGCCATGGATGGCCGAGAGCGAGAAACGCCCCCTGCTCGACAATGGCATCCACGTCTTCTACGAGGACGTCGAGTCCGGCGAGCTCGTCGAGGTCACCTCGTAGACTTCTTGGCGCCGCGCCCCGTCAAGCCGTGCTTCGTCCTCAGCCGTCGACCCGCACCGGTACCAGCTCGACACCACCGGGCACCAGGTCCACCTCCACCACCACGGGCTTGTTGCCGTGGTGCACCTGCAGCTGGAGCCGGCGCGGCACCTTCTCCAGGATCGCGCGCAGCTGGAAGTGGCCGTCGCCGTCGGTCGCGGACGAGTCGAAGACCTGGCCCTTGGCATCGGCGAGCAGGAGCTTCACGCCGCTCGCGGCGCGCCCGTCGGCGGTGCGCACGAAGCCATACACGATGGCCTCGTCGGGCTTGGCGATCGGAATCGAACGCCCGGCGAGCTCGGCCTGCGCCGCGAGCGATCGGGCGAGCTCGGTGGTTCGCGCGATCGCGCCGTCGAGCGAGGCCAGCCGATCCGGGGAGACGCCCGCGTCGGCGAGCTCCGCGCGCTCGCGCTGCAACACGTACGAGCGCGCGGTGCGCAGCCCGGCGAGCTGCCCGAGCGCACTGGCCCGGGCCTGGTCCGCGGCCGCGAACAGTCGGTCGCCGGTCCGGAGCAGCTCGCCGAAATCGATCGTCTCCTCGAGCTGCTCGGGGGGAGCGCTCGAGTCCTTGGGAACACGGATGCTCACGAGTGCCCTCCAACAGTGACCAGGCCCAGCGCGGCGGGGAACGCCGAGACCAGGTGGCAGGCCGAAGAATCGATCTCGAGGTTGTTGGCCTTCACGAGGCCGCTGCTCCCACTCACGAGCAGGCAGTGATCGGCGATGTTGCCGGTGGCGTTCGCGAACACGCCGTGCGCCAACGCCGACCACGCGGTCGCCACGAAGTCGACGAACCGGTTGCCCTCCAACCGGACGGCGGCGCCCAGGACGACCATCGGGTAGTTGATCGCCCGCGCGGTCGTTTGCACGTGGTTGCCGGAGACCTCGATGTCGTCCAGCCCGACGATCGCGACCGACGAGGCGACCTCGGGCGCGTCCGGCGCCTCCAGGATGCAGTGGTTGCCCGAGAACAGCACCGAGCCGGGCGGAGCCAGGTACGCGGCCTCGGCGCCCCGCGAGGGCCGCACGATCGACATCCGCGTGCTCGCCACCTCGGCGATCGTGACCGGCCGCTCGTCGATCGGCCGTCCGGCGAGCGACATCGTCCGGCGGACCTCGCGCGGCTTGACCAGCCCGGACCGCAGCCGATCGAACGTGGCGTTCGTGGTCAGGTTCGAGCCGAGGCTGTAGCTCGTGATGAACACGGTGGTGGTGTTGTTGAAGCCCTGGGCGCTCTCGCTGGTGAACGCGTTCGCGATGACCTGCACGTGGCCGAGGGCACGCATCACCAGCGCCGGTCCGTTCGCGGCGTGGACCTCGTTGTCGCGGATGCCCGCGGCGATCCGGCCGCGTGGCGCGGCGCGATCGGCCGCCGAGATCGGCGCGCTCACGGTGTCGAGCCAGATCGCACCGTGTGGCCACGACGACGAGATGTCCTGGAACCCGATGGGGCCGTTGCCGGCGATCCGGTTGCGCGACAGCTCGAGGCCCTCGGCGGTGAGCACGAAGATCGCGCAGACCGGACCGCTGGTGCGCGTCCCGTTGTGCACGAGCTCGTTGTCGCGGAGCACGAGCTCGACCACATCGGCGAGCGAGATCGCACCGTAGCCCGCGATCGTCCGGGGGCCGCCGGGCAGCGCGGCGAGCGGGCGCACCAGGTTGTCGGTCAGCCGGTTGCCGGTGATCTCGAGGTTCTCGACCGAGATCACGCCCTGGTCCGGGCTCGCGAAGAACCCGAACACGCCGATCCCCGACATCCCCATCCCGCGGATCTCGTTGCGGCGGATCCGGATGTCGCGCAGCGCGGCACCGGCGACCCACGGCGGCTCGTCGGTTGCGCCGGGCGGCGCGACCACGACCGTCCCCGGGCCGCAGCCGGCGCACGCCGCATCGAGGCGGCCCTGGAGGATGTAGCCGTGGAACCCGCGCGCCACCCGCAGCACGAACGGCCCCTCGGTCGCGGCGGATTGCTCGGCATGCCCGAGCATCACGCCGTGGCCGGCGCCGCCGACGATCTCGTTGTCATCGACCTCGACGCGCGCGCACCCGCCGCGCAGCCAGATCCCGCCGAGCGCGCGGCGCTCGAGCTCGCGCTCGGGGCCGACCACCTCCACGCGGTTCCGGGCGATCCGCGCGTCCTGGACGTGCGCGGTGATCGCCGCCCACTCGTTCGGCTGATCCTCGACCAACAAGCGATTGCGCGCGATCTCGACGCCGCGTCCGCCGCGGATCTCGATCCCGCTGCCGGTGGTCGCTTGCACGAGGCAATCGAGGACATGGATGTCCTCGAGCATCGGCGTGCGCGCGCCGGTATCGATCTCGGTGGTCCCGGCGAGCTCGTCGGCCTCGAGCAGGATCGCGATGCCGCCGGGAGCCGCATCGACCCGCAGCTCGCGGATCCGGATGCCGCTGGTGTCGAGCACGTGGAGCGCCGGTGGCACGCGCCCCTCGTCTCGCTGCGCGGCGATCAGCCGGGACCGCGGTCCGCAACCGACGATCTCCACCGCCTGGCGGTACTTCACGAGGACGTTCTCGCGGTACTCGCCGGGCAGCACACACACGCGCCCGCCCGCGGCCGGCAAGGCGTCGATCGCGGCCTGGATGGTCGGGAAGTCGCCGTGGCTCGTCACGCCGTCGCCGACCGTGTGCGTGCAGCAGCCATCGCGGGCGGTCAGCGGAGGGAGCGGGACGCGGCAGTCCTCGATGCCCGACCCCGGCGAGAGCGGGCCGGCGGCCCAGTGCAGCTCGGCGAGCGGCACGCGATGGCGGTGCACGCCGTGAGGCGCCGCGCGATCGAGCAGCGGCGACGGGTTGTCGAGTCCACCCGCGCGCACCGGGAAGGTCCAGTAGTCGCCCGGCAGGTACCCCGCGGGGCCGGGCTCGAACTCGAGCCGGATCCCGTCGCGCAGCTCGGTCGGCGCGCCGGCGGGGAACTCGGCGACCGCGCGCAGGTCGTTCCACACCCGCACGAACCACGAGCCGGTCGCGGGCGGCAGCGCGCCGAACGACTTGGGACCGGACAGGTCGATCTCGCCGGACGCATCGAGCGATGCGCGCGCGCCGTACGCGACCCGCCAGCCGCCGAGCTCGCCGTCGAGCACGAGGACCTCGAGGTAGAACGACGTCAGGCCCGAGCGCAGGATCGGCTGATCGCCGGCGATCAGCGCGAGCCGCTGCGTGGCGGCGTCGTAGATGCCGCGACCGGCGAGCCCGCCGTTCCACTGCGACCACTTGAACATCGGAGCGCCGCCGTCGACCTCGGCGATCTCGACCCGGTAGAGATCGTGCTCGAACCCGGTGTAGCCCCCGCCGAGGATCACCGGGCAGTCGCCGGTGGTGGTCGTCGTGGGAGCGAGCGTGGCGTGCAGCCGGCCGTGCCTCCCGAGATCGTCGCGGAGCGCCGGAAGGATCGACCGGCAGGTGTCGCCGGCGTGCATGCGATGGAGGCGCAACGCGTACGCGGTCTCGACGCGCTCGGCGGTATCCGGTCCACCCAGCGCAGGCTCCAGCAGCTCGGCGGGCACCTGATAGCCGTTGAGCGAGCGTCGCCACACCTCGAGCACCACGGCGTCGCGCGTCCCCGGCGCGCCGAGATCCGGCGGCGGCGGCTGGAGCGTCGTCGCGACGAGGTTCGACGACTGGCCTGGTGTGCCGGGAAGCTCGACGAGCAGGCCGTCGGTCCACGCGGCGCCGGGCATCAGCTCGAGCGCGACGCGCCCCGGCGCCCCGGCGAGCTGGGCACGGACCACGCGCCACCCATCGGGAGCCTCGACCGGGATCGCGGCGATGCCGGCGCCGAACGCGGCGCGCGCGGCGAGATCCTGCCACCGCATCCCGAGCAGGGTGTGGGCGTTGACGTCCGCATCGAGGAGCACGCGCCCTTCCTGCGCCAGGATCCCGACCTGGTTCTTCGGGACCGTAGGAAACCACCTGGAGAAATCGCCGTGCATCGTCGGACCTCAGCTTGCGGGGATGAGCAGCGGGCGCACGCCAACCGGCACGAGCTCGCGCAATCGAACGTTCAGGTTCTTCCACTTGTGCGCTTCGAGCAGAAAGCCGAACGCACCCATCTGATCGTCGTCGGGGCCGCACTCGAGGACGCGCCGATCGGTCGCGAGGTCGAGCTGGCCATAGGCCTCGTGGCCGAACCACTCGCTCGCGAACACCACGCGCGCCTCGGGGGCCTGGACGCAGCCGGCGTGTTGCGGGAGCCGATCGCCATCGCCGGAGAACCAGCTCCACTCGAGGCACCCGGTCTGATCGTCGTCGACGCTCAGCCGGCCGGTGAAGATGCCGCCGCGCCCCGAGATCTGCTGGACGCGGGTGCGCCCGAAGATCGTGACGCCGTCGACGAGCGCGCGCGCGGCGAACGATCGCTGCGGGTCGCCGGTCCCCGAGATCGCGATCGCGCCCGCGGCGGCGCCCGGGCCGGCATCGACGATCGATGATGCGAGCGACAGGAAGTAGCCGTCCGCCGCGACGAACAGCGGCCCGGCGATCGTCCGGCGGAGCTCGATCGAGGGCGTCTCTCGGAACGCGAGCTCGTCCGCCGCGGCGGCGAAGCCATACGGCTGGTGCAGCCGGAGCGCCGTCCGCGAGGGCGCGCGCCCGCCGGTGGGCGTGCCATCGAGCACCCGGTGGCCACCGGGATCGAGCGTGCAACCGCGCAGCTCGAGCGCGTGGATCGCCGCGCGCGCGATCAGCGGATCGCCGGCGGCCAGCCCCGCGCCCGCGACGATCGTGATCCCGTCGAGCCGGACCACGGTGTTCGCGACCTGGGCATCGATCGCCGGCTGGTCCGCGCCCGCGACCTGCACCGGCCGCAGGCGCAGCGGCTGGGCGAGCCGGACGATCGGGCGCTGGCCGTCGGCGGCGCGCAGGAACAGCGGGCGTCCGCAGGCCAGGTTGGGGCCGCCGTCCTCCACGATCCGGCCGGCGACCGCGGAGAGGTCGAGCTCGTGGATCTCGCTGTCCGCGATCTCGATCACCAGCGGATCGCTCGAGACGTCGGCGAGGGTCGCCAGCGCGTCGACCAGGCTCGTCGCGCCGGGACGCGAGGCGACGATGATCGGCGCCGGCACCGGCCGGCCGTTCCAGGTCTCGGGCAGCGGATCCCTCGTGGTCGGATGCGCGCCGACCGGCCCGACCGCCGCGTAGGTCCACGACAGCACCAGGCGATCGGCGATCGCCTCCGCGATCGCCTGGGTCGGCGCGCCGATCGCGATCCGCCCGATCCGCGGATCGATCGCGATCTCGCGCTCGCCGAGCGGCGGTGCGAGCCCGGCTTCCCACGCGCACAGATCCGCGCCGCGGAACGTCCACGGCCCCGGCCCCGCTCCCGGATCCGGCAGGTGTAGCTCGAGCGGCAGCGAGCCCACCGCGATCGAACCCGGATCGAGCTCGTCGTACGGCACCGCCGCGACGTACGCCGCGGGGTTCCCGAGCGGCGCGCCGGAGGTGAGCCGCGCGCGCACGATCGGCGCCGGCTGCTGGTCGAGCGGCGTGAGCACCGGTGGCCGGCGATCCGGGTCGTAGCTCGAACGACCGAACAGCCGGACCGGGCGCGCGAGTGGATCGACGAACCGCCGGACGACCCACGCGGCGTGTGGCGAGGCCAGGCCGGTCGAGGCGATCGGTGGGCTCGGCGCCGCCTGCCGGTCCTGCCGCGCGATCCGGTTGGTCGCGAGGCGCCACAGGAAGATGCCCAGGTTCGGCAGGTTGTAGTGGGTGCCGTGCGGACGCGGCACCGAGACGTCGGGGAACCGCGCGAACGTGTCGTACGGCGTGCCGAGCACCGACAGGGTCGCCGGATCGCGGATCGTGGCGAACCCGCCGCGGACCACGGTGTGCCGATGGAACGGTGGCGCGGCGTACGCCGGCTGCCCTCCCCGGTCCGGTCGCTGGTGATCGAGCGCCTGCGCCCACACCAGGTTCTCGCGCAGCTCGACGGGATGCGCGCCCCACCCGGTGAGATCGTGGGCGAGCCGCTCGATCGCGCCGAGCGTTCCCTTCGCGCGGCGCAACAGGATCGTGTCCGCCACGTCGGCGCGCAGGGTCCACGGATCTCCGGCGAGCGGGCTCGCGCCGAGCAGGTCGCCGAGGTACGGGATGACCCAGTCGGCACAGGTCTCGATGAACAGGTCGTGATAGAGCGCCTCGATCGATGCCTCGACCGCGCCGAAGGCGTCCTCGACGTGGCCGAGGTACGCCTGCAGCGGACCGGGGCGCTCGGGCGGCGCCTGCTCGGCGTCCTTGATGCGGTGGATCGCGGGCAACCTGCCGAACAACGGGATGCGGGTCATGGCGCAGTCCCTCCCGGGACGATCCGGAGCACCAGCGGGCCGCCGTCTGCGGCGTGAAACAGCCGCAGCACGCGCGTCGGTGGGCAGGCGACGAGCTCGGCGCGCGCCGGCGCGGGCGAGCTGACGGACGACGGGTAGCGCAGCTGCGCCGGATCGTCGGTGGTGCCCAGCGATCCGAACGCGTGGACCGCGGCCCATCGAACGCCGCGCACGTTCTGCGCGGTTCCCTCGACGCGGGTCGCGTACTCCGGATCGCCGAACTCGCGCGGCGAGGCCGTCCCGAACAGACCGGCGGCGCCGTCGATGCCGCCGGCCTCGCTGCCGGTGACGCCGAGCGCCGCTTGCACCGCCGCGCGCACCGCGGCGGGCTCGAACGCCGGATCGATCGCGACGACGAGGTCGAGGTACACGTACTCGAAGCCCCCGGCCACGACCTGGATCGGGAACCGATGCGGCCCGCGCTCGCGGTTGGCGGTCGCCAGGATCCGGCGCACGTCCTCGAGCTCGGCGGCGCGCCGCGCCTGCATCGAGATCGTGACCTGGACCATCGGCACGCCCTCGGCGATCGCCCAGGCCGCGCGCGCCTTCTCGACCCCGCCGATCGAGAGGGCCTCGGCCTCGATGTCGGCGAAGCTGACCAGCCGATCGAGGCTCTGCACCCGCCGCGGGGCGGCCACCCGCGCCACCTCGGCGGCCTCCGGCGCGCTGCCGCCCGCGATCACGCCCGGCAGCGTCACCGCGGTGATCGCGTCGATCCGCGCGCCGGGCGCGACCTGCGCACCGGGGCGCGTCGGACCAAACGCGCCCGCACCGGTCCGCCACCGGATCGCGACGTTCTCGATCCCGGACGGCAGCCGCGCGCCGGTCTTGCCGTCGCCGAACTGCACCCACGACCGGCCCTCGTGATCCTGCCGGACGACGTAGATCTCCTCGGCCGCCCCGCGGCCGTACAACGAGGGCACGCATTGCCAGATCCGCCCCGCCACGACGACCTCGAGCTCCGGTCGCTCGGGCGGCGTCAGCGCCGGGTGGTTCGCGTAGGTCAGCGGGCCCTTGGGGACCAGGAACGTCTGGAACGTGGCGCGCTCGTCGCCGTTGCCGAGCACCAGCGTGGGCTCCTGCTTGCCCTCGGTCGCCTCGACGAGATTGCCGAACACCAGCGTGCCGGCGCCCTCGGAGAACGCCGCGTAGTCGACCTCGCGGTCGAGCGTGATCGCGACGAGATCCGGCACCTCGGTCGGCTCCACGGCGACCACGGTGGCCTCGTACGACGGTGCGCCCACCGGCACGACCGCGATCGCTCGATGCAGGAGGTCGCGCGCGCGGGCAGGATCGCCCCACCACGCGAGCCGCGCGCCGCGATCGAGCGGCAGGTCGTGACACGCCGCGCCGACAGCGAATGGCTCGCCGAGGACCGTATCGATCTGGATCTCGCGGAGATCGACCACCCGAGTCAGCTCGGCGAGCGGCGAGGACGCCGGCCCCGGCGGGTGAGCCAGCGGCGCCAGCGGGCGCTCCAGCGTCGCGATCGTCGCCGGCGAGGACAGCGCGCCATACGCGCAGGTCACCGCGCGGGTCTCGGCGATCCGCGCGAGCGAGAGCGTGCGCGCCGGGGCGCGCCGACCGAGCCACCGCCGGATCGAGAGCTGGATCGCGAGCCGCGTGCCCGCGGCGAGATCGTGGACCTGCGGATCGAGCGGCAGCTCGTCGCGCGCGAGTGGAGGGAATCCGGCCGCGCCGGTACCGCCGGTGAAGTCGTCGCGATCGAGCGAGCGCGCGAACCCGACGACGTGACCGATCGTCGAGCCGTCCGACCGCACCTCGATGCGCTGCGGCGGCGCGTTGTGGCCGAAGTGGCGGAACGTGCGGCCGAGCTTGAACGCCGTCAAGGTCGCGTGGGACCCGCGCAGCTGGCCGAGCGCGCCCTGCAACCGGAGCACGGTGCGGCCGTGCCACGACTCGACGCTATCGACGATCGCGATCTCCCACGGATCGAGCGTGCGCGGATCGGCGGTCGTGCCGTCGGTGACCACGCCGACGAGCAGCCGGTCGTGCTTCGCGAACGCCTGCGCGGCGCCCTCGACGACCAAGGTCCGCGTGCCGGCGGAGATCCAGCCCGCGCGCTGCGGGCGGACCAGCGCGAACCGGGACAGCCATGGCAACGCCTCGGCCGCGGCGCGGGTCTGGAAGGTCGCCGGCGCCGGCGCCTCGACGAGATCGGCCTTGAGCGGAAAGCCCGCCGGGATCGCGACCGGCGCGGTGCCCCGGACCTCGAACGCGAACGCCCCGGTGCCTGCGATGCCGGGCTTGAGGCGATAGCCGAGCAGGCGCACGAGATCCGCCACGCTGTCGCGCCACCGCGCGGTGCGCAGGAACGCCTCGTTCGCGTACGCCTCCTGGTACAGCCCGAGCAGATCGACCAGGATCGCCGCCGCCTCGTACAGCGCGATCCCGGGGTCGTCCGCGCCGCGATACGTCCACGCCGCGAACATCGGATCCTCGTCGATCCGGCGGAGCAGCCAGCGCCGCACGTCGACGTAGCCGCCGATCCGGTACGCGATCCGATCGAGCGACGGCCGGTTCGCGATGATCGCGGGGAACGTCTCCGGCGGGGTGCACGCGGGTCGACGCGGCGGCTTCATCGGCGTCCTCCGACGAGCTGGAGCTCGATGAACCCGCGCTCCATGTGGTCCGGGTCGTTGTGCACCTGGAGGATCTCGCTCGGACCGACCTCCACGTGGCGGCCATCGCCGGGCGCCGCGGCGTTCCACCGCGAGATCCTCGCCCCTGCGAGGTGCGCGACGCCGGGCAACTTCACGAGCCGCCCGGCGATCTCGCTGACGTGCAGCGCCTGGCCGAACGTCCACTGATCGGGGTGGAACAGGCCACGCCGCCCATCGCGGGTCCACCCGACCGACAGCTCCTCCTCGATCGCGAACCGGAGATCGTCCGGCCACGCATCGTCGCGCAGGCACACCGTCAGCTCCACGCGCAGCGGGACGAACACCGGCGCGCGGACCTCGAGATCCTCACCGATCAACCTCAGCGCCTCGAGGTGCGCCGCGACCTCGGCGGCGAGCTCGGGCGACAGCGTCTCGGTACCGGCGGGATCGATCGTCACGCGCACCGTGCGCCAGCTGCCCGTCCACAGGTAGCGTGCGGCGGCGCGCTGGACGCCGGGCAGCTCCTCGGCGCGCGCGACGTAATCGGCGAGCGTGACCGCGCGGAGCTGCCGCGCGCGATACGCCTCGGGCGCGTTGCGCCGGATCTGCTCCGCCGGCTCGGGCGCGCGACCGTTGCTCGCGTCGAACGGGTTCCACACCGCCGCGAGCTCGCCGTGCGCGACCGGGTCGAACCGCACGAGGCGATCGCGGCCGAGGTTGCCTTCGAGCGGCAGCCCGGTGCGCCAGCGCGCGCGCACGATCGCCCCGCGCGGCAGCGCCGCGCCGTTGCGGCCGTTGCCGAACCGGATCGTCGAGCGCAGCAGCTCGTCGGTCTCGACCACGAAGTCGCGATCCGTCGCGCCGCTGCCGACCAGGCTGATCGCCTCTCGCCACCGCGTGTCGATGATCCCGGTGGCCGGATCCTCGACCGTCAGCTCGAGCGTCGAGACCGGCACGGTCGTCCCGTCCGGCGGCGTGTCGCGGTAGAGCAGCGGGAGCTCGCCCGGCAACGGACACAGCGTGCCCCACCGCGCCGTCGGCTGCGCGGCGCGCTCGCCCGACCGCAGCGGATCGCTCGGCGTGGGGCCCCGGAACGTCGCGGACGCCAGCGCACCCGCGGTGGCCATCGCGAGGTTGCCGTAGAACCGGGTGATGTGGCGCAGCTTGGGGCCGCCGTCGACCGGTGTCTCCACGAAGCAGAAGTCCCAGCCCAGCGCGTCGTCGGCCCGCCACGCGACCCGCACGATCCCCGCGGTCGGATGTTGTGGATCGGGTACCCGCTCGGCGGAGACGAGGCGCAGCAGCTGCCGCTTGTCCGGATCGCGACCGGCCACGCCGCCGGTGCGCGGATCGAGCTCTTCCTGGATCAACAGCCGCGCGGATGCCTGCCCAAGGTGAGCCGCCATCGCCGTGGCCTCGGCGATCGATCCGAACGCGAGGTCCGCGGTGGTGTCGCCGCGGGCGAGCGCCGGCCGCGCATCGTCCCAGGTGTAGAGATCGATCGCGTCGAGCGCAGCCCGCATCGCGCCGCCCTCGACAGTGACGAACGTGGTCCCGGCGCCGCCATCCGGCGAGCCGGTCGAGACCTCGATCCCGGCCAGCAGCGTGGCCTGCGGCACGGCGAGCCGCATCGCGATCAGCGTGCTCGCCTGGTTGCCCTGGTGGATGTGGTAGTCGACGAGCCGGGCGTGGCGCGAGAGCGAGACCCGCTTGCGCGCGGTGGCCAGGTAGGCCTCGTTCATCACGCGGTCCTGGTAGTCCGCGAGCTCGTCCGCGGCGGCCGACCACAGATCGAGCAGCGTGACCGACAGGTCGGCCTCGCTCGTCGGCTGCCAGCCGGGCACCCGCTGCTGCATCGCACCGATCAGCAGGTGCCGGAACGAATCGTAGTCGCGCGCCAGGGTATCGAACGCCGGGCTCGGCTCGGGGGCGTCGCGCGGGGTCCACGCGGGGGCACAGTCGATCGAGAAGCAGCCCGGCCGGAACTTGAGCTCGAGCGACGCGAACAGCGGATCGATCCCGACATAGCTCACCGACAGCGTGTAGGTCGAGTAGTCGCCGATCGGCGAGACGATCAGGCGCAGCGCGTCGGGCTCGGCGGTGCTCTGGACCGCCGTCACCTGGACCATGCCCGTCGACGGGCCGGCCGGCACCCGGTGGCCGCCGGTGAGTGGAAACCGCCGATGTGGCGGCGCGGGATCCGAGGCGAGCGCCGCGACGTGGTTCGCGTTCCAGAACCGGACTTCGAGGATCGCGACCGCCGGCACCACGGTCTCGTCGAGCGAGACGCGGACCTGGCGCAGCCCGTTGAGCGCCCCGAGATTGCGCGCTCGTTCGGCGAGCGCCGCCGGGTCCACGAACGGCACGTCAGCCCCCCGGCCTCTGCAGCTTGAGCAGCTTCGACGTCTGCGCGCCGATCGGCCGGTACTGCACCACGACCTCGATCGCGCCGCTCGCCGTCGACACGGTGAGCGCCTCGACGGTCAACCGGGTCCCGAGCCAGGTCGCGAGCGCCGACGACACGATCGACTGGGTCATCCCGACGGCCACCTCGTCGGTGCTCTCGAACACCAGGCGGCGCAGGTTGGTGCCGAGCTCGGGCAGGAACCAGCGCTCGCCGAGCGTGGTCAACAACAGCTGGACCAGCTCCTCGGCGACGTGCGCCTCGAGGGACGGCGGCGCGGCGGTCCGGCCGTCGGGACCGATCCGGAACGGGAACGAGAGGTAGGCCGGATAGCCCTTCATCGCGCGCTCGCTCGCTGCTGAGTCTGGACGCGGGCGACGCCCTGGACCACGCCCTCGGCGCTCTTGCACGAGCCCACGCTCGAGGTGACGAGCACCTTGGTCCCGCGGATCGACACTGCCTGCACGCCGGACGACCAGGTGATCGTCACGCACGGCGAGTACTTCGAGCCGGTGCTGAACGGGCAGCCGACGACCTGATGGACGTCGGACTCGAGCAGCACGCGCCCGCCCGCGCTCGTGGTCTGGTTCGACGTCGCGAGCACCGCCGTCCCGCCGTGCGAGCACTGGATCGTGCTCGCGGTCGTGAGCATCGCCGACATCACGTCACCTCGAGCGCGCCGTCGTTGACCGTCAGGCCGTGCTCGTCGAGCACCAGCGTCTTGCCCCCCACCCGGAGCGTGATCTTCTCCTCGTCGATCACGATGCTCGGCCCGCGCCCGTGCTCGAGCCGGAGCTCGTCGCGCTCGTCGTCGAGCACGACCTGGTGGCCGTGCTTGGTCGCGAGCACGCGCACCCGGTCGGTCGCCGCGGCCGGCATCTGATCGCGCCCCCAGAAGAACCCGGACCACAGCGGCCGCGAGGAGTCACCTTCCTCGAACTCGATCCACACGCCATCGTCGACCTCGGGCAGGAACGCGAAGCCGTAGCGAGTGCCGGCGAACGGCACCACCGGGTCGATCCACACCGTTTCGGTCGCGCCGAACAGCGACGGGATCACCGCCTTGATCTGGCCCAGGTGCTCGCCGGTCCCGACCTGCGTGACCTTGCCGCGGTACTTGCCGAGCACGACGCCGTGCTGGCGAAGCAGCGAGCGCGCCAGGAAGTCGATCTGATCGGTCGTCGTGGAGGTCCTCATATCATCCTGTTCGCTAGAGCCGGATCTCCGGCGGGATCGGGTTGCCGCGGCGGTCCACCTTCGCGACCGAGTTCGCGATCAAGGTGAAGTCCTGCCGGTACTCGGAGCGCCCGAGCGTGTGGGTGACCTCGCGGATCACGAACTTCGTGCACAGCTTCTCGTCGGCGCCACTCACCGCCACGACGTCGTACGCGGTCAGCACCCCGCCGTAGCAACCGGCGCGCACCGAGCCGGTGGCCACCATCAGGTAGCTCGCGCGCTGCTGGCGCTGCTCGGCGGCCTCCTGCAGGTCGTACAGCGCGGCATCGACGGAATCGACCAGGTCGAGCCCGAGCTGCTCGGCGTCGTCGATCGCGTCCTCGTCGCCGAGCAGCGCGAGGTCCTTCCAGCTCGAGGTGTAGGTCTTGACCGCGAGGTCGCCGATGTCGAGCCGCGCCCCCGCGTGGCGCGCGCCGAGCATGCCATCGCTCCGCACGTGGAGCTCGTCGACGTTGCGCTTCGGTCCGACGAGCACGAGCGTCGGCAGGCGCGGCGATCGGCGGACGTCGAGTCGCTTGAGACAGCCGATCGACCGACCGGGTTGGGCACCGGGTCGCACGAACACGTGCATCCCGTACGGACGCGCCAGCTCGAGCAGCAGGTCGATCTCGGTCCCCGCGCGCATGTGCTGGAGCCGGCGATCCGGCGGGCGCTCCGGCAGCGGATCCACGTCGACCTCGGTGATCGGGCCCGACTGGAGCAGGCTGCGCGCGACCTCGGTGTCGGTCCGGCCCTCGAACACCCGGGCCTCCGCCCGGCGGTTCAGATAGACGCTGTCGTCGTGGACGGTCAGCACCAGCATGCTCTGACCGGGTTGGCCCGACATCGCGGCGTTCCAGGCGACGATCGGCCCGTCGATCAGCGGCACCCAGCCCGAGCCCATGTGGTCGAGCTCGATGCGGACCCGCCGCCACGTGCGGACGACCGGATCGGTCGGGCCGTTCCACGCGCCGCGATCGTCGGCGCACATCTCGAGCTCGATCCGCGCCTCGGACGCGAGATCGATCGCCTGCTCGACCGTGATCGTCTCGATCCGCGCGTAGAGCGCGCGGTCGATGTCCCGGCCGTCGATCAGCACGCGATATTCGGTCGAGCCACCCATCTCACTTCGCCGGCACCCGGATCACCCGGCCCACCTGCACCAGGTCGGACGCGACCAGCTCGCTGTTGGCGTCGGCGATGTGCCAGTACTCGGTCGACTCGCCGTAGCGCTCGCGCGCGATCACGTCGAGCCGATCGTGCTCGGCCATCACCGTCGGTTCTCCCTCGGTCGCCGGCAACCGGCGCAGCTTGACGATCGTCGCGGTGCGGTCGTCACCGGACGGGACCTCGACGGTCGGGAGCTGCGCGTATCGCGAAGTCGGAAGGAACGCCATCGCCACCTCTCTAGAACTGGACGAGATCGAACAGCTCGGTCGTGGACCGGGCCGGGTTGGCCGCCGCCAGCGCATCGCGGGCATACGACGAGTACTGGTAGGCGCCGCGCGCGATCCGGTCGTCGGAGCACGGATCCGGGATCACCGCCGTGAGCGACAGCGAGACCTCGGCGAGCGTCGGGTTGAGCGCCGCGTCGTACTGCTTCTCGACGATCGACAGCGCGTCGAGCGTCACCGGCAACACGCGCGTGGCGCCCCACAGGAACAGCAGCCGCGGGTACGCCTCGCGTGGGATCTTCTGGGTCGCCCTGGCGTCATCGCCGGAGATCGCGTGGGCGACCTTGTCGCGCGCGGCGTCGAGCAGGCCGCTGATGGGGCCCGCGGGCCGCGCCATCTTCTCGAGCGCCGCGAGCTGCGGCCCGATGCCGACGGCGCGCGACAGCACCGCGAGCCGCGCGTCGGGCTCGTGGGTGGTGAACTGGACGAGCAGCGAGATCCGCTCGACCGGGATGTCTCCGGCCTGGCTGGTCTCGCGCAGCGTCGCGCCGGTCGGCCGCGGAGGGATCTCGATCGTCCGCGTGATCGTCTCGGGGTTGAACTGGAACACCACGAGGTTCGGGATCGAGCCGCCAAGCCCCGCGCCGTACTCGACGAGCGCGCCCTTGAGCAGGTAGCTGAAGCTCACCGCTGGCCTCCCCGCAGCTTCGCCGCCAGCGCGCCCGCGATCCGATCCGCGAGCGGCGCCACGCGCCCGGCCTGCGCCGCGGAGCGGGCCTGGAGCGCGCGGTTCAACGCGGGCGCCAGCGCTCCCGCGGCGCGCCGCGCATCCGAGGCGGAGATGCCGCGCAACCGGATCACGACGCGGTCGACCTGGACCTTCGACATGTCATCGCCTCCTCAGGTAGTGGCGCGCGAGCCGGTCGCCGACGGCAGGCGCCGGGGCCGGCCGCCCTGCCCCGCTGGAGGGCGGCGCGTCCTCGACGGTGATCAGCACGTTGCCGATCGAGACCTGCATCGGATCGTCGCGGCGTGGCTCGCGCATGGCCGTGGCGATCGCCTCGTGCGACGGTGCGATCGCAACGGCGGGCTCCGCGAGCTCGAGCGCGGGCGCGCGCGGGCCCTCCGCGCCGGCCACCGGCGAGCTGGTCCAGGCCCGCACGCTGCGCAGCAGCGAGCGGAGGTCGTCGTCCGCGTCGAGGGTTTCGAGCGGGTCCGCGCCGTCGGGATGCTCCGCGAGCCAGTCCGAGGGAGCCGCGGCGCGCGACGGGGCGATCGGCGCGGGCGACGAGATCACCGGGACGACCCGAGGCGCATCGGCCTCGTCGAGCGCGTCGACCGAATCGACCGAATCGATCGCCCCGACCGAGGTCCTCGTGGCCACCTGGTTCGGCGCGAGCGCGGCGGGCAGCCCCGCGGAGCGCGGCGCACGTACGGCGCGATCGTCGAGGGTGGCCGGCGTGGTGCGCGAGGGCTGGGCCATTGGCCGTAGGGGCGCGGCCGGCGTGGGGCGGCGCGGGCTCGGCGCGACCTCGTGCCCCGGCGGCGCGCTGCGCGACGCCACGGGCGACGGCACCGACGCGGGGTCCTCGCCGACCTCGTCGATCTCGAGCTCCGGCGCGCCGAGCTCCGACGCGCCGAGCCCGTGTGCCGGCCGCAGCGCGGCCGCCGGGACTCGCCCCGCCATCGCGACCAGCCGCGACGCGTAGCTCACGCGCGACTCCGGCCGAGCAAGGCGAGGTACTCGGCGCGGCGCCACGCCGGGATCCGCGCGATCTGCTGCTCGCTCCAGTGGTAGGTGCGCGCGAGGTGGTGGATGTCCTCGAGCAGCCGCAGCTGGACCCGGCGCAGCCGCGCGATCGCGATCGCCTCGAGGTCCACCTCGCCGGTCAGCGCGGCGCCACAGCTCGGACAGGCCGTGTCCAGCCGCAGCTCGACCAGCGGATCGGCCTCGGAGAGCGCGCGATCGATCTGCGGCACGAGCTCCTCGGGAAGCTCGCTCGGTCCATCGACGACCAGCTCGACCAGCACGCGGCGCGCGAGCGACGGATCGGCCTGCGCCGCCAGCGCCGCCCACCGCAGCTGGTCCCGCCCGGTCGGCAGCCGCAGGCGAAGCGATGCCCCATCGATCTCGACGGTCGGGGCCACGGCCGCACGTTCGGCCGCGAACTCGGCGAGCTCGTGGCTGGGCAGCTCGAGCTCGGCGGTCTCGCCGCACGGACAAGGCAGATACACCTCGATCGCGGGGGCCGTCAGCTCGCCGAGCGCGACCAGGAGCAGGGTGCGCGTCGAGATCGGCAGCGCCCACCACGGATCGAGCTCGAGCCCCTCTCCGGTGAAGCACGCTGCGAGCAGCTCGGTGACCACGACCGCGCGCGGCGCCCCGAAGTCGATCTCGAGGTCGCCCGGCAGGGTGCCGAACGCGCGCGCGCGGGCGCCGCCGAGACCGTGGCGCGCCGCCAGGCTCGCGAGCGCGCTGTGTGCCCCCCCTCCGACCATCAACCTACCGCGGTGGACGGCACGTCATCGGTCTCGTCGGGCTCGAGCGTCGTCGGATCGCGCTCCCAGCCATCGAGCTCCACCTTGAGGGTCTCGAGCGCGATGCTGTTGCCGTTCGCGTCGAGCTCGGGCACCGCGGTGTACTCGCTGACCCAGCAACCGTGCAGGAAGTACCGGATCGCGACCTGGCCGCGCTCGTTCAGGAACTCGAGCGTCAGCTCGCGCTTGTACTCGGCGAGGTTCGCGCTCGCATCACCCGACCACGTCGCGACCATGTTGGCCCACGCCTCGAACTCGTGGTCGTGCGTGATCCCGCGCTCGAGCAGGATCGAGTCGAACGTGGTGCGCCCCCACGACTTGTAGTCGTAGCTGTTCTGGCCGCCCGATCGATGCTTGACCACCTCGGTGGTGCGCTTGAGCGCCCCCACCTTGCTGACGCCGAACACGACCTTGTTGTTGTGGACGATGCGGAACTTGAACGCCTTGTAGGGCTCGCGGCGATGCGCGTTCTTCGTGAAACCTGTCGGCATGGTCGGGCCTCCCTCCTCACTTCACGTCGGGGATCTGCTGGATCTTCAGCACCACGAACTCGGCGGGCTTGAGCGGCGCGAAGCCGACTTCGATGTTGACGATCCCGAGGTTGCGATCCACGGCGGTGGTCGTCTCGCCGTCGCACTTCACGAAGAACGCCTTGTCGGGCGTGCTGCCCTGGAACGCGCCCTGGCGAAACAGGCCCATCATGAACGCGCCGACGTTCTGGCGGATCTTCGCCCACAGCGGCTCGTCGTTCGGCTCGAACACCACCCACTTGGTCCCGCGGAACAACGACTCCTCGATCATCAAGGCGAGCCGGCGCACCGGCACGTACTTCCACTCGGAGGCCATCGCGTCGGCCCCCACCCCCGTCCGCGCGCCCCACGCGACCTGCCCGTAGACCGGGAAGCTACGCAAGCAGTCGATCCCGAGCGGGTTGAGCACGCCGTTCTCGAGATCGGTGAGCTGGTAGTCGAGCGCTCCCACCCCGCGCAGCACGGCATCGACGCCGGCCGGCGCCTTCCACACCCCGCGGTCGGTATCGGTGCGCGCGTAGATGCCCGCCACCGTGCCGCTCGCGCCGATCGAGCGCAGCCGGAGCTCGGCGGTCGGATCGGGCACGTGGAGCCGAGGGAAGTAGATCGCGGTGTTCTTGCTGCGGATCGTCGCGGCGTTCGCATCGACCCAGTCCTGCACCGCCTGGGGCGTGTTGATGGTCGCGGGGATGTCGACGAGCAGGAACGCGCGACGCGCCTCGCAGTACGCCACCGCGGCGCTCGTCGCCGCCGTGAACCC
>JBQCJR010000315.1:0-2924 GCA_051952595.1 Kofleriaceae bacterium
CTCGCACGCGGGCGCGACGTCGCAGCGATCGAGGCACGACACCGGCGCGATCGCGAACGCACCGGTGCGCGCCGCGCGCTCGGCCACGTGATCGAGCAGGTCGAGCGCGCCGTACTGCTGGCAGTTACCGGCGCAGACGCGCAAGGTGAGCCGGGTTCCGCTCGGCGGCTCCACCCGCAGCTCGGTCGCGAGCGCGGTGGCCGCGAGGTAGTGGCTCGCCGGTCGGCCTCGGTCCTCGGCGAGCTCGATCAGCGCGGGCAGCGCCACCTGATCGCCGTCGGCGATGTCCTCGATCTCGAGCCCCATCGACGAGAGCCGCGACATCTCGATGTCGGCGTGGGTTGGCGAACGCGTCGGTCGTTTGGCCATCGCTCAATTATTCGGCGCGAACCGCAGTGGGTAGTTGATCTGGAGGTTCGAGCTGGTCGCCTTGGCCAGCTTGAGCTTGCCGACCTCGCCGAGCACGCACTGGCGGAGCGTCGGATCGTTGGTCTCGTCGCGCCGGACGATGATGTTCTTGAACTGCCCGGTCGACGCCTCGGCGACGAACTCGAGCGTCATCATGCCCTTGATCTTGCGATTCGACTTGAGCGCCGCCGCGTAGCAGTCCTGGATCGGCCCCTGGGCCGCCAGCATCTGCGACGCGATATCCGTGCGCGTCTCGGTGCCCATGCCGGCGCTCTTGCACCCGCCGGCGAGCAGCACGGCACCCACGACACCGAGGAGAGAAGGGATGGATCGCTGGGTCATGGTCAGTCGTCCTTCACGATGGTCTTCTTCGGGCCCTGCTTCAGGATGTTGAACTCGACGCGCCGGTTGATCTCGCGGCCCGTCTCGTCGCCGTTGTCGGCCATCGGCCGATCGGGGCCGAACCCCTTGGCGGTCATCCGCTTGGCCTTCACGCCCTTGCTGGCCAGGTACTTCATCACCGATTCGGCGCGCGCCTGGGACAGCTTGCGGTTGATCGCCGCGGTGCCCGTCGAGTCGGTGTGGCCCTCGATCTGGACCTGCTCGATCTGGTCGTTGTCGAGGAACACCCGGGCGACCTCGTCGAGCAGCCCGAACGACGCCGGCAGGATCTCCGCCTTGCCGGTCTGGAACTGGACCTTGTCGGCGATCGTGATGCTCGAGGCGGTCAGCACCACGCGGGACGGGCCCGGCGGTGGCCGGTCGGCGTGGATATCGAGCGCCGGAAAGGGATCCTGCTTGACCGTGAACAGCGAGCAGCCGGACGCGCTGATCGCGAACGCTAGCAATAGTCCTCGCATGCCGCGATCCTCGGCGAAGACCCGCGCGTGGGCAAGCGGAGCGACCGCGGATGTGTGGCACGTTACGCTGCCGGGCTCACGGCGGCCTCACGCGCCGTCGATCGAGAGCGCCTCGCCGAACCGGGCGCGCAGCGCGCGGAGTCCGTCCGGGTCGTCCTGGCTCGGCGCGATGATCTGCAGCGAGGTGAGGGCGGCGAGGTGCCGGCTCGCCGCGAGCGCGGCCATCCCGTCGCTCCCGAGCCGACAGGCGGTGAGCGCCAGCGCGCGGAGCTGTGCGATCGCTGGCGTGGCGGCCAAGCGCGCCGCGCCGCCGTTCCGCAGATCCGTGCGAACGAGCGACAGCTCGCGCACGCTGGCCAACGCGGGCCATCCCGGGGTGGCCGACGCTCCGGGGGCCGCGATCGCGGCGAGCAGCTCCTCGGCGAGCTCCGGCGTGTCGGCGATGATCGCGAGCCGCTGCAGCGTCGCGCACGCGGGGCCGCCGAACAGCCGCGCCAGCGCGCCGGGCTTCGGCCGCAGCTCGAGCGCGCGGATCCGTTCGAAGCCAGGCGCCGCGAACAGCCGCGCCAGGTCATCGGCGTCCGCGTCGTGCACGTGGAGCTCCTGGAGCGTGGGTGCGCGCTCGAGCATCGCGAGCTCGGCCGCCGCGGCGCCCCACGTTCGCGCGACGAGCGGGAAGCCGCGCTCGAACCGCGTCACCTCGCCACCGGGCACGCGATCGACGCCATAGCGGCGGAGCAGGAAGCGCTCCTCTTCCCGGAGCGCCTCGCGGCGATCCGGCTCGTCGCCGCGCGCGAGCGCGATCTGCACGTTGACGAGCGCGCCGCGCGGGTCGCCCTTGGAGAGCAGCAGATCCGCGTAGACCTGGCGCGGCAGATCCGCGTCGAGATCGGCGTGGATCTCGCGCAGGAGCGCCGCCTCGTCGTCGGGGATCTGCGGCGCCGGCAGCGCGGCGGGCTCGACGTGGACCGCCTCGATGTAGTGCAGCTCGCCCGCCCTCACGTCGTCCCCGAGCCACTGGTAGTGGCCGCTGATCCCGGCGCGCTCGCGCTCGATCACCCAGCCGGGCCACCGCCGGCGCAGCTCGTCGATCGTGGTCGGCGAGACGGCGTCCTCGAGGCGGAACCCGATCTCCCGGAGCCGCTGGTCGATCACCGCGCCGCTCTCGGTGTCCCGGCTGGACATGCCGGGGCAGGGCGGGGCGCGGCGCAACTCGTCCAGCACCGCGGGGCCACGGCCGAGCAGCTCGAACAGCACGTCATCGCGATCGAACCCGTACGTGCGCACCCCGCCGCTCGGATCGATCACCGAGACGTCCACGCCCCCGTGGTCGTACCAGTCGTGCTCGAGGCGCTCCGCCGCCGGGTCCCAGCGGAACCGGAACCGCTCGGGATCCGGGTGGCAGGTGAGCAGCCGCGCCGCGGTGCACCCCGTCCAGGCGTCCAGCGCAGCGGCGTGCCCGTCGGGCTCGAGCGCCATGCCGGCCAGCGCGCCGACCTCGAATTGCTTCTCCCACGCCACGCCGATGTCCCACTCGGCCCACGCCTCGTTGACCAAGAGCTCGCACTCGAGCTCGTGATCGCGCTCGCGTGACGTGCCACAGTGATAGACCCGCGCGAGCCGGCGCGCGCGGTCGACGTACCAGCCGCGGCACCA
>JBQCJR010000316.1:0-6196 GCA_051952595.1 Kofleriaceae bacterium
GATCGGCGCGGCGCAGGATCGCCGCGGCGGCCTCGTTGTGGACGTCGAGCGAGATCCCGCGCGCCGTCCACTGCGCGCGGTGGGGCGCGCTCGCGGTCTTGGCGATGTCGAGGTGGAGGATCGCCGCGCGCAGCACCGGCCCGAGCCCGGCGTCGAGCACGCGCGCGCAGCGCTCGGCGAGCGCGTCGAACCGCGGGCGCGACAGGCCGTGGTCCTGGAACGTCGCGAGGTCGCGCGCCTCGAGGCCGCGCAGCTTGCGGCCGAGCAGCCGCGCCGCGACGTGATCGATCAGCGGCCGATCGGTGCCCGGATCGTGCTCGACCTGCGGCGGCATCGCGGCGGCCAGCGCGGCGGCCTCGGGGAACGCCTGCGCCATGACCTCGGCGGCCGGGCCGGGCGTGCGCAGCGCTTCGAGCATCGCGGCGGCGAACGCGCTATCGGCGAGCACCGCGGCGATCACCGCCGGCGGCGACAGCCAGCTCGCGAGGGTCGCGGGCCCGACGCGCTCGACCAGCGCGCGCCACGCCGCGAGGGGTGGTGGCGCGACGAGATCGGTGGCCGCCGGGGCGGTGGCCGCCGGGGCGGTGGCCGCCGGGGCAGTGGCCGCCGGGGCGGTGGCCGCCGGGGCGGTGAGGAGGTGCAACAGCTGCTCGCTCGGGCCCATCGAGCGGCATCGTAGCCGTCACTCCTGCGCGATGGGCAGACCACACGCGCGGTTCGCGGCGACCGACTCGGCGAGCTTGCGCGGGGGCGCCAGGCCGAGCGCGGCCATCGTGGCGATGAACTCGTCGCGGCTCTTGCCGGCGACCCGCGGGTTGAAGTGCCGCTCCTCGCCGATCGTCGAGGCGGTGTGGCCGCGGTAGTCGTGCCCCGGGTACACCACCGTGGCGTCGGGCAGCGCGAACAACACGCCGGTCAGCGCGTCGTAGAGCTGGCCGGCGTCGCCGTTCTGGAAGTCGGTGCGGCCGCAGCCGCGGATCAGCAGCGCGTCGCCGGTGAACACCGCGCCGTCGACCAGGAACGACAGGCTGTCGTCGGTGTGGCCCGGGGTCGCGAGCGCGGTGATCGCGAGATCTCCGACGTGGACCGCGTCGCCATGGCGCAGGTGGACATCGGCACACGGCGGCCCGGCGGCGCTCGCGTGGCTGATCGCGCCGGTGCGCTCGCGCAGCGCGCCCGCGCCGGTGACGTGGTCGGCGTGGACGTGGGTGTCGAGCACGTGGGTCAGCCGGAGCCCGAGGTCGCGGAGCAGCGCGAGGTCGCGGTCGACCTGCTCGAGCACCGGATCGATCAGCGCGGCGGAGCCTCCGCTGGCGAGCAGGTAGGTGTACGTCGAGGTCTCGCGATCGAAGAGCTGACGGAGCCACATGATGCCGCGAGGCCTTTGCACGCCCGGCGCCAACGCAGATCGCGGCGCCAGGCGGCTCGACAGGCCGCCATGAAACCGCCTGAAACGCGGAGTCACAGGCTGCTGGAGCAGCCTGTTACTCCGCGAGCCCGAGCGCGCGCATGCGCCGCCACAGCGTCACGCGCGACAGGCCGAGCAGCCGGGCGGCGCGCTCGCGGCTGCCGCCGGTCCGCGCGAGCGCGTCGCGGATCCGCCGCGCCTCGGGCGGCTCGTCGGGGGCACCACCGGCGGGCCGGTCGGCGTCGGGCTGGCCGGCGTGGCCGCTGCCGGTGACTCGCACCTCGCCCGCGAGCTCGGTCGCGGTGACCTCGGGCGGCAGATCGGCGAGCTCGAGCACCGGGCCGTCGCCGATCGCGAACGCGTACGCGAGCACGTTGCGCAGCTCGCGCACGTTGCCCGGCCACTCGTAGTGCTCGAGCGCCGCCTCGGCGGTGGGCGCGATCCGCGCGATCCGGCGCCGGCCACGCGCATTGAGCTCCTCGATGATCTTGCCGCCGATCAGGAGCACGTCGCCGGGGCGTTCTCGCAGCGGCGGCAGGCGCACCGGGATCACGCGCAGCCGGAACATCAGGTCGGCGCGGAACCGGCCTTGCTCGACCTCGGTGCGCAGCGCGCGGTGGGTCGCCGAGACCAGCCGCACATCGACCGGGATCGGCTCGCGCGCGCCGACCGGCAGCACCGCGTGGGTCTCGAGCACGCGGAGCAGCTTGGCCTGGAGCTCGAGCGGCAGCTCGGCCACCTCGTCGAGGAACAGCGTGCCGCCGTGGGCGGCCTGGATGTGGCCGGGGGTGTCCTTGACCGCGCCGGTGAACGCGCCGCGGGTGTGCCCGAACAGCTCGCTCTCGAGCAGGTTCGGCGGGAGCGCGGCGCAGTTGATCGCGCGGAACGGCCCGCGGGCGCGGGGCGACAGCGCGTGGATCGCGTGGGCGACGAGCTCCTTGCCGGTGCCGGTCTCGCCACGCACGAGCACGGTCGCGTCCTCGGCGGAGACCTTCTCGATGATGCGGAACGTCTCCTTCATCCGCGGGTCGCGGGTCCACATGCCGTGGAACAGCACGGCGGTCTGGTCGTCCTCGCCGACCGGGCTCAGGTAGACGATCCAGCCGCCGGGCTGGCCCGGGGGGCCGATCGGCAGCGAGCGGACGCGGACCAGCTCGCCCGCGCCGCCGCGCGGCCGCGGGATCACCGCCTGGAACGGCGTGCCCGCCGCGAGCGCCTCGGCGAACGGACGCTTCGGTCGATCGCCGCACAGCACGGTGGCCGCCGACGCGCCGACCGGCGGCTCGAACCCGAGGACGTCGGAGGCGGTCGGCGTCGCGACGCGGATCCGGAGCCGGTCATCGAGCACGATCGCCGCGCCGACCAGCTCGTCGAGCGCGTCGCCGAACAGCGCGCGGTCGAGGTCGTGGGGCGACGGGCGGGGGGCGCGCGGAGGCATCGGGGAGATAGTGCGTCCTTCCCGCACGGCTGGCGAGCCGCCGCCGGCTTCGAAGGACGTCACGCGAGCTCGCGCGCGAGCACGAGGATCGCCATCGCGAGCACCAGCACGCCAAACGCGCGGCGCAGCACGTGGGGTGCGATCCTTCCCGACAGCGCACTGCCGACCAGCGCGCCGGCGGCGGCCGCCGCGGTCACCCTGCCGGTGATGCGCCAGTCGATCGATGCGAGATCAGCGTGGCCGAGGAAAACCCCCCCCCCGCACAACAAAAACACAAACAACGAGGTGCCGATCTCGGCCTCGGTCGGCACGCCGCCGAGCAGCACGAGCGCGGGGACGATCACGAACCCGCCGCCCGCGCCGAGCACGCCGGTCATCACGCCGACGCCGGTGCCGATCGCGGCGGCGCGGATCGCCGGGAGCTCGCGCGCGCCGGTCGCGGCGGGCGCGGCGGTGCGGCGGCCGCGCAGCATCGATGCCCCGCTGACCAGCATGACGGCGCCGAACGCGATCATGAGGACCTCGCTCGGCAGCCCGCGCGCTGCGAGCCCACCGGGGTAGGCGCCGAGCATCCCACACGCCCCGAACACGAGGCCGGTGCGCCACCGGACGCGGCCCGCGCGCGCGTGGCCGAGCAGCGCGGCGACGCTGGTCACCGCGACGGCGAACAGCGACGACGCGATCGCCTGTGGCGCGGGCATCCCGGCGACCGAGGTGAGGAGCGGCACGGTGAGGATCGAGCCACCACCGCCGAGTAGCCCCAGCGCGATCCCGATCGCGAGCGAGAGAACGACGAGCACGCCGCGCGCTTCTTCAAGGCAGGTGCCAGCGCGATGCACCGCCGGTCGCGGTGATAGAGCCCCGCGCGAAACGGCATGAAACGGCGTGGCGCGAAACGGCGTGAAACGGCGCGGAGCGGCGGATCGGTTTCACCCGCGTTCGCGCCGCGCGCGGATCGCGCGCCACGCTGGGCGGGCGACGCGCGGCGGAGCTGGCACCACGGCTGCACTATGCTGGGGCATGTTGGACCACTGGTGGATCGCGCTGCTCGGCGGCGCGTTGATCGGCGCGGCGAGCGCATTGCTCTGGATCGCGCAGGGAAGGATCGCGGGGATCAGCGGCGTGCTCGGCGCGCTGGTGTCCCCCGCCTCGGGGCGCCTCGGCTGGCGGCTCGCCTTCCTCGGCGGGTTGCTCGGCTCCGGCGTCGTGGCCGCGGCGATCGCGCCGGGCGCGGTGGGCGCCGCGGTGCGCCCGCTCGGCGTCGTGGTGCTCGCCGGCCTGCTGGTTGGCTTCGGGACAAACCTGGGCAGCGGCTGCACGAGCGGCCACGGCGTGTGTGGCCTGTCGCGGCTATCGCGCCGCTCGCTGGTCGCGGTCGCCACGTTCATGGCGACCGGCGCGCTCACCGCGTGGATCGCGGGAGGGATGTCGTGAGCGGGTGCAGCCCGTGCCAGCGCCGCGGATCGATCGCGCTCGCCGCGATCGCGGGCGCGCTGTTCGGCGCCGGCCTGCTGCTCTCGGGCATGACGGATCCGGCGCGCGTGATCGGCTTCCTCGATGTCACGCGCGGCTGGGATCCGAGCCTGGCGTTCGTGATGGGCGGCGCGGTGATCGTCTACGCGCTGGCGTATCGCGCGGCGTCCGCGCGGCGCAGCGCACCCTGGTTCGACGTGCGGTTCCACGCCCCGGAGCGCCGCGACATCGACGGAAGGCTGGTCGCGGGCTCGGCGATCTTCGGGATCGGATGGGGGCTCGCCGGGCTGTGCCCGGGACCGGCGCTGGTGTCCGCCGCGTCGGGCAGCGTGGCGGCGCTGGCGTTCGTCGCCGCGATGCTCGCGGGCATGGCGATCGCCGCGCGGCTGGCGCGCTGAGCCGCGTCGCCGCGTCGCCTGCGCCGTCTGCGCCGCGCCCGGATCGCGCCTCGTTTCGCCTCGTCTCGCCGGGATCGCGCTTCGTCGCACCCGGATCGCGCTTCGTTCGAGCCTCGTTAGCTCGTCTGCGTTTCATCGCGTTTCGCCACGTTTCATCACGTTTCACGCTCGTTCCGCCCCGCCGCCTGGTCGCGCGGTGGGGCCCTCTCGGCCCGGGTGCGGTAGGCACGCCGGCTGCTCTTGCTCGCAAGCACCTAAACACGCTCGTTTTTCGGAGGTCGCTCGATGTCTCGCACATGGATGTCCTTGTTCGCCGCGCTCGCGATCGGCGCGTGCTCGCCCTCGCTCGCCGAGGCCCGGCCGGGTCGCGCCGCGGCGCCGGCCCAGACCACTCGCCCGTCTGGCTCGGCCACGCGCCCGGCATCAGCGCCGGCGGTGGTCGATCGCTCGCTCGTGTTCGTGCTCACCACCGGGCTCGAAGACGCGCAGCGGATGTCGTCGGTGTTCCGGCACGCCCGGACCGCCGCGCAGCAGGGCCGGCTGCGCGAGGTGGTCGTGGTGGTCTACGGCCGCGGCGCGTTCGCGTTCGATGGCGCGATCGCGGCGCGCCCGCCCCAGCTGGCCGACACGATCCGCCAGGCGATGGCGGCGGGCGTCCGGATCCAGCTCTGCGCCCACGCGCTCGACCAGCTCGGCATCGATCGCGCGCGGCTCGATCCGCAGCCGACCGAGGTCGTACCGAACGCGATCGCCACGCTCGTCGATCACGTGGCGCGCGGCGCCGCGGTGGTGAGCTACTGATGCGCGCGGCGCTCGCGATCGCGCTGCTGGTCGCCGGCTGCGCGGGTGGTCCGCCGGCGCGGCGCGCGACCCTGCTGTTCTTCGCCGATGCCCACGCGCAGCTCGAGGAGCACCCCGAGCTGTTCTGGTCGCCCGACGGGCGGCGCGAGGTGGTGCGCGCGGGCGGCTACGCCCGGCTCGCGCGCGCGGTCTCAGACATCCGCCGCGAGGTCGGTGGGCACGCATTGCTGATCGACGGCGGCGACACGTTCCAGGGCTCCGGCCCGGCGGCGTGGTCGCGCGGCGAGGCGGTCGTCGCCCCGCAGCGCGCGCTCGGCGTGGATCTCGCGGTCCCCGGCAACTGGGAGGTCGCCTACGGGCCGGCGCGCATGCGCGAGCTGCTCGCCGCGGTGGGCTACCCGGTGATCGCCGCGAACATCCTCGACGCCGCGCGTGGCGAGCCGGTGTTCCCGGCCACGCTGGTCCGCGAGGTCGGCGGCATCCGGATCGGGTTCGTCGGGCTCACCGATCCGGACGTCCCCGCGCGGCAGTCTCCGGCCTACTCGCAGGGGCTGCGCTACCTCGACGCGCGCTCGATCGAGCCACACGTCCGGCAGCTGCGCGCGCAGGCCGATCTGGTGGTGCTCGTCGCGCACGTCGGCCTCGCGCGCACGCTCGCGGTGGTGGACGACGTGCCGG